>JBBKWP010000122.1:0-12074 GCA_037968995.1 Candidatus Xenobia bacterium
TGGGCTACCAGGCTCGAGAATCTACGGAAAAGCGTCGTGATAAACACGCCGGGATGGAGATCGAAGAACTGAGAGATCTCTTAAGCCAAATGGAGGGGGCTATGCTCGAAGCTGCAAGAAATTTGGAATTCGAAACGGCCGCCGCCTTAAGAGATGAGATGTTATCGGTGAAAAAGCAAGTCTCCAAGAAACTAGACGGCCTACCCATCGCCGACCAGATCGCCATGGCCGAGCACCTGGAATCCATCAAAATCGGCGTGGGCACCGAGCGGGGTGTCACGAAATTCGTTCCCAAGTCGGCCCCGAAATCCGCTCCCAAACCAGGAGAGCCCGGCAGTCGCAAGGCGCGAAGTCGCTCCCAAAGGAGACGTTCTTAAAGAAATGTTTACTTTCTATGGAGAAGTATTACCGCGCCTACAGGCCGCCATAGCAAGGTTCACAGCCTCGCCAGACAATCTTCTATAAGAAATGGTCATTTTTCAGGATGCGAACGATAGGAAACTTTGATAAGTTATAAGTGGAAGTAGGGGCATCCGCCGAAGCTTCTCTGCCCACGCAGAGGAGCTTATTTTATTTACGCAAGAAACCGTTTTCAACAGCGTAGCGCACCAACTGCGCGCGATTGGAAAGCCCGAGTTTATTCATGATGTTGGCGCGATGGCGCTCCACTGTATTCGAACTTATCTCTAGAGCCTTCCCGACTTCACGGGCCGTCATGCCCTTGGCGGTCAAGTCGAGCACTTCGCGCTCTCTCGGCGACAAGGCTGGACAGTCCGCCTTTTCGCTGACAGTTTCACTGTTCTGAGTCCGAAATCGTTGCACCAAACCTTTAGCCAGACTCGGATGAAGGACTACACCGCCTCGACTCACGGAACGGATAGCAGACAACAGGTCGGACGGAGCAGAACCTTTGATGACATAGCCACTGGCTCCGGCATCGAGAAGCTGAAAAAAGTAGCCCTCTTCCTCGTGCATGGTCAGGACGAGGATAGCAGTCTCCGGCAACTCGACATTCAGAATCCTGGCAACTTCTAGTCCGCCTTTACGGGGCATACTCAGGTCGAGTAAGAGCAAGTCGGGTCGATGGGCCTTAGCTTTTTCGATAGCCTCCTCTCCATCCGATGCCTCACAGCATACCTCCAGATCGTCTTCCGCGTCGATCAAGAGGCGTAGCCCTGAGCGCACTTGGGGATGGTCTTCAGCTATCATCACACGAGTGGGCATCCTTTATGGTTAATCATAAAATCAATTTATCCTGGCCAAGATTTCCTTTATAGTGATCATATCTGCGAAGTCGGGGAGCCTACTATCCTGAAGGGGAAGAGTATTTCCCTTGCGAACCGCCCCCGATGCATGAATCCTCACTCCTTAGCGTAGGTCTTTCCCAAACTTCCATCGCGTCGTGGCGACGTGCACGAACTGCCACACGTGAGGTCCGCGCCCAAATCAGGTCCCGCGCGGACGAAAATTTCGCCAAAGTCATGTCCGCTTTCGCCCGCTGCCCGATGTCTGAAGGAGAACTTTCCGGAAGTACCGGCTACGGCTACGGCGATGTCGCTCGAGAGGGAGTTGACCGTTTGACCGCCGCGATTTTCGGGTGCGAAGCCGCCGCGGTGCGGCTTCAATGGATGAGCGGCACACACGCGATAGCGTCGGCGTTGCGCGGGAATTTACGCCCCGGACAAACACTTTTGAGCGCGACCGGAGCCCCCTACGACACCTTGCTTCCGGTGATCGGTCACCCGGTCGACTATCCCGGCTCTCTAGCCACCTTCGGGATTTCCTATCGCGAGGTACCTCTTAGAGAGGGCATCATTGACTTGGACGGCCTTCGTCGGGCGATTGATGACACCACGGGTGTTGTCTTCTTGCAGCGCTCTCGTGGATATACCACCCGTCGCTCGCTGACCGTCGACGAACTCGCCAAGGCCATCGAAGTGGTCCGTAGTGAGGGGGGCCAGAGCGTCAAGATCTTGGTGGACAACTGCTACGGAGAGATGGTCGAAGTCTCTGAGCCGAGTGAATTCGGGGCCGATCTCGTGATCGGCTCTCTGATCAAAAACTTGGGAGCGACCATCGTCCCTACAGGCGCCTACGTCGCGGGCACCGCCGAAGCTGTGGAGGCCACTCTCGTCGCCTTCACCGCGCCGGGCCTGTCCGGGCACGTAGGCCCCACCCTAGGTTTCGCCCGCACTATGGTTCAGGCATTCTCCATGGCCCCCCAAACCGTCGCTCAATGCTTGGAAGGTTTGGTCGTCGCTGCTTGGCTCTTTCAAGAAGCGGGGCTTCCTACTTCACCCGGCTGGGACGACCCCCGAACGGACACCATTCAATCCGTGACCCTCGGATCGGTCGCGGCCCAACGAACGTTCTGCAAAGCCGTCCAAAGCGTCGGTCTCGTGGACGCCAAAGCCACACCCATTTCCGTCGTCCAACCTGGCTACCGGGATCCGATCCTGATGGCCGGCGGCACTTTCATACAGGGTTCGTCAGCCGAACTTTCCGCCGACGGTCCTGAGCGAGAACCTTACCTCTGCTATCTACAGGGGGGCACCGCACGCCTCCACCCTGAGATCGCCGCACTCAAAGCCCTCGCGGCCCTCAATATTCCGGAATTAGCTGGACGTCGCTGATGGCTAGTCCTGTTCCGATCAAGAAAATCGGCGTATTCGACAGCGGCTTAGGAGGCCTCACGGTCTTGAAGCAACTGTTGGGGACCCATCCTCGTCGCTCCTATGTCTATTTTGGCGACACCGCGCATGTCCCCTACGGCGATCGGGACGCCGATGATGTGGTCAGTCTAGTGTCAGACATCGCCAGACATCTGGTGGGGGAGGGTTGCCAAGCCTTGGTGGTAGCCTGCAACACCTCATCGGCACTGGCCCTCTCCGCCCTGAAGACCGTCGTGACCGTCCCTGTCATCGGAGTGATCGACGCCGCCTGCGCCGATGCGGTACAAGTGACACAACGGGGACGCATTGCCGTCCTATCCACGCCCCTCACGGCCCGCTCAGGAGTTTACGCCGCCAGTCTCCGTCTGGCGGCGGCGCAACTGGGCACGGGCCTGGTGCCTGAAGTCTTCGAAATCGGTTGCCCAGAGTTGGTGCCGATCGTTGAAGAAGGTGATTCCGGCTCTGCAGAATCGCAGAGGATCTTACAGAAATACGTAATGCTTATGCAAGAGCGGGAAGTGGACACCGTTATTCTAGGATGCACACATTACCCACTCCTGTTGCCGGTTCTCAAGCCGCTTCTGGGTAAAGCGGTGTCTGTCATCGACCCGGCCGCTTTAATTCCAAGGACGCTGGGGGAGTGGTACTTCCCAACAGACGGTTCAGATCTCGGGACAGTGACCTATCAAGTCAGCGGTGAGCCCGAGTCCTTTGAGAGTCGAGGAGAAAAATTTCTCGGGCAACCCGTAAAAGCGACTCGCGTTGTTCTCTAGACTTGCGTTCTGCTCGTCCCTGCGAAGGTGGCGTTTTGAGATGCCGTTGTCGCGCTTAGGACGATGCGGCGGTTCGGTAGCCCCGAAATCTTTTAGCAAAAGAATTTTCCGGGCAGTACCAGCGAAAAGCGCTGCACTGAGCTTGATAGCGAGTCGCTCCCTCAAACAGTCGCGGTTTCCCGTATTCGCATGTCACCGGAGCACCGTCTCGTTCGATCCACGCGACCCAACAACCATCTGGAGTTTCACTCGTTTTGAGATCCGCCTCGGCGGTGAGCCTTAGGCCCTTTTTTCGAAGTGTTGACACAATCTTTCTTTCCCCCCCAACAGCGTCGTCTCTCAATCCCCTGAGATGCGACCTGTTAAGTATAACAGGGCTAAGGTATAGCGACAAGGCGCCTCCTGCAAAAGGAAGGAAGTTTATCCAAGTGGATAGGATAGGGGAGATATCCCGACGTCAAAGTTTCAGGAGCAAGTGAATAGAGAAGTGGCTATAGAAAACCGATTTAACCTCGGATTAGGGAGCGCTTGGTGAGTTTCGCGATAGAACTGACGAGGCGTGGGTCGATCAGGCGGACCGAAAGGGGGGAGCGAACGAGTTCAATCACGGTGCCGTCGAGGATCTGATAATCCTTCTGACCATCAGCTATTACATAGGGCCGAGTCACTTTGGTTCGATTATGGATCGAAACCTTGGTATCCAAGGGCAACACGGTCGGGGCCAGAAGTGCGGAACTGATCGCGTTAGCGGTCACCAAAATGAGCGATTCCAAGAGTACTACGGGCCCGCCCGCGGACATGGCGTAGGCGGTCGAACCTGTGCGAGTAGCTAAGATCACTCCGTCGCCAATGACCTGCCCAATGCATTCGCCATTGATCTCGATCTCTAAAGTAAGAGTCCGATTGCTGCCGCCGATCAAAACTTCGTTGAGAGCGTCCACGCGCCAAACTTCTTCGCGGCGGTTGAAGACGCTGGCTCGAATCATCGCTCGTTCTTCGACGATATAGGTTCCCTCAAAAAGGCACTCGAGGGCCCGCTCCATCTGCTCTTCGCTGACAGTACAAAGGTAACCCACTCGTCCGAAGTTGACCCCCATCACTGGAACTTGGTCGGCCGCCATCAGTCGAGCGGCGTGGAGTAGCGTTCCATCTCCACCTAGGGCGAGCAGGCAATCCACCTTCTCACCGTCAAGGACTTCCTCGAGCATAAAGGCTTTGCCGCCGAGCGACTCGACCTTCTCTTTGGCGCGTTGAGCGGCCAGCGCCGCACCTTCATGGTTCTCGCGAAAAGTGATGCCTATACGGGTGAGGTTACAATCAGTTTCTGAGGTCACGTCGTTGTCTTTGGGAAAACTGAACGGACTCCTTTTCCGCCCATGGCGAACCCACACGGAGCGTCTCGCTCCAGTTCCAAAGACATGGGGCGGGAATCAAAAAAAGCCCCCGGTTTCGAGGACTCTTTTTTTATGGTATCTGGCGCGGGGAGTTTAGAAAGACGTGAAGCCATCATCGTTGCTGGCGATGGGGAGTGCAGCGGGCATCTGAGGCGGAGTCGCGTTCAAGCGATCCGCCACGAAGACGAAGTTGCCATCGGGATGGGACGGCGCTGTCTGCATTGCATACTTGGTGGTCGTTCTCAACTGTCCGGTCGCAGGGTCGGCGAAAGTCACGTTCTCGCCTTCCGTTTTCACGATCGTCACGATATGCCCGCGACCCGAAGGGGAAAACTCAGGTCCGTTCAGGGCTATCATAACCGGAAGCTTCTCTTGATTGACCTTTTGGTCGATGGTCGCCCAAGATTCATTGGAAACATTACCAGCATCGCGCCAGTCGTATCCCGCCTCTTGGCTTTCGGTTTTCAACGCGTTGAGCAGTTGGAAACCATGCTTTTGGTCGATGTCCATATCGGTGAATGATTTGCCGGTCAATGAATTGAGACACATAGCGACGCTCGTCTGTCCGCAAGACACTCCGTTAGACTGAGCCAATGGAACCACTTCAGCGGTGGGCGCCGCCTGCATGTGCTGAAGGTTCATGCGATTGAACATAGCCCCTTGCGACAAAGCGGTCATGGGATTGTTGTTTTGCGGCTTCTGGGCACCGAACGCCTTCGGTTGGGCCTTCATCTGATCGGCCATCAGTTCTTGAAAGGCTGAAGAATTGATTGAGGGCCCACGATCGATTCTTTGCTCGATCTGACGAATTCTGTTCTCGATATTGTCAATACTGCTCAAGGTAGACTCTCCTTACGAACTACTATAGCGGATCGTTGCATCCTTTGTCCCTCTCGCCCGGTAAAAAAGTTGTTACAAAATCGTGAACGACTCGCACCGAACGCGATTGGGCAGGGAGAAGATGATGTCCGAGAAAGGAGCGGAGGTGACACATCGTGAGCGGGCCTACTTGGTGATCGGTGACTTGACCCTGATATGGGCCGGACTCATCCTCGCACTTCTTCTGCGCACCGACCTAGGGTGGGTGAAAACGCTCGCCTATTTAGAGCAACAGACCTGGTTTTTCCTAGTACTTTCCGTCACCACCGTTCTGGTTTTCGCGCTCCGCGGATTCTATGGGCGGGCTTGGCGTTACGTGGGGATCTCCGACGCCATCGATCTGCTTGTCGCGCTCGGGCTCACCTTTGTTCCCTTCCAACTCCTGGCTCTTTCCGCTCAGGGGATAGCCTTTCCCCGCTCGGGGCTACTGTTGGCCTTTTTTCCCATCTTCTTTCTGTTGACCGGCTTTCGACTGGCCGTGCGGATGACCAGCGAGTCCCGTCGTCGAGACGACCAGGGTTTGCGTTACCTGATTGTGGGCTCAGACGATGCCGCCGAAACAGCGGTGCGAGAACTGCAAAGGAGTGGGGGGGAGGCGGTCGGTCTCATCAGTGTGGACAACACGACCAGCAAATGGTCGATCCGAGGCTGTCCGTACCTTGGAACTCTTCAACAGGTCCAACCTCTGAGTCTCGCGGACAAAATCGATGGACTGATACTGGCCGGCCTTAACGCGGCCGAGAACAACACAGTCATGAAAACCGTGGGAGACCTCGGCCTAGAGTTGCGAACGGTCCCTAGGGTTAAGGACCTTCTCAAGGGCGACCTCCAGGTGGCCACCATACGGCCCCTCCTTTTAGAAGATCTTCTTGAGCGCGAACCTCTTCGGTTTGATCAAGACCGATCCATCGCCTATCTACGGGGGGAGCGGATCCTGGTAACCGGCGCGGGAGGGTCCATCGGCAGTGAGATCGTCCGACAAGTCCTGCGGGCTGAGCCCGCCATCGTCATACTCTTCGGGCGAGGAGAAAACTCCATCCACGAGATTCTCTCGGAACTCAAGCGTGATGAGCTTTGCCCTATGGGCACTGAACTGGTTCCCTTCATAGGTAGCGTCAAAGATACGGGCGCCTTAGACTCCGTCTTTACTCTCTACCAACCGACCATCGTCTACCACGCCGCCGCACACAAACACGTTCCCCTGATGGAAGCCCAAGCCGTGGAAGCTTGCTCCAACAATATCTTCGGCACTCTCAATCTGATGAAGTTCGCCCAAGAACACAAGGTAAAAAAACTGGTGGCTCTCTCCACCGACAAGGCCGTCGCGCCCACTTCGGTTATGGGAGCGACCAAGCGGGTGACCGAACTCCTTTTGCACACCAGCGGGACCCCTGGATTCGCCGCCGTTCGGTTTGGCAACGTTCTTGGATCACGAGGTAGCGTGATTCCCACCCTGCAGGCCCAGATCCAAAAAGGCGGTCCCGTCACCGTCACTTCGGCCGAGATGGAGCGCTACTTCATGACCATTCCGGAAGCGGTCGCCCTCGTTCTTGGCGCCGGCGCCATGGCTACCGGTGGGGAGATCTATGTCTTGGAGATGGGGGAACCCGTCAAAATTCTCGACCTGGCGGAAAACTTGATCCGGCTGTCGGGCTTGATTCCGAACAAGGACATCGAAATCGTCTTTAGCGGAAAAAGACCGGGAGAGAAGATGGTGGAGGTCTTGGTTGACGAGGGAGAAGTCTGTCAGCCTTCAGGAACTGCCGGCATCAATCGGGTCACCCCGTTAGAACTTTCGCCATCCTGGCCCGGCAACAGACTCGCTCGACTGCGCCAAGCCGTGGAACGCGGCGACAACACCGCGGCCCACCAACTTCTCTTCGCTCTTCTCCGCCCAGATGAGGAGTAGCAAATTCATAGGTTTCAAGGACCTTCCCTCAGAAGACGAGAAATCGTCACCACGACCAACCTGGAGGTAAATTTTTTGAAGCTTTTCAAAAGTCAACGCAGCCGTCTGGCCATCGCCTCGGCATGTATGACGGCTATTATAGTCATGATGAATTCCCATTCCGACGCGAAGCGCAACGGGCTCGAAAGTCCTAGGCCCAGCGTCGGAGCCACGGTAATGAGCGATCCCGATGCCGCGGGTCCGCGACCCGCTGGACCATCTAGGGTAGCCGGCGAGGTCGTCATCGATCTCAACGACGAACTGAGTTCCTCAGAACTCCAACAGTTCGCCAAGGACCACAGTCTCAACCTGAGATTCTCAAGTGAGCCGGGACGAACCCACAACTCCACCATCGCCTCGGTCGATGAGGCCGCGATGCCGAGCCTTCTGCAGGCACTGGAAGGCGACCCCCGAGTCCAAACCTTCGACCCCAACTACCTCTACGAAATCACCGCTCTTCCCATGGAACCGCAGAGCTTTCCCAACGATCCGCGTTTCGATGAACAGTGGCACATGAAGATGATCAATGTTCAGCAAGCCTGGCCGCTGTCCATTGGTAAAGACGTGGTCACCGCCGTCATCGACACCGGTGTCGCCTACCGAAACTTCGAAGACTTCCACCAAGTGGAGGACCTCGATGAGACTGGATTCGCTTCGGGCTACGACTTTGTCAACAAGCGCGTGGAAGCCGTGGACGACCAGTGTCACGGTACTCACGTAGCCGGCACCATCGCCCAGTCCACCAACAACGGTAAAGGTGTAGCAGGCGTCGCCTTCGGCACCAAAATCATGCCGGTCAAGGTCTTGAGCCGCACTGGTTCCGGATCGCTTGCCGACGTAGCCGACGGAATTCGATTCGCGGCCGACCACGGCGCGACGGTCATCAATATGAGTCTGGGCGGACCTTTCCCCAGCGCCAGTCTGGCAGAAGCCGTGGCATACGCCCACCGCAAAGGAACCATCGTGGTTTGCGCGGCGGGCAACTCCGCCACGGAGCGCAAAGAATATCCCGCAGGATTCGACGAGGCCGTTTCGGTCTCATCGGTCAATCAAGGTCAGAACATCTCGTTTTATTCCAACCGAGGCGAAAGCGTGAGCTTCGCGGCCCCCGGAGGAGATACACGAGAGTACGGTCCCAGTGGAGGAGTTCTTCAGAACACCATCCACCCCGGCAACTACAAAGAGTCCGACTACTTCTTCTTCCAAGGCACGTCGATGGCGGCACCTCACGCCGCCGGAGTCGCGGCCATGGTCGCCTCCACCGGTGTCACTCGACCTGACGCCATTGAGTGGGTCATCCAAAAAAGCGCCCTTGCTATGGATGCGCCCCCTAAAGCAGGCTATGGTGCCGGGATCCTAGATGCCGCCGCGGCAGTACACTTGTCCGGCGTCACCTTCAAAACCGTGCAACTCGCTTTAGCCCTTTTGCTGGTAGCTATCGCGGGCGTGCCCTTGCTCCGACGCAAGGCCATTGGCCTCTTCGCCCTTACTATCCCCACCGCCATCCTCGGTTCGAGCGGCCTCTTCTTCTTGGCCGTTCTCTTTCCGTGCGATGTCGCTTGGAGCAACTTCTGGACCTTGGGAATTCCCTCTTGGGGCATCCCGCTGATGGGAGCCGCTCATCACGGGAATCCGCTCTTCTTGAGCTGCCTGATTCCCATGCTCCTCTCCATCGTGGTGGTGCAAAAACCCGCCTTGCGCGCACTGGTGTCCGGCCTAGCCTCAGGCTTTGCCGCTCACCTCTTGTTCGCGGCAGCCCTCTCCACCGTCAGCGTCCTCTACATCCCCTTCGTGTTGGGTCGCCTGTGGCTCGTAGCCAACGGACTCCTCTGCGTGTTCTTAGCCGTGGTCTTGGCTGAAGAGCAGCCTTAGAGTTCTCAACCAGACAACAAAAAACGAGGCTCTCCTTTCGGGGAGCCTCGTTTTTTTTTAGAAGCCCGACTGACAGTACTTTGTCGCCAGGACGCTAGATTTCGAGAGAAGTGCGGGGGAGCGCCTCGGGCCTGTGGACCCTCAACTTTTCAAGCTGCACAAAGCACATTTCCTAGTCCAAGACGACAGGATCTACCAGTCCTTCGACCCACTCCTCGGGCCAAACAGAAGCGCCGTGATAGGCTCCTAAAAGTCCGCCCAGCACCGCCCCCCGATAGCAGTTGTCGCCGCCAAGGTTGGTGTTGATTTCTAGG
The DNA here is from genome assembly GCA_037968995.1 of Candidatus Xenobia bacterium. Classification (GTDB taxonomy): domain Bacteria; phylum Vulcanimicrobiota; class Xenobia; order Xenobiales; family JADMJV01; genus JAEXNA01. Next base: position 9,853 of record JBBKWP010000122.1, read on the forward strand.
GCTTTTTTGGGTTGGTCAAGATACTTGATCAGCAGATAAAGCACCGCGGGCCAGGAGTCTTCCACATAGCACGCCGTGGACAACCTGGGACCGATGACCTCGTCATCGGGTAGGGGCAGCCAAGCCATCCGGCGCTGACCCAGTAAAGGCCCCACAGCCTGGGCGATGTCACCTGAACTGAGACAGACCTCCAAAACGTTCAACACCTCTTTCCCCGTCTCTCTCATCTTCTGGCCCGCGTGGGTCGCCGCCATGTGATCCAACGCCACGGTCGCGTCGCGATTGTGCAGATAGGGGGGGAAGAGGTGAGCCAGACCTCCGATATGCTTCTCTTCCACCGCGCACTTCTCGGGCTTCTTACCCCGGGCGTAGTTGGTGAAGAAACCCCTATGGCATTCCTCCAGATAGGTGTCGCGGTGACTGCTGGGGTCGAGCATAAAGTCGACGTACTTTGACAAGTAAAGATTCTTATCGTAGCCCGTTTGGCATATGGACCAGGCTAATCGGGCCAGCTGGAGGTTCAGGGTGTTTTCACCGGGTCGAAGAAACTGATGGTAGTGAATATCTTTTTGGCCCCAGTACTGCGCCTGGTCGTGAAGGATCTCGCCTTTTTCGTTGAGCGCCTCGTAGCGAGAGCGCCAAAGGATGCTGTTGGCGTGCGGGTTCTTCGGAGTCAGGTACCGGTCCACCCAGCCGTAGTCGCGCTGGAGGGCCGCGCGATCGTAGTACCAGTGCACCGGCATAGCCAGTGCGTCACCAATGAAGAGACCCAAAAGGGACCCCATAATTTTGTCTTGCATGTCTGCGAACTTTCCGTCGCCCCATAAATATTTTCTAGGCCGCTGAAATCGGACCTTCCGGAGGGAGAGCCCCGATGGCCCAGGTGAAACTTCCGATGTATCGACACCGTCCCGCAACATGTCGCAACATCTCCCGGCTACAAACGGCGCAGGGCGCGCCCCTTGCTTACAGGATCATGTTCACAATCTGTTCATCGATTTTTTGGTGCGGTTGACACGCACGAAATAGGCTGAGACCAACAGTCTAACCCTGGAGATAAGAAATGATCATCAGAACAGTCGATGTAGCCCAACCTGGCGCCACCTGCCGCCTTCGGAGTCCTCTCTCAAGAGCGGCCTCCGAAGGCGAAGATATCGTCACGCTCAATTACCAACCGGCGGACGGCATGAGCGCGCTCGAGCAGAAACGTGGTTGGGCTCAGTTCGGTTCCTCGGCGGCAGTGGCGGGGTTGAACACGGTATTGACCTTGGGCTCAGCCGCCGCCATGGGCAGCCTAGGTGGGGCCTTGCTTGGTCCGGTCGGAGCCGTCGTCGGAGGCCTCGTCGGCCTCGTGGGGGGAATCCTGACGGTGGCCTTTGGGGACACTGTCAAAGGGCTCGACAAACCCTTTAGACCGCTCAAGAGGGCAGCGGCGCAATTGGGGGCTCGTGTTGGCGGGGCCTTGAACGCGCCTCTCCAAGCGTTGTTCCCAAAGGCCGTCGAAGAGTTCCAACTCAGCCCTTACTCTCGTCCCTTCGAGGTCTCCAAAACCGACGTCGACAACTTCAAAAGCAAGCTCCAACCGGGCGATATTTTGCTGACACTTTCCAACGACAATCCCATGTTCCACTGGTTGGTCTCGCTGAAAACCTCAGCGCTCGATCACACTCACGCCGCCCTTTACGCAGGCGACGGCATGGTGGTCGAGGCCAGCGCCAGCACAAATCAGGTCGGTCTTCGTGATGTCGACAAAGCGCTCGCGAAGAAGGCTCACATCGTGGCCATCCGGCCACGCTACAAGGATGACCAGGCCGTTCAGGTTGTGAAACAAGCGAAATCTTACGTCGGACGCCAATACGATTGGCTCGCGTCCCTTACAGACAGGCGCCTCGGCTGTGTCGAGGTTCCCTTTCACTCTCTGGCCAAAGTGACCATCGACCATGATGTTCCAGTCACCAATTTATGGGGCATCAGAAAGTTTGTCATCCCCTCCGATTTTCTCAAAACCGCCAACAGCGATGTGGTGGCGGAGGCGGGCGTTAACAGGTCGGCTGACAAGATGCGATTGGCCAAGTATTCCTGGGCCGCCGATAGGCTCTACGGTCCGTCTTCAGTCACGACAGGTTGACCCCAAAAGGGCCACCCGTGAGAAACGAAGGAGCCGGACGTGTGTCCGGCTCCTGGGTTGGGGGGTGTATGTTTTTTGTTTGTAGGCTCATCAT
>JBBKWP010000123.1:0-6954 GCA_037968995.1 Candidatus Xenobia bacterium
TTGCTGGGTGGTGAGGGGGATGCAAAATTGCTGTTCGTAGCGGTGCTTCAGGGCGGGCCGATCAAAGAACTGACGCACCAACGAGAAGTCGAGGTTGGGCGTTTCGGGTTCGAGATCGAACTCCAGAAATGCGCGGGTGTGGTCGAAAGCATAGTCGACCAACCGGTGGGGGCTTTTGAAGAAGGTCCCGGCCAGCGCGTTGGTTCCCTGATAGGGTGCCGGCATGTGGTGTTCACGGTAAATGGCTTCAGCCTCGTCTAACAATTCCAGCAAACCTTTTTTGTCAGTCGACGTTTCGGGCCTCGTGCCGGTGGTGTGCTCAACACAGTCTTTGAGTGCGGCCTCCAGACGTAAAACGAAGTCCGGGATGGGATAGGGAGTCTCGCTGTCGACTAAGATATAGGCACCTTCGGCACGTTTCAACCACGGATCATCCGGGTGGTCCTTGGCGACCGCTAATTTTTCCCAACTCTCTTCCTCGGCCAGAACTCGAGTGCCCAAAGAGAGGTTCGTGAAGAGAACCTCGTTCGGAGAGTTGCCATAACGAGCATCGAGATGGGGGGACAGATTCAGTTTGCTCATCGGGATAAATTGTTTCACGAAGGAAGGGTTCCTGCCGCAGGGTATGCTTTCGTGCGGGGAGAAAAGCCGTTCTGAGGTAAGGTGTGCATGTTTGGAAACAGTGACTCGGATCATCCCATAGACCAGATTCGCTCCGGATTGATGTCAGCGATCAGTGGAGACCCACAAGCCGACACCATCAGGCTGATCGATGAACAGAAGACTGTCGTGGAGCGCGAACTCAAGGAGGTCCCCAAGCGGGCCGAAGCCCGTGGGGCTGAGTTCCTGGATAAGGCCAAAGGGGCTCTCGACGAAGTTTTGGCAACTCTTGAGAAATTTGGCGACTGGCTTGATAGCGCTAAGGACGGGCTTGAGAAGGAAGACATGTCCGCCGTCGTTTCCGCTTACGAGGGCTCCCACGACATCATCCCAGAACTGTCGACCGCCGTCGAAAAATACGGTGTGGTCTACGCGGCCCACGGCCCTTACCAAACCATTCCGGCTAATGGATTGACCCGGCTTGCCGAAGGCATCGTTTCCGGTGAAGTGCAGGCTCCTGCCTGGAAAGAGATGACCGACTACTACAGCGCCGGTCTCGTCCAGAAAGTCATCGCCATCAAAGGGCTGGCACTACCAGGTAGATCTTCATTGGTAGAGGGCTATGAAGCCTGTTCGGCAATCATGACTGAGCTCGGGACTCTTGACCCCGCAGCCCCGGATGCTTTTACTCCGGTTATGCAAACGCTCGATGCGCGACTCCATTCCACCGAGGCTCTCGAGCGACTGATGAGTCAGTCGGTCGAAAGTCCCACTTCCATACCATCGACTAACGTTTTGCTGGCGTGCATAAGAGCTTTCCAAGACAACGATCTTTCTAAGAGTGCCCTTGAAGCCGTCGTGGACGACTACGGCGAGCTCATGGACTCCTTCTCCGAGACCTTCGAGCAGAATGTGAGCAAGCCAATCGACTCCGTCTTGGCGCAAGAAGAGATCCCCCGCACACTCGACATCGTGGACTCCCATTATGCAGCCGTGGAAGAAATTATCGCCGCTCTCGAGAGCGATGACACTTCGGCGCTCGGCGAGTGTGTCGTCAAGTTGACCGAGACGGCTAAGAAGCTTGAGGATACGCGCAACGTTTACGCGACCGCACTTCAGCACGAGCAGCAGGTCCTGTGCCCATCGTGCAGTCGTGCCAATCCTCCGGAAAATCGACTCTGCGAGGCCTGTGGAGAGAAGTTGCCAAGGTCCGCTGAGGCGTCCGCCCAGGCGTCCTCAACCTTTTCAGTGATGGCCAGTCAGCAGGTTCTTGAAGAGAACCAGCCTATGGTCATGACGGAAAATGTCGCTCGGCTCTTCCAAGCCTGTGACGACGTTGCCGTTGGAACCATCACCGATGAGGCGTTTCTCAAGGAAGTGCGAAACGCTGTCGTCGGTGTCAAAGACTTCACCGCTGATCTCGATGACGTCGCAGAGTCGTTCATGGACAAAAGTTCCTTCACCGACGAGCAGTGGGCGGTGTGGGAGTCCCAGCATCTTCCTCATATTGAGGACGTCGCCCAAGGCTATCTCCACGGGATCGCCGAGACCAACGAAGGTCTCGAGGTGATGGCAAGCTTCGTTGAAAATCGGAACGATAAGTCTCTGGTCAACGGAATTCGCCAGGTATGGGAAGGTCTGGGAGTCATCCACCGGTCCACGCTGTCGATGCAGACTTATTCGAAACTGCTCGATGATGTCTTAAGCGAAGCCGCCGCCGACGGGTTGATCTCAACCGAAGGTTAAACTCTCAGAATTTCATCGAGTAGATATCGGTGATTTTTAACAATGGTCCTGTCAACGGTGCACAACGGCACTCGGCGGGCCGCGCTGTGAGCACTGATCAAGCGATCGAACGGATCGCGCGTCCAGACCAGTTCGAGTGCGGCTTTGGTGAGCGCTAGCAACGGGATCTCGTCGATGACAAATCTATTGTCGTCTAACAACCTGTCCGTGAATTCCGGATTGGTCACAGAAAGACGTCCTATTTCGGCGAGGTATTGAATCTCCAAAAGCGTGACGGGAGAGATTCCCCATGGTGCATATTTGGATAGCCATGGATAATCCGCGAGGCGGTTGGACTTGGTCACGATCCATACTAAGAAATGCGTATCCAAAAGTGTCGTCATTGAGATAACGCGTGGAAGTTCTCTTCGTCCCACTCCCAACCCCAGGAGTCCGCCTGGTCGACATCGTTGCCTTGAATGAGATGAGAGTAATCGGGAGCCTGTTTTTCACTTCCGGCCTCTTCGCAGCGCAGGATGATGCGCTTTTCACCTCGCCGAATCTCGACCACCTCGCCCTCGGCAACTTCGTCGAGAAGTCGGAACCAGTTTTTTCTAGCCTCGGTGGGAGTCATGCTTCTCATGTGTACAGTGTACGCTCGCCCTCTCGGGGCGTCAAGGCTTGGATATGCTACTCGACTCCAGATTCCCAGGCGCTAGGTTCTGAGCCGATTCGGGCGAGTTCTTTGACGATGAAGTTGAGATCGGTTGGCTGTGATTTCTTGACAAAGTACCAGGCCGCGCCTAAGTGACGGGCTCGGATGATGTCCTGGGGGCGACTCGAGCCGCTGAATACGACCACTTTCATTTTTGAGAGCACCGGATTGCCTTTAAGTTTTTCTAGCATTTCTAGACCGGACTCACCTGGTAATCCGAGGTCGAGGAGTATCAACCCGGGGAGGGGCTCATTGGAATCTAGACGGCCTACTAACCATTGGTAGGCAAGGTCAGTGGTGCCAACGGACTCCACATGGCCCTCGAAGTGACCCCGTTTGAGCGCCATCTTGAGAAGCAAGACATCCGCGGCGCTATCGTCCACGATAAGGATTGTTGAGATGCTGAACATAGAATGCGACCACCTAACGCAGGAAAACTTTAGCCTATTGTTCGCGCAGGTTCCGACGTGATCCCTTGTTTTCCAATTTTGGGCTTCATGAGAAAGAGCCGGCCTGGGGCCGACTCTTTCTCGAGACTCTATGGTTTTAGCGTTAGCTTGTTGTGATGTGTTCCTGGTACGAGCGAATCAGGAACTTGTTGAGAGTAGGAAAGAAGGGCGGTGGGTTGCGGGCCAGGTCTTGGTCGAACAGGAAGTCATAGGATGACCAACCGGTGGTGGGAAGACCGCTTCCGTTGATGTAGCCCCAGGCTTTGTCTTCGGCCTGAATGAAACTCCCGTGAACTATGAATTTTCCCCAGGGACCGGAAGTCCAGTTCTCAACGACGAGTCCGCCTTGTGAAGTGGTGGATGTGCTCATGCCCGCGAAGAGCAAGGCGTAGATATCGAGCGGGTCCGTCGTTCCGAGTCGCGGTACCGTGTCACTGATGACAATGTCATAGCCGACCAGTCCTAAACCGTCCGCGGAGCCCACCGGTTCTTGCCCTACCACGGTATCAGCCCGAGTGATATCACCGGTGATCTCGATGCGGCCTTTCTTCTGAGGCGATGTCGTCAGGTCCACGGCCGTGCCGATCGTCCGTTTTCCTTTGTTGACACCGCGCAGGGAATCGATGTTTCCATCGACGTAAACCACGCCGTTTCCACGACCGGCTACGACTTCGAATTCGTAGGTGCCGCCCACCCAGCGTCGAACCACTGTACTGTCGGTGGGGACCACGACGGGAGCAACGGTCGGAAGAGTCTGCCCTTTTATCTTGGCGCCGGTCGGGATGATATAGGTCGAGTTGACGGTGATGATCTGCTCGGCTTGGAGGGCGGGGGCGCCTCCTTGTCTGACTTGCACAATAGAGTTGTCGGCCACAACGCTGAGAATCATCTCGTCGACGTTGCCGCTGATGAACACTCCAGAATCCGCGGCGTTCATGGTAACCTTTTCAGCCGGAGAGCCTGTCGGAACATTGCCAGAGTAAGTGTTGCCGTACCAAGCCGCTTTTCCCAGTTCGTTTTGGTTGGTGGGCATCTTCTTGAGGTCTTCTCGATGCAAGTCGTCACGACCGCCTGCGAGCATCTCGCTGTAGGCGTTCCTGGTCGCTCCGGGTTTCGCGGCCCATTTGTAAGGCGCGTCGTTGTCGTTGCTCGGTCCGTACTGAACCCCGTCCGACGAGCCATGAGCGTCGCTGAAGGTGGTTTCTCCCATAAACGTCGGCTCCGGGTTTCCCAGGACGTCCCTGAAAGCGGTGTCATAGTTGAGGCCCGAAGGAACGGAAATCTTCAGTTTTTCATTGGAGTGCATCGGGCCGGTCACCTTGTCGAGGATTCCCATCCATCCGCCAAAGCCTTTTTCCATGAAGAAGGCGTACTTGCCCCAGGTGTCTTGAGCCACCCAGGCGTCAACCGTTCGACGGGTGTGACCATTGAGATCGGCCTTCGACGTGATTTTGTAAATCCGGTTGGTTGACGGGCCGGCCGGCGGTGTTTCGGCGTCGGGAAGGATGGTGAATTGATAGGTCCACGGTCCACCCGACATCAGAATCTCGGGGGAAGTGTAACTCGGGGACGTGAGCGGTTCCGTACCTCCGATGAGCTTTTCTTCCAAGTAGGCGATGGCCGCCACCACTCCGGCGTCGGCGGCGTATCCCGCTTGAATATCGAACTGGGCCTTTTTGGCCGAGGTCAACTCGCTGGGGATAAGGTTCATATAAGCGACCGCCATCATGGACAGCAGAATGAGGAAGAAGAAGGCGAGAATGAGCCCGCTCCCTCGGTTGTCTTTTCGAATCGTTCTCATAGATGTCTCTCCTCAGCGATTGGCGTAGTACGGAAATTGAATTCTGGTGTCGAGGTCGTAGGTCACTTTGCGGATCTGATTTTCAGCGGTGCGCACAGGGCCCTCGGTCTGGATCGAGACACGAATTCCGCCGCGACGCTCGTAGTCGAACTCCAAGGATTTGAGAATCACCCCTGCCTCCGCCAACACCGCGGCTTCGGCTTGCTTCTCCCCATGGGTGAGAATTCTTAGGTTCGCGTCAGCGGGCGCCGTGGGGGAAAGCGGAAAGGGTGCATCGAGAGCGCCTGGGGGCGTTGCATTCATCTTGCGCAGAATGACTTGACGTCGAGGTGCTGTTTCGAAAGCGACTTCATAGAAGTAATAGATCGGTGCGCGCGGCACGTAAGCAGGTTGCGGTGAAGCGATGAAGTCGTGAGTTGTGGAGAAGCCTATTGATGGTCCCTTCCCCGCGGTCGCCGAAGCATCGGTCCAGATCGGTCCCCCAACTTCCGACTTTTCGCCACCCACTTGAAGGACGGCGGGGGTGTCATCATTGATCGGAACCGCCGTCTGCAAATAGGGTACCATTCGGCTCATGGTGAGTCGGGCCATCTGCTGAATTTGCAGCTTATTGGCTCCGTGCACCAGCGTCTGCTTGGTGCTTCCGAAGAGTGCGATCATGACGGTGGTGATCATGGCCAAAAGGCCCATCGCCACCATCAATTCCATGAGGGTAAAACCTTGATTTATCTTATTGAACTGACGCATAACCCTCCACTGTCACACGCTTCTTACGGCCGCCCTTGGCTTCCCAAGTGGTGGTGACTTGTATGGTTACCATCCGCGCTTCGTAACCGGTGGCCGCGACTCGGCTGATGGCGATCTCTCGACGAAAAGGGGAGGTGGCGCCTGGTAAGTTTTCGGTGTTGAACGGAGGGTGATCCAAGGTGTGGGTACCCAGCAGGTCCGTGTTGGTCGTGACCGTATTCGGGCCGCTGAAGGCCAAATTTCGGACCCGGATAATTTCTAACATGTCCCGGGAATAGTTGATAGCCTCTGTCATCCGAGCCCCTTCGTCACCGGCTTTGAGGCCCCAGGCCAGAACGGACATGGTGCCCAGAAAGCCGACGGAGACCACCATCACCACGAACATCATCTCGAGCAGGCTCAGTCCGCGAGACCGTTTGCGTGCTAGGCTCATTACTTCGCCAATTTTGTGGCTACAAGCCGCTGGATAATGATTTTTGATTTTGGCGCGAGAGAGAACTGGAGTGAACCCGTTCCTTTGGGAAAAATGGCGGTCATGGTCGCGGAAGTCGGTGCTAGTCCCTGGGTCGTGGCCGGAGCACTCGCCACTCGCTGCTTCCCGATGAGCAATCCAGCATCGCCCGTGCCGGTCTCGGCGCGATAGGTGATTTCGATGCGCACCGTTTCTCCGATATCGAAACTGTCGAGCGGCATTTCAAATTCGGCGAATTCCTTGGAGCTTTCCAAGATGTATCCGCTACCCTCTCGAGCGACTTTCCCGCCGCCGGACTTAGGGTTGATCGTGCCAAGCTTGGCCGCGACGAATTGGAAAGTCGTCTTGCTGGCTCCCGCTTCGGTGGTCGTCGGTTTCGCGTGCGCTGGCTGAAGACCGGGAGCCAGAAGGGCGATGGTCAGGGCGAAACTGGTTAGAGTTTTTC
>JBBKWP010000124.1:0-4294 GCA_037968995.1 Candidatus Xenobia bacterium
TCAAGCGGTCGACCACGAAGGTGTGTGTCCAACCTCTATCACTTTCACCGTAACCCGTGTGGGATGATAGACCCTACCGCTTCTCTCGCTTAGCGGGGCGACTCCGTGACTGGAGTAAATTCAAAGTACACCCGTCCCCCTCAGGAGTCAAGGAATCTGCAAAGATAGCGAAATCCTAGAGAAACGTTACAACCAAAGGCTTCGAGGGACTTGTCCACCGGTTATCCACCAAATCGATCCAAGATGTTAACATCTTGGCAACACGGCTGTAACATTTGAGAGGTGCAGAGAGCTTCTTTTGGACGAAATCGCTCCTCGAGACTAGGAGACTGGCTCCACAACGGGCTTCGATTCAACGACTTCCGAACGTATGGGGGAATCGTCTTTGATAAGAACTACCGGTTTATTAGCCTCAGCGGTGGCTTTTCGAAACCCGGCGATCCCCTCTCCGAGGGACTTCCCTAGCTCGGGAATCTTCTTCGGTCCAAAGATGAAGAGGAGAACGAGCAAGAGCACGCCGATTTCCATGGGTCCTAAATTCATAACAATATCCTCAATCCGTTTCTAATTCTGGTAAATCAAACCAGGTCGTTCTTAGAGAGTTCCCCGTGGGAAGGTTGTCGGGAAACTTTACCACTCAGATCGACACAATGTCCTGCCAGGCCGCGAATGCCTCGGCTCCGCGGTCTCGATCCTGCTGTCGCAAGCGGGTCTTTGGACCTTGTGCTACCCCGGGAGAACCTTGATGATAGCCCGCTTTTGGCACGAGCCCGCCGTAAGAATTCAGATGATTCTGAATCTCCTGGAAGCCAGCATCGGGGGGCAATTGATCAAGAAGGCTTTGGATCTGCTGCATGGGTGTCATAACTCCAGAATATCATACAGCACGATAGAAACCCAAGACCTGCTAGTCCTCAGATCGTAAGAACCCGTAGCGTTGCTTCCATCTTGTCAGCGAAAGGTCATAAGTGGCGGACAAACTATAGATTTGGGTTCGAAAAAAACATAGAAAAAGGGCGCGACCGTTACCGATCACACCCTCTTCATTGGAGACTTAAAAAGCGTTACTTCTTGATGTAGCCAAGAGCACTCAGGTTGATCTTCCCGTCGGGTCCGCGATGAACGACTGTATAGCGTCCGCTACTGAGACCTTGGCGCAGTATCTCATTCTGGAACTTGACCTTGTAGTTCGACTCCCCGTTTGCATAATGGAAAGGCTTGGCGGTATCGAAGGTGGTCGGCATCGTCAGCCCGGTCTGCGCGTCGAGACCGCTCTGGCCTAAGAAGTCCATAGTGCCGGTTTCGCCTGACATATTGGCCACAACGGCGGCTTTTAGACTGCCGTCTCCACTGTAAAAGCCACAAGGCACCACTTTGTAGGCACCGCCGTCTTGGTAGACGAGATAGGTCATGTTGACGTCCAACGGGCCTTTGGCCACAACGTTTCCAAGACCGTCGAGGATTTCGAAGGTCACGCCGTCTTTGATTCGATAGTCGAATATGAGGTGAGATGAAGCGGCGGTCGACACACCGTCGTCCAGAGGAGCCCCGTCTTTCGATTTGACACCGTTGGGCAGGATGACGTTGTATTTGAGTTCTTTGTTAGTGATGTTGTAAAGCATAGCGTCCGCGCTGGCGGATGCCACCAAAAGAAGAACGGCCATGGCCGTGAGGAAAGAATGACGCATAGAACCTCTTTTCATAGATGACAGTCTCAGTTTCTGTAATCTATCTTGAGGCCTTCCGACGAGATTCCGTTTATCCAGGAAATGTTTCCCGAAACTCCTCGGAACTCGGGTCCTCTTCGGCATCTAATAAGGCGATGTGCTCTTTCTTGAAGATTCGTCCTAAGGCCATGCGCACCGGAACGAGCAAGGCGATCAGTAAAGGAAAAATGATGGCAGCGCTGCTCGCCTTCACAAACCACAACCCCGCCAAGCAGACCGCCTGAATGAGGGTGTAGGAGTGTACGACCTTCATCGGGACGGCCCTTAGATAGTGAGTTGGCGGGTAGTGCGTGGGGTCCATGAACCAGAGCGTCAATCGCTCGAAAAACTGATTACCTCCTATCGAGGCAACTCCCATGTATAGGAACATCCCGAAGAGTACAGGCATCGGAATGAGACTGAGCAGCGGCAGGACGAGCAGTGAGCAGCCGATCAACGCGTGGACCATCAGGCCGCTCACTCGAGTTTCCACGACACCTGTGATCCGACCGTTTTTGTCTACGGCCGCCAGGCTACGTACGTGATTGAGCGACCGCACCGTCGCGGCCACTAGCCACGGCAGCCCGAAGAGCGAGCAGACGGCGATCAGAAGACCGACCAGCGCCAGGTCTTGGTGATAAGCACCGCTCTTCTTTAGTTTGTGATCGGGACTGTTGACAAGTCGCGCCGTGATGTTGTGATCGAGGAATACAAGAATGGTCGCGAGGATCGCCGGTAAGACTGAGGCCAACCAGACCCACCGCGGAGCGTCTAGGGGGTTCACGAACCAGCCTCGACCGGATGTGGTGGCCACCTGGGTGGGTACCTCGAGCGTTCTTAAGTCGACTTGATGCATGGAAACGGCGACACCGGTCATCACCGCGATGGCTATGGCTGGTCCGAAATCCGCCAAAAATTCTCTGGCTTGCCGACGGAGAAAAACACTGCGCCGGAAGTGCGACAGATTGGTCGCGATCCAAAAAGTTCCTAATGCTAAGACTAAGGATAGCAACGCGGTGTCATATCTCACTTCTTGGTCGACGAAAAGCTGGATAAGCTTTCGAATGGCTTCGAAGATATAGATCGCCGCGATCAGCGCGGCGAACGTGTCGTCGGTGAATCGAGTAAAGAATCGCACCCAGCAACTGGCATCGACGGCGGTCAAAAGTAGGAGAAAGAAGGCTGTCCAAAGACCCACCCAACTGAGCGTGGTGAGGTAATCGATCTGAAAACGCTGACAGAGATCGTAAAGAATACCTAAGAAGATGATGATCGGACCTGTGCTGCCGATGATGTTGAGAGGCTGCCCGGCGAACAAGGCATAGGAAACTCCGATCACGGCCGTAGCTACCATTGTTTCCACAACGCCGATCGCGCCATTGGTCATCACCGATAGTAATCCGCCAAAGGCTGTGGTGGGGGCTAAGACAGCGAAAAATAAGAACATGATCGAAGACAGCGTCTTCATTCCGAATCCGTCGGTAAAATCGCTGATGTAAAGAGGGAGGCGACGTTGAATATCCGATTGCAGCCCACCGAACAGACGTCCGCTGGGCTGCAATCCTGGCGGCGTCTTTCGCAACTCCATTTCGCCGAGCAACGCCTGGTCATAGACGTCCCAAATCTCTTGGCTGCTTTTTGCCTCTAAGACGGTCTGGCTAAAGGAGCGGTCTGCCATAAGTTGGACAAATTCGGCAACCACATCCAAGTGAGGATGGCTCTCTTGATCGGAGAGTAGGATCCACGCCATGCGAATGGGGTCGCCGCGACGGTCTTTGAGAGGGAGTGGGCGCTGGAAACGTACCAAGACCTGAAGACAAATCCCGGGGCAGTCGACGGTCGCGTGCAAAACTGCGACCTCGTGTTCGCGCACTTGGGCGCCCGTTTCTAGTTCTTCAGAGAGGGCTGCCCGGATGGCCGCGGCTTGTTGCGGTGGCAATTCGAACCGGTCGATGACAACTTGAGGAAGTAAGTCTTCGAGTTGACTCAGATGAACGACATCAGCGTCCAACAACGTGAACGTGTCGCTAGCGACGATGCTATGAGCAGAAGAATCAGGTGTACGCACAGTGGGAACAGGTAGACTAGCTAACTTTGATGAAGGGATTATGAACTTTTGATGAAGATTCTGAGCGTTTCGGCCCAAACCGTTCAGAAGAAATTCGTTATCAACATGCTTTCAGGGGTCAATAAACTCTTAAGTACGAGACATCGATATTCTCGCTTCAAGCCCCGTAGAGGGCGAAGTTCGCTAAGAGCAGGTGTCACGAATGCAGTGCGGGCCAGCACGGAAGCGCGGCTTCGCGCACGAACTCCAGGCTCGCGATGATAGCGAGTCGAAACTCGCACCCGGGCGCGGCTTCGCGCACGAAGCCGCGCTGGTGCTAATAGCAGGTCGACCCTCGCGCCCGAGTGCAAGTTTTCACGAACGAAGTCCGCGCCCCGCCCGGTCGCACCCCAGCCAGGCTCGGCGTGTAGATCCACTCTGGCTTGGGTGCGCGCTGATCCGACGAAAGACGGAACACGTTACAGAAAAAGGCGGATCCTCCATCGGCGAGGTTGGTGTCTATCAGTTGGTGCTCGACGCC
>JBBKWP010000125.1:0-23338 GCA_037968995.1 Candidatus Xenobia bacterium
GACTGGCGCTGTGGGTGGGGAGCGCGGGGAACTGTTAGTATTTCGGAAACTTTCTCCAAGATGAAGTCATTCTGCGTCAAGCCTTGTGCGGTACGCTTGCCTTGAAGGGGAGAAGGATCATGAGAGTAAGTAAAGCCATTGTGGACAATATGCCTCGCTTGACGAGGCGACAGGAAGACAGGCGAGGTGACGCTCTACGTGAGCTACGCCTTGCCCAGGAGATGGAGCGGGATATAGAGAGGGGTTTCTCCGAGGCCATGGCTAAAGATGGTTCGAATTCTGATCGGGATCCCTCCCCCGACAGTTATGTGACCTATTTTGGTGCTGATGAGGTGCGAGCGTCCGGGCGTGGTGTGCAACGGCTCTTCGCCTGGACCCCGCGCTCAAAACCAAACAATTTTTTCCACCCCGCGAGGCCATAGTTTAAGTCCAGATGAACCGACTCCTATGACGTCGCATGGGGGAAAGAGAGGAGTAAATCCCTCTACCTCACGCCCCGCTTGCGATTATGGAACATTTCGACAAACATCGCGTCCGTAGTCTCGGAAAACTCTTGCTTAGCAGCCGTATAGTCAAAGCTCCAAGTCAGTTCGCCGTCGGTCATATAGAAGGCGTGACGACGAAAACTGGGCGAGTGGCCCTTGACCTCTAGTCCGGTAAGTTCTCCCGAGGTGAAAGGCTGGGAAGAGTCGATGACCACATCGCCTCGGTCCCGAAAATCCTGGAGACATTGCTGCACGCATGCTGTTCCCGACTGATTCAACCGGTGGGGACCTTCGAGAGCCGCGTAGATAAACTCTTGCCCGCGTGCAAAACCGCCATATTCATCTTTCCACTCCGGCCTATGCTGGGCCGGCAGCGTCAAGCTATAAAACATGGCTGGGTTCTTTGGCCCCCGAGGCACCGAAAGACCCGAAGCCGCTCCAAACTTCAGCTCTTTTTTTCCGAGTCCAAAGGCCGCGATAGGTTGACCTCTCAATCCGATTTCATAACTCCGACCGTCAGAGGACACCCTATAGTCCCAGTCCGCGGTCGAACCTGATGGACCGACCATGATGTGGTGCAGATAGTTTGGAGTCAAAACCGAGAGTTGGCTGGGATAGGTCTGTTGGTGGTCGTTAGCCCACATTCGAAGAGCCTCGCCGAAATTGATGAGATTGGACTGAGCCAGTCGAAGTCGGGCCTGATCCGCTAACGAACGAGGCTCCTCGGCCAAAGCGGGATAAAGAAAAGTAAGAGTCAGAATGAGGAAAAAAAATGATGTACGCATAGTCGATCTCCATGATTGTTTTGCGTCCGGCCGGGTCGCTTATGAGGGTAGAGGGTGGGAGATCGGAAAAAGTTCAGATGAGTCCAAAGTTTTTTTTACTCAAAGACCGTCTATGTCCCCGTGACTGACCGGTGACCGATGTATCACTCCACTTTCTAGCCTCCTTGATAGAAGTAGGTAAGAGAAGTCATCAAGAAGTTAGGGCAGTCACTTCACCGAGTCCGAACCCAGAGCGTTCACGGTGGCCATGTTCAGCGAGAAGCCCCACGATCCACCTCACCCAAGTGGTGGCAGCTTTCTATTCCAACGGCGATCCGGTCAAACTCGCCGCGGCAGTGATTGAGGGAACGAAACTTCCTCCGTACACACAAAACTAGGCCTTCGACTCCCCGGTTAGCGAAAATTCACTTACGGAGAACATAATGAAAATCCTCAGCACCCCCCAGCCAACCCCAATGAACCCTTCGCGAAACGCCAGCGCTCCCGTCGTCGCGACAACTCTCGAATATCCCGTAGCAACGGAACCCAAAGACGACTGGAACCCCGTTCAAGCTCTTTCCAAAGGATTGCTTGCCTTTATGGGACGTCGCATCCCGACGATGACGCCCGAGTTTCCCCAGGCAAAGGCGAAGTCTTTGATGGAGAAAATCCAACCCGGCGACGTCATTATGTCGACCGACATGGCCTTTCCCGGGTGGGCCCGAATGGAGTACTTCGCCATCGGCTCACATTATATCCACGCCGCCTTTGTGGGTAGCGATAGGAAAGTCTACGAAGCCGTTGGGAGCGGCGTGCTCCAGACTGACCTGGAAGACTCTTTCAAGGGCCGCATTAAAGTGGCCATTTCCCGACCCGGCCTCTCCGAGCAAGACACGGCCATAGCCACCGAGTTCTGTCGCGCCCAAGTAGGCAAGCCGTACGATGGCGCCTTCAACACTGAGGACAACAAGGAGTTCTACTGCTCCGAACTTGTCTCCAAAGCGCTCGCCAGTGTTAAGACACCGATCGCCACCCCGCACGGGTCGATCTTTGGAAAAAGTGCGGTGGCCCCTGACGCATTCTTCAAGATTCCCGGTTCGGTGACCGTTCATGACGACGGCAGTCACTACTGGAAAAACAAAGTTGACTACTGGCCTATCGGGGCCGCCACCACAGGATTCGGCATAGCCGGAGGCGTTTTAGGCGGGATCGCCGGTGCAGCTTTAGGGGCCGCCGCAGGCTTTGTTGGGTCGATTCTGGTTGGCAACAAAGTGCAGGTCGGTCATTTTTCGCCAATTTTGGCGG
Source organism: Candidatus Xenobia bacterium (assembly GCA_037968995.1). Taxonomy (GTDB): domain Bacteria; phylum Vulcanimicrobiota; class Xenobia; order Xenobiales; family JADMJV01; genus JAEXNA01. The sequence goes on from JBBKWP010000125.1 coordinate 2,555, forward strand.
ACGCACGTGAGGGCAAAGCCAAGCAGACGGCTGAGGCTGAACGGCCCTTCTTACAGGCTTAAGGAAGTAACACCAGGGTAGGAAGCGGGGGGTCTTGTTCTTCCCACGAATCAACGATAACGATATCTACGTTGGCGACACCGGCGGTCAAAAGCCCAAGTTCTTCAGCAGCCTTTCGGGAAAGATCGATGACCCGTGCCGACTTTGCTGGACCTCGGTCGTTGACACGAACGAGCACACTTTGCTGAGTGTCGATTCGGGTTACACGCAAACGCGTTCCGAAGGGTAAAGTGCGGTGGGCAGCGGTCAGAGCGTCTTTATCATAGGCCTCGCCACTGGCGGTTTTTCGACCCTGAAATTTATCGTGGTAGTACGAAGCCTCACCTGACGTCACGTCTCCATCGGCCGACGCCGAAGACCCCAAGAGTGCCAGACCCAAGAAAAGGGAGAAACAAAGGACGCGCATCCTAGAACCTTCTTCAAAAAAATGACCCTTCCTAGAATGAGAAGGCGAAAGCCAGAGTTGCCGCAAGAACAAGGTCGAGTGAATCTCTAGAGGCGTAGCGACCATCGAGATAACGCTCGCTCAGGCAAAGTCGTTCAAAACGAAAAAGCCCCCTCGGCGCGGGCCGGGGGGGCTTTTTACTAATTATTCAATTTTTGGTTGTTGCTAGCTTCGCCCGCGAAGTCCGCCGGTGACCAGCGAGATGACGAGCAGAACGATGGCGGCGAAAAAGATAAATTTCGCGATACCAGCAGCGGCTCCAGCGATACCACCGAAACCAAGAACGGCTGCGATGAGTGCGACGACGAGAAAGGTGAGTGCCCAGTTAAACATAATTTTTTGTCTCCTATACGTGTGTTGGTGTGTTTTCTAGATTTAGTATCTCAAGCCTCACGCTCGGGCCATCCATCCATGCGGGTAGAGTTACCCGCCGTGCTGAGATACCCAATTTCGCTAAAATGGGGGGCACCCACTGGTATAGTGGTGCATGGTGCAACTTCACCTCAAGCCTTCAAGCATCCTCATCTAGCTCAATGCCGAAGATGTCCGCCAAGCGATCGTCATCGAGCAGGTCCTCGCTGCTCCCTGAGGGCAACGCCAGAGGGGCGCCGAGGAGTTCGCCAGCGTCCACGCCTCGCAGTAAGAAAAGTAGTTCGGGTCGACTGTCCAAACGATGTCCCACCCCGTAGAGCACGGCGGCGATGTGTTTGCACATTCGAGCGCCGTCGGGACAGTCGCACTGAAAGGCGATCTCTTTAGGAAGCGGATAGAGCCCCTCATGCCGGTGAGCCACCACCTCCATGACCTGTTTAGAAAAGTGGCCGGCGAGAAGTTCCAGCATGGTCTCGATACGACCCACGCATTGCGTTTTTACAGAGGTCCAGATTCGATCATCTAGCGGCTTAATGTCCACCTGTATTTTGTACATGGAAGAGCCGTGGACTAACGCCTCGACCTGGCCGTCCTTGATCTCAAGATGACAAACTGACCCGTTGCGCACGTAGGTACGTCCGCGAGGAAGTCGGTTCGAGAAATCGGAGAACGATTCGAGATGAGAGCACCACCGTTGACCCCAAAAGTTCTTGGCCAGAGCGCGCCCCTCGATCACCACCGGTTCGATGGACTTTCCGAGCCTGAGCAGTTTGTCCACTTCCCGCTTGGCTCGGGCGCGACGCTCGCCGGCCGAAACGTACTCACCGTAAAACGCCACCCCTTAAACCGTGGCCTTAGCGAGGTCCAGGCGCACGAGGTCCAGCAATTCCTCATCAGAAAGTTCGGTGACCTTGACCTCCGCTCCACTACCTAACACCTCTTGCGCGAGGCCAAGTTTGGAAGCGATCATTTCATCGATCCGCTCTTCCACCGTCCCTCTCGTGATGAACTTATGTACCTGCACGTTCCTCTTCTGACCGATGCGAAAAGCCCGGTCAGTAGCTTGATTCTCGACGGCAGGATTCCACCAGCGGTCGAAGTGGACTACGTGCGAGGCTTGAGTCAAGGTGAGACCCGTGCCGCCCGCTTTCAAGGAAAGAATGAAGAACGGAGGTCCATCATCTCGCTGAAAACGGTCTACCAGGTCTGCCCGGGCTTTCACCTTCGTGCCGCCGTGGAGAACAAGTCCTGGAGCGCCAAAGATATCGGCCAGAAACTCAGCGAGCGGATCGATGATCTCCCTGAATTGGGTGAACACCAGCACGCGCTCCTGCCGCTCCGCGAGTTCGGTCGCAATCTCCGCTAAGCGCGCGAACTTTCCACTGGCTTTGGGCTCGTACTCCCCATCGCCTGTCATCTGACTGGGATGGTTGCAGATCTGCTTGAGGCGCATCATCGTCTGCAGCACCACGCCCCGACGTGCTACTCCGTCTTTGACCTGAAGCGAGGCGCGTAAGCCATCTAAGGTCTTCTCGTACAGCCGGACCTGCGGCTTGGTCAGGCCGCAAAAGCAGGACGTCTCCACCTTGTCCGGCAGGTCGTCAATGATGCTCTTGTCGGTCTTGAGACGTCGCAAGATGTAGGGGCCCACCAGTTGCCGAAGCGGAGCGAACTGATCGTGGGATCGTTGCTGTAGGGAGTTGACGAAGGTCTTGAAGGTGGCCGCGCTGCCCAAAAGGCCTGGGTTGAGGAAGTCGAACAGAGACCACAGGTCTCCCAATCGATTCTCAACAGGAGTGCCGGTGAGCGCAATTCGCGAGACTGATGACAGCCTTTTTACTGCCTGGGTTTGGCGCGCCGCCGGATTCTTGATGGCCTGAGCTTCATCCAAGATCACGGTCTGCCAGGACACTTCGTGCAAGAACTTTTGACGCTTCACCATCGAGTATGTGGTGACCAGAAGATCCACTCCTCGTAATACCTCTTCCGTGTCCTCTTGTAGACCTGATAAGGTCGCCTTGTCGGCCTCAGAGGGATGGGCGAAGAACAGATTCAGGTCCGGCGCGAAGCGCTTCCACTCTTGTCGCCAGTTTCCGAGAAGCGAAGCGGGAACCAACAGGAGCGACGGCCGCTGGCTCGCCCCTTTTTGGGCCAAAAGATAGGCCAACACCTGAATCGTTTTCCCCAAGCCCATATCGTCGGCAAGACACGCACCCAACCCAAGTCCACTCAAAAAGCGCAGCCATCCCAAACCGGTCCGTTGATAGTCTCGCAAGGTCGCCTGGAGACGTTCACCAGGCTCCTCGGACAGCTTCTGTGGGTCCCGAAGCGACGCCAAGATCGCGCGCAGTTCGTCACCTGCCTCAAGATGAACCCAGGGCCGTTCGAGGTCCGCCTGTTCGTCTTTCTTGAGATTCTCGGACGCACCGGCCAATAACCGCATTCCCTCGAGAAAGGTGACCTCCCCCCGTTCAGCGCGGCGCTTCAGGGTCTCCCAGTGAGCCAAGGCCTCACGCAGCCTCTCCCGGTCCACCTCAACCCACTGGCCCTTAAGTTGCACCAGACCGTCACCCCCGGCCATCAGTCGTTCCACCTCATCAGGGGTCAGCAAATGATCTTCAAAGGCCACCGAGACATCAAAAGAAAGGAGAGCCTGTGCGTTCATTGGGCTCCCTTTCTGACCCCCAATAGTCACCGCCACCTTGGCGCGGGGGCGTCGTTTCCACCAGTTGGGAAGCAAGACCGAGATCCCGCTCTCCTCTAGAAGGGGCCCGTCGGACAGAAAGCGGTAGGCCCGGTCCACCGGCCAAGCCTTCGGCTGATAGATCTCCCCCGACTCCAACATCTCGCTGACCCAGGGTACGCTTCCGGCGGCGTGGTGGATAGGCGAGAGAAGCTTAACAAGGGCGGGCTTGTCTTGAGCTTGGGAAAACATCTCCAAGCTTTTGCGCAAGGGGACATGTTTGGCTCGACCGGAGGCAGCAAGACCGGTGGTAAAGGTCGCTAAGAATGCGAAGGGTCGACTCTCGTCATCCTTATTCTCGGCTAGATGAAAGCAGACTCGTCCTACCTGTCTCCATTTGGGAGCGTAGCGCTGTAAAAAGCCATCGAGACCCAGCGCTTGTATCTCCACCTTGGCCCACTCCTCAAGCTCGGACCAGATGTGGCCCAGGCGTTCGACCGAAAGGTACTCTCCGCCAACCATGGGCGGCGCTCCGTGAACCAAAGCTCGAAACTCGTCGACCTCGGGCGGCGGCGTAGGTGGAAGATCCGAGGGCAGATGACACAAACGGTGCAGGTAGCGACGCGCAAAGTCTTGCCAGAACGCTAAGGTAGGTTGTCCCTGGAACGTCTCCTTCTCCGCTCCGAGCGCGAACAGACCTTGGCGCCAGTCTTGAGAAAAAGACGCGTCCAAAGACGGAAGACTCTCCGCTTCTGAGGTCTCCCAAACGATACGTCCATTCGGCGTCAGCATCAGTTCAGAACTCACGCTCCCCACCTCCGCCCATGCCGAGCGAAATCCCTTCCGCAGGTTCGTTTCTTGTCTCCTCAGTCATCCTGGAACTCTTTGCGGCGCAGGTGCGTCTTATGGCCGAGGAGAGAAGGTCCGGAACCCTTTCTGTGCTCCTCCGTCCTACGAATTGGGATAGACGCGGGGGAATAGAGGGCATCCGAGGGAAAGTATAGCCTACCTTGGCTGTGGGGGGGCCCGATAGCAACATTGTCGTTAAGGAAACGTTGGTCCCCCAGTTGGCCTTCGAATTGGTGGTTACATGACGTTACAAGTTCACGAACTTCAAAAGATGATCAGCGCGCGGCTACCGACGCTCGGGTCCGAGTTTCGCCTTTCGATATGGCAAGGCCCCGACGGGAAGGACCACATCGCCTTGGTTAGGGGCGATGTTGAGCAGCGGGAAAACGTGCTCACGCGCGTCCACTCGGAGTGCTTCACGGGAGACGTGCTTGGCTCCAAGCGCTGTGACTGCGGACCTCAGTTGAACGAGGCGCTACGCCTCATCAGCGAGGCCCCCCGCGGCGTGATTCTATACCTGCGCCAAGAAGGCCGTGGCATCGGACTCTTAGAGAAGATGAAGGCCTACAACCTTCAGGACGAGGGTTTCGACACCGTTGACGCCAATCTGGCCCTCGGCCACGAGGCGGACGCTCGGGACTACTCTATCGCAGCGAAGATGTTAGACGACCTTAAGATCCGTTCGATCACTCTGCTGACGAACAATCCCCTGAAGGTCACGAGCCTCAAAGAGCACGGCATCGACGTCGCGGAACGAGCGCCTCTCAACATCCAAGCGACTCCCGAGAGTGCCCATTACATGAAAACCAAAGTTGATCGCATGAATCATCTGATCGCTCCGGGTATGCTCATCAGCGGATTGGACCCGGTCGACAAGTGGTTGAGTTCCCATCCGGTTCCAGCGGATCGACCTCTCGTGACGGTGGCCTTCGCCCAAAGTCTAGATGGTTCGATCGCTGCCAAACGGGGTTGTCCCCTGGTTTTGAGTGGGGCTGATTCCATGCTGATGACCCACAAGGTTCGACGGGCCCACGACGGAATACTTGTTGGCATCGACACAGTTTTGGCCGACGACCCTCAACTGACCGTTCGACTGGTGGAGGGCCCGAGTCCACGCCCCATCGTGGCCGACTCCAAAGCCCGTTTTCCCCTTTCCGCTCGACTTTTGCAGGGCTCCCACAAAGCTCTGATCGGAGTGGCGCCGGGACACGACGCCGCGCGCAAAGCCGAGTTGGAGTCGGCCGGAGTGGAGGTCATGGAGATTCCGGCGACGTCGGAAGGCTGGCTCGACTTACCCATATTTTTTCGAAAACTTCGCGCGATCGGTGTCGAGCGTCTGATGGTTGAGGGTGGAGCGCGGATTCTTGATTCCGTCCTGCGACATCGACTCGCCGATCGTGCGATCATCACCGTGGCGCCCAAGTGGGTTGGCGGTCTCCGTAGCATCGATAGGGACGCGGATCTCAGTCCTCTGCCGGACTTAAAGAACTCCCAGTGGCAGTCCTTTGGACAAGACATGGCGATTCTCGCCGACCTGTGTTGGCCGGGGTAGCTAGGGCGTATCACTCAATTGAACAGTCACGCGGTCATTTTTCAGGCGCCTCGAACCGTCACCATCGAAGAATTCGAACCGAAGCCGGTCGGACCGAGGCAAGTGCGGGTCAAATCCAGACTCTCAGCTATAAGCTCGGGCACGGAACTGCTGGTCTATCGAGGAGAGATTCCGGAAGGGATGCGTCAGGACCTTAGCATCTCTGCTCTGGACGGAACTCTTGAGTATCCTTTGAAATTTGGCTACTCCATGGTCGGTACGATTGAAGAGACGGGAAGCGAACTGGATCCTGAACTCGTAGGGCAGAATGTTTTCTCATTCCAACCCCACGAAACCAGGTTTGTCGCCAACTTTGATGAGGTCGTTCTGCTGCCCCTGAACGTCACTCCCGAGCAGGCTGTCTTTCTTCCTAACGTCGAAACAGCCGTCAATTTCGTGCAAGACGGTGCTCCCTTGGTTGGAGAATCTGTGGCGGTTTTCGGCTTGGGCGTTGTCGGCCTACTCACAAGCAACCTTTTGGGCCGCTTTCCGCTGGATCTGACCACCATAGACCCTCTGGATTCCCGTCGCTGCAGATCCCTGGAGGCGGGTGCCCAACGGAGTGTTGCTCCTGATCGACTGGAAGGCTCGGACTTCGACCTCTGTTATGAACTTAGCGGTGTGCCAGAAGTGCTCAACAGCGCCATCAAAGCGACCGGATATGGAGGGAGGGTGATTGTGGGTTCCTGGTATGGGAACAAGAAGGCGGAAATCGACCTCGGAGGGTCCTTCCACCGCAGCCGTATCAGCCTGAAATCGAGCCAGGTGAGCACCCTCGCACCAGAGTTGAGGGGTCGCTGGACGAAGTCGCGGAGGATGAATCTTTGCCTCGATCTACTTGCTGAACTGCGCGTGACGGACCTCGTTACCCATCGATTCTCTTACTCGAACGCCGCGGAGGCGTATCGTCTTCTGGATCAGTCGCCTCAGCAAGCACTGCAGGTCGTGCTGACCTACCCGGAATAAGCCAGAGATGCGATTGGTTCTCATAACCATCGGCGACCAGACCCAGCGAACCGGCGGCTATCTCTATCATCACAGGATCACTCGCTGGGCCCCGACTTTTGGCGCTTCGGTCAAATCCGTGTCCTTTCCGGATCTTCCCTTTCCGCTCCCATTTCTTGGCGCCGCCAAAGTCCTTTGGGAAACACTTCGCGCGCGGCCGCACGCAGTTCTGCTCGACAGCCTCGCAGCGGCCTATTTGGCCCCCTTCATCGGACTTATCAAAAAGATGGTGCCCGTCATTCCCATTGTTCATCAACCACCCGGCGGCGTGGACCATCGGTCGCTGAGCGCTCGGGTTTTGCGATGGCTCGATACCCAAGTCTATCAGTCCGTTCCAGCAATCATCGCCTGCAGTCCGCTGCTGGCCGACGACTTAAAAAGGTCAGGTCTAGGGCAACGCATTGAAGTCGCGGAGCCTGGTAAAGACCTGCCAGAGACGAGTTTTCAGCCCGCACCGAACCTCCGCCAGGGACGTCGCATTGCACTTTTATGCGTCGCCAACTGGAGCCCCGTCAAGGACATTCTCAGTCTCCTGGAGGCGTTTTCCACCCTTGACGACTCCATTGCGACTCTCCACCTAGTCGGTGAGGAAAACTTACAAACTGAGTACGGTCGGGAAGTGATGGCTCGAGTGCAGCGGCCCGACCTCAAGGATAGGACTTTGGTTCACGGGTCGGTTTCGCCAACCGACCTCCCCCGATTTTACGAGTCGAGTGACCTCTTCGTCCTCACCAGTCTGGGAGAAAGCTACGGCATGGTGTACGCCGAAGCCATGAGTTCTGGACTTCCGATCGTTGGCTGGCGACGGGGAAATCTTCCCTTCCTCGTCGAGCATCATCGAGAAGGTTGGCTGGTGGAACGCGGAGACCTGAGGGAGTTTGCGAAGGCCATTCAGACTCTCGCGCTGGATCCTGATCTGAGGCTCAAACTTTCTCAGGCCGCCACGGAACGCTCCGCTCATCTCCCCTTTTGGGAAGATACCACCCAACGGATTCTGGAGATTGTGCAAGATGTCATACACCGATAGAGAAAACGCAGTGACCGCGATGGAAATCGCGAAACGAGAGGCTTTCCCACCAGGACAGTATATCCACCAGGAAAGCTTCGTCGATGCCCAGGAGGTGGAAACCCTGGTCTCGCAGGCCGGAGTGAAGAAAACTACGCGGGTCTTGGACCTTTGCTGCGGGGTCGGCGGACCCGCGATCCACATCGCCAAGGTCAGCGGTTGCGACCTGGTGGGTGTCGATCGAGACCCAGGTGCGGTTCTTCTGGCCAATCGCCGGGCAAGCGAAGCCGGAGTGAAGGCCGAGTTTCTTGTGAGCGAGGTGCCTCCAGCGCTTTCATCAACCTTTGAAGTGGTTACATTTTTTGAAACGGTTCTCGCCTTTCCCGATAAGGAAGCGTTGTTCACATCCGTGGCACAACTTCTAGAGGTCCGAGGACGCCTAGTTATGACCTACGAGGAAGGATCCGGCCTGACGAAAAGCGAGCGCGCCACCATGCCGGAAAGCTCAACCGTCTGTCTCATCCCCCAAGTAGCCATGAATCAAGTTTTGGGGGCGTGCGGTTTTCGTCCCTTGTACACGCAGAACCTCACCTCCGCTCACGCGAGGGTGGCAGAAAAATTATGGTCGGGCTACTCGCAACACCGTGCCTCACTGGAACGCGCAATGGGGGCGAAGGGAACGGCTCGCTTGATCGACAGTCATCGCCTTTGGGCGGACTGGCTCACCTCGGGAAGAGTGCGAAAATTCGGCGTCGTCGCTCAACTCGAAGAAGCGTGACGCGCCCCTAGTCCCTAAGGGGCGCCTGGCGCAAAGAACGTCATTGTGTGCGTGAGGCCGCGAATTCGCGATGGAATTCGTGTTTACGACCCGCTCCCACTCAATTCCAATCGATAGGAAGCCCTCGCGATTTCGTTCTCCCAGATGCGCACGGTCAACTGCTCCAGCGTACCTGTCGTCAATCGTGAAGCGACGGCTTCTGCGAAGATTCGACAGAAATGTTCGATACTGGGATTCAAGTTCTGAAAAGCCGGTAGATCGTTCAGCGTTCGATCACGGTATTGGGCCACCAACTCGTCGAGAGCCTTCTCCACCTCCACGATATCCACGAGATAGCCGTGTTGGTCGAGTTCACGACCTTCGAGTTCTAGTTCGACCACATAGTGGTGTGAGTGCTTTTGGTTCTCCGCACCCCAATCGCCACCGACCAAAAAATGTTGAGCGACAAAGTCGCGTTTGACTGCCAAAGTATACATGAATCCAGATTCTCGAAAAATTAAAGGCCACCTGGGGAAGTGATTGCGCAATCATCGTCTAATCCCCAGCCATGCCCCTTGAACAGAACTTCTCAATGAGTCGTTTCCTCTCTTCCAAAAAGACCGTCGATGACCGGGCGCTCAATAAGGATGTCGTCGAACGTCTTAAATCTTCGCTGAAGCTACGATCTGGGCGTCCTAAGGTCTTGGAAATCGGCGCCGGCCTGGGAACCATGATCGAACGGATGTACGACTGGAACGTCCTGACCGAAGCAGACTATATCGTCCTCGATCTCGACCCCGTGCTGGTGAAGGAGTCCGCCTTCTGTATCAGGCGTTGGGCGAAAAGCGAGGGATTCACCTGTCACGGGAACGAGGAACGTCTTGAGATCGAGGCGTCCGGTGGCGCCCGTTGGAACGTGGACCTCGTTTGCCGTGAACTTGGAGACTATCTCGCGGAAAAACCAGACCTCTCCGTCGATCTGCTCATTGCGAACGCTTTTCTCGACCTGACCGATGTCGATAGCATTCTTGACGACCTTTTCCAACTCTGCGCTCCCGACGGACTTTATTGGTTTTCCATCAATTTTGACGGGGAGTCTATCTTCTGTCCAGAGCATCCCGACGACAGTCTTTTCTTGGGTCTCTACCACCAGAGCATGGACTGCAGAGTCCGATTCGAACGTCCGGCAGGCGACAGCAGAACGGGCCGGCATCTCTTCTCACATCTTCAAGCGAAGGGAGCCTCGATTCTTCAAGCGGGCTCCTCGGATTGGGTCGTTTTCCCCCAAGACGGAAGATATCTCCAGGACGAATCCTACTTCTTGCATCATATCATCCACACGATCTCTGAGGAGTTGAAGACAAATCCCGAAGCTCCGGCCGACCGGTTGAGTGCCTGGGTCGAACTGCGCCACCGCCAGATTGAAGACGCATCCTTGGTCTACATCGCTCACCAGTTAGACTTTGTGGGACATAGGCCGAACCCGGCGGGATCACACTAAGGCCGTATGTCGTCTACACCTCTCCCTTCGTCCTCCAACACACCGACCTTGATCGGATTGCTGACCGGATGCTTTCTTATCTCGTTGGACCAGAATCTGGTAGGAATCGCCACACCGGACCTCGTGGTAGACCTTCAGGCCACAACGCTCTACGGATGGATCTCAAGTTCCTACCTGATGGGACTCACCCTTGCCATTCCGACCGTGGGTCGCTTAGTCGAGGTCACCTCCGGCCGAAAGATCTATTTGACCTCGCTGATCTTCTTTCTGGCGGGAACCACCTTGGCGGGAATCGCCCCAGACATTCACCTGTTTATCCTTGCTAGAGTTCTTCAGGGCTTAGGCGCAGGCGGAGTCTTCGCGACCAATTTCGCCCTCGCCGCGCTGCTGTACTCCCCTAGGGAACAAGGCGTCATTCTCAGCTATTTCAATGTTGTCTCGGGTGCGGCGATGTTGCTTGGGGCCTTGGCCGGCGGACTGTTGGCCGACCACGTGGGTTGGCGGGCGGTGTTCTTCGCTAATCTGTTGCCCGGGTTACCAGCCATGCTTCTTCTGCTATCGAAAATGCCGGAACTGCAACCCACCAAGCCTGCGAAAATGGATGTCATGGGTTCCGTGTCCTTGACGGTCTGGTGCACGGCGCTCATGCTACTTTGCTCTTGGGGGAATGTGGGTGCCAACTGGCCGCCCTTCGTTTACGTGGTCTTCGTTTTAGTTTTTATGGCCGGGCTCGTGACTTTTGTGACCACGGAAAAGCGACACCCTGAGCCTCTCTTTGACCCGCACCTCATAAAGAATCCCACCTTCGTGCTGGGCTCGATGGCCTCGTGGACGTTGGGATCTTTCACAACCGGGGTGATGGTCTATATTCCGCTCTTCACTGTGGAGGCGCAAAATTTGAGCGCGACCGAATCTAGTTCTGTCCTGATCGTGGAAACGGCGTGCGCCATCGTGAGTAGCGTGCTGGTTGGGAAGTTGGTCCTTAGAAGCGGACGATTCAAACCGATAATGATCGTAAGTACCGGCCTCTGTGCCGTCATCTTTTATTGGGCCTCGAGGAGTCTAGATGCGATCACCCCACTGTGGCAACTTCTGGTCATGATGGCGCTCCTAGGAGCGCTCTTCGGATCGGTGATGTCGCTCTACTCGATCGCCGTGCAGAATTCTGTGGCTAGAGACCGGGTGGCAACCGCCACCAGTGCGGTTCAGTTCTTCCAAATGATGGGCTCGACGATGGGATCGGCCTTACTAGGACTTGTCTTGGCCGCCTCACTCAACGCACACTACTCACAACTCGTCGATCCCGAAATCGAAACTGAGATCGTGGAATCCAAGGTAGAAACGTTTAAAGAGAAGACTCACCTTCAAGACCTCGTCAAAACGGAAATCCAAGAGTTGCGTCACGGCCTCCAACAGGCGCAAGCCGGAGACAAGGCAGCACTGCAAACTCTGCGAAACAATCCTCTGCTCCCTTCCCAGTTAAGGACGGAACTCGACCAGTCGCGTTCTCCCTCTGACTCGGCGATCGCCGAGGAACTCCAAACGCTCAGCCTGCGACTGACCGTGGCGATCGAAGATATTACCGACAAGACAGTGGTGGCGTCCATCAGGTCGGTGCATCTCGCATTGGCCTTCTTGGCCTTACTCACGATGCTTTTCGGAATGATGATTCCGGGCGGTCGCCTGCATTCCCAGGCCCCGATGGAGGAAGAGGTTAATCATGCGGAATAGATATTATTTAATGCGTCACGGAGAAAGTGAGGCGAATCTGGCCGACATCATCATCAGCGATCCCGCCACAGGATGTGTCGCTTACGGCCTCACGTCGCTCGGTCGCGAGCAAGCCAGAGACTCCGCTCTCGCCTCGGGTCTTGACTCCCACACTCTCATCATCTGCTCGGATTTTCTGCGTACCCGCCAGACCGCCCAAGTCGTTCAAGAAACCCTAGCTTGTGAGGAGCCGATCCTCGATAAGGGACTGAGGGAGCGTGGGTTTGGGAGGCTAGAAGGGAAAGGGGGGCCCGGCTATCGCGACGTCTGGAACCAGGACAATCTTGACTCTTCCCAGAGCGTGCACGGGGCGGAAACGCCCCTCGACTTGGCCGCCCGTCTCACAAAAGCGATGGACCGGTTCGAGCAGCGCTATGATGGAAAAACCATCCTGCTTATCTCTCACGGCGACAGCCTCCGCTATCTGCAGTTGGCGATGGCGAAACGGGCCTTGACGGAGCATCTCAAAATCAAGCTCTTCGGCAAGGCCGAGATAAGGCGACTCGAGGACCTGCCCGACGCTGACTGAGCGAAGAGACGGAAGGCCTCACCTAGTGGGGCCGACCGAGGTTTTCCCTGCGAGTCGGCGAAGAAATAGCGATGGCCGTCCACAAAAGTATCGTTCTCTTTTGAGAAACCTCATTCTGGCCGCGGCGCTGGCGGTCATGACCTGCGGACCGTTGGCCGCTCAACCGACGCCGGGCATCGCGCCCTCTCCTGAACCGTTGTATGTTCTTGTTTGCGACGAGCAAGGGCATTGGGATTCGGAGCGCCAGGCAAGGTATCGTCTCCCCGTGGAGCCTTCCACGCCGGCCGCTCTGTCGACCGACTGGAAGGATCTCACCAACACGGCCCCGTTTCGCCGCATGTCCTATGCGAACCGCCTGCTGCTGCTGAGCTATCCGGAGCGATTACTTTCGAGTTCGTGGGCCAAGCAGTACTTCGCCGGCAGCCTGGTGGTGGTCTTGAAACCCGTGGACGACGGGCGTCTGGAGGGGCGACTCTTCGATCTTGCCCAAGGACGGGAAAGCGCTCTCGTCGTTCCGACCGAAAGGGCGCACCCTGAGCGGGGTCGCGACCGGGCTTTACAGCTTGCCCTCGAACGAGCCAAGTTGGCCCGCAGCCCAGTGCTCGCGGGCCCCAGTTCCGGTATCTATCATCGGCCCGGAGCGACAGACCTCGACGCTCAAACCCACTACGAAACCGTCCCATCCCCCGCTCGTGCAGAGCAGTACGGTCTGCAGCCCTGCCCTGACTGTTTCGCTGAAGAGTTCCAGCGGCAACCCCTCTACGACAGTCTCGACCAACGCTTAGGACAGACCGTGGCGACCCAGATCGAGGCCCAATATCCTCTGCTGCCCGAAGGTGAAGAAACCGCTAGGGTCCAGGCGATCGGCAACCGTTTGCTGGGAGAGAACCGCTTTCTCGACCAAGGCTATCGCTTTTTGGTGTTGGACACTGATACGGTCAACGCTTACGCCGCTCCCACGGGTCCTATTTACGTCACCACCGGTCTCCTTGAGATCCTGGAGAGCGACGACGAGTTGGCTGCTGTTTTGGGCCACGAACTGTCTCACTCCGAGAACCGACACTCGCGTGAGCAGTATCAAAAGTCTCAAGGTATGGGACTGGTTGGCCTCGTGATGAGTGTCGCAACAGGCTTTCCGCTGGCGAACTTGGGAACGGACGTGGTCTCGACCATTATGGTCCGCGGATACTCTCGAGGGTACGAACTCGAAGCCGACCGTGACGGCATGACGGCCGCCTATGCGGCGGGATACCGACCGGAAGACTATCTGCTGGTTCAGGACAAACTCGCAAAAGTCATGGAGCAACGAGGCGGTGGAGGCGCCGCTTGGCTGAAAAGTCATCCGGGCGGGGAGAAACGAATAGCCCGGCTTCGCGAACTCTTGGACCAGACCGACCAAACACGGGCAAGTTTGGATGAACTTCAGGTGCAGGATCCCGGCCTGGCGACCTATCTCAAAAGCCGACTCCTGTCGCTGACGGAAGATCCAGCGGAACTGGCAGACTTTCTTACCAGTTACTACATTTTGGCCAAGACCGTGGAGAGAACTCCGCCGGTAATCCCAGCAGCCAACAACCCCTTGTCACCGGCTGTTCAGGACGTGTTGGAGACTGTTGCCCCCTGAGGCCTCGGCTTCCAGCGCGAGACGTCCCACAACCCGCTCCCGCCCAGGGAGTCCGTATCAAAGACCTTTTTGAAGACATGAGCCCCTAGGCGGCATGTCTCGCAGAGAAACTGATTCCGATATCAGGTCGATTCTCTAAGCTCGAGTACAGGACTGACGCCAAGCCTAGGTAAAGTCTTCCCATATGCCTGTGGCCTGCCATGTTCGCACCTACAACACATCACCCTCGATTATAGGGGACAGATGAACCCACCTACAGCGAGCGGTGGTAAAGAGACCCACGACAACGAGCGCTACCGCCGTATCGTAGAGGCTGCCGAAGAAGGCATCATCACTATAGACGTTCACGCCCTTGTTGACTTCGTCAATCCCAAAATGGCTCGGATGTTAGGCTGCTCCGTCGAAGAGGTGTTGGGTTGTACCATGACCGATTTCATGGACGATGAGGGCCGGAGACTTTTTGCCTATTATCTAGAGCGTCGCCAGCATGGGGTCTCCGAGCAATATGATTTCAAGTTCATCGCAAAACACGGCGAGGAACTGTGGGTCAGCGTTACCACCAATCCGCTTCTCGACGATGAGGGCAGGTACGTCGGAGCGTTGGCTCTATTTAGCGAGATCGGTGAGCGAAGAGAGGCACAGCGGTTGCTGGCTTGGGAGAAAGATGCGCTCGAAACCATTGGGGGCACCACTTCGCCTGTCGACGTCCTGGATGAATTGATGCTGGGGCTCGAGCGGCAACTCCCTGGAGCTCTCTGCTCTATTTTGTTGGTCGATGAGAACGAGCAACATCTGCATCACGGCGCTGCCCCCAGCCTACCGGACGCCTATAACCGTGTCATCGACGGGGTGCCTGTTGGGCCGCAAACAGGATCATGTGGCACGGCCGTGTTCACCCGAGGCCAAATCATCGTCTGCGACATCGCCACGGATCCCCTCTGGGATGATTACCGTGCTTACGCTTTGGAACACGGTTTGCGAGCCTGCTGGTCGACTCCAGTCACCGATACAGAGGGTAAAGTCATGGCCACCTTCGCGCTCTACTATCGAGAGCCGCGTCAACCACACGCTAGAGACTTGTTGACCATAGAGCGAGCTGTGCATATCGTCTATCTGGCCGTGGAACGAATGCGGGCCGAGGAAAGACTCGCGATCTCTCAAACCGAACTGCGTCAGGCTAACGAACGCTTGAGCCTGAGCAACGAAAAGCTGGAACGACGGGTTAATGCCCGCACACAACAGCTTCGCGCCTTGGCGACCGAACTCACCTATGCCGAGGAGCGCGAGCGTCTGCGAATGGCGGACATCATGCACGAAGGCCTTCTGCAATCTTTGGCGGCCACTGTTATTCGTCTGGAAAGTTTGCGAAAGCATCTCGGTCCTGAGGCCCCTAGCCAGGTCCTCGACGATGCCCAAGGCATGGTCGAAGACGCCATCAACGTAGGAAAATCCGTGATGCACGACCTTTATCCCCCGGCCCTGCATACCCTCGGCCTCGGTGAAGCTCTGCGCTGGCTCGGGCTGCAACACGCGCAGAAAGGCATTGAGGTGGATGTCGAAGCAGCAGTGAACTTCGATGTCCAGGAGACGGAGCTACGGATCACACTTTTTCGGGCCGCCAACGAATTGCTCGTCAATGTCCGTAAACATGCTAACATCAAGCGGGCCAAAGTGGCTGTCGGCCTGACCCGAGAGGGCTCTGTACGTATGCTGGTAAAGGACTGTGGCGCTGGTTTTAGCCCGGCGGATATACGTGCCAAGGAAGGATTCGGAGGGGGCTTTGGATTGTTCAGCCTGCGCGAGCGAATCGAGGCGCTCGGCGGCAAGGTAGAGATCGAAAGCAGCCCCGGACAGGGCAGTCGCTTCATACTGATCGTGCCGACCCTGGCTCAGATCGAGAACCCTACGCCCCCTCCGTCCTCTGAGTGAGTGCCTCCGTGCTGGTCAGTTCGTCAGATACCCACGGCACCTACCAAAAGCTCCAAGTAGCTCTACCAACTCGCGCCGGATCCGCCCCCTGAAGAGCTACCCCCTCCGAATCCGCTGCTGCTCGAACTGCTGCTACTTGAACTCGATGAGCTTGAAGTAGACTCTTGTATTCGTGCGATACTATAGGTGGATGTGCGCTTGTATTTGCAATGTCGACAGTTCTCATCTCGGCGCCCTTCCCCCTCACTTGAGGTCGTGGCCGATCGCAGGGTGGTGCTCGTGGTTTCCAACGCCTTATAGCCGCATGACCTGCAGGCAGAAAAGGCGCTGAACCATTTGGCGTAGCTGATGATATTCTTCTCGTCACACTGGCGACAAACCCAGACGTCATAGTCCACGCTGCCCAGACTTTCTTCTCTCCGTTGACCGTCGTCGAGATGAGCATCGTCGGCCTGCTCATCGAGTCGAGACATTGCTATCCGACAGCCTGGGCAGGCCCGGGGTCTGTTGCGCAAATGACGACGCAGTCCGAGCACCCCCATCAGCAGACTCAAGCCCAGGCCGCCCGTTGCCCAGGCGGGCAGGTTCGAACTATCATACATAGCGTCGTTATCATCGGAAGTCGCGACGACCGGATCCGCCACTGGAAAACGGTCGGTGGACGCTTCAATGGGCGCGCTTGCTTGATAGTCCACACCACGCAGGTCGGAAATGACGCCCCGGACTGCTTGAACCACCCCCCCATTATAATCCCCTTCCTTGAACCTGGGCACAACTCGAGACTGCAAAATATCACTGCATTCCGCATCGGTGAGAAACCGGTTTGCGCCGTCGCCCACCTCGATCTCGATACGCCTTGCTTCGGTGACCAAAAGGATCAGCACTCCGTTGTTCACCCCGTCTTCACCCACACCCCAGTGGTTGAAAAGCCGAGTAGCGTAGGCTTTGGGGTCGTCCCCTGCGGTGTTCGCCACAGTCACAACGGTCAACTGGGTACCGTTCCCGAACTCCATAGCGTCGATCTCCCGGTTTAAAACCTTCATCGAATTCGCATTCAACACGCCGGCGGTATCGGAAAACCAGCTGTTGTGAGCAACCAACGGGTTGGGGACTTGCTCCACCGGCATCGCTATTACGGGACATATCAAGAACAGCCAAATCAGCAAACGGCGCATCCTCTAGAGTTCTTTGAAGTCGTGCTGTAACCTTTGAAGCCTGAACCCATGCAACCCAAGCAAGGGAAGCGAGCTAGATATCTCTATGAGTGTCGTTCACCAGCACGGCTTGCGAACTTCTCAGCCGATTCCACTGAGCGCGGCAGGAGCCATTGGTGATTTAAAAAAGTTTCGAGCCATGGCTACTAGTGGACTGCTTGCGGTACTCGATGATATCAGTGTGATCCTTGATGACGTTGCTGTTATGTCGAAGGTGGCGGCAAAGAAGACGGCGGCTATCGTGGGCGACGATCTGGCCGTCAACGCCAATGTTGTGGTTGGCTTAGAGCCTAGTCGAGAGCTTCCTATCGTGGGGAAAATTGCTCTGGGTTCGTTGGCCAACAAAGCCGTCTTGATCCCGCTGGCCTTGGCGCTTCCCCAAAGTGTCGTCGATCCGCTGCTTTTGGCCGGAGGCGCTTTCCTCTGTTATGAGGCTTGGCATAAGGTCTCTCACAAGAAGGACGAGAGCGACGAAGAAGAACACCAAAAGAGACTTGAGGCTCTCACTGACGCCAGCCCAGAAGCGTTGGTCAAACTCGAGAGACAGAAAATCCTGGGGGCTATCGGTACGGACACCATCCTCTCGGCAGAAGTGATCATGGTGGCCCTTGGCGCCATCGCCACCGCTCCGTTGCTTACCAAAGCGGTCACTTTGACCGTGGTCGGTGTGGTGATGACCGTCGGGGTTTACGGCCTAGTTGCCGGAATCGTCAAAGCCGACGATCTGGGGCTCCATCTCCAAAGCCGGGAAAGTCCGACGGCGCAAAAGTTGGGACGTTTTCTGGTGATGGCGATGCCCAAGTTTATGAAAGCGCTGTCCGTCATCGGGACGCTGGCCATGTTTTCGGTTGGAGGCGGATTGCTGGTCCACGGAGTGGCAGCGATCCACCATTGGGTAGAACCCCTCCCCGCCCTCGTGGGCTTCATCGTAACGATGGTCATTGGCGTAGTCTTGGGAGTTGTCTCCTCCCCAGTGTTTGGGCTATTAGGAAAGGCCATCTCAGCTGTGATGCCCTCTAAGACCGGCCCTGAAAAGTGAAGGGACGTCCCGCTCCTCCCCCAAGCAGCCCGCCAACACCTTTCAAACAGTTCACCAACGTTATCTTGCACAGGGTCGGTTTAGGATAGAACTATGAAAGTTGTCTGTCCGAAATGTGATGCCGTGAACAACGTCTCGCCAGAGAAGAGCGCGACCCGTTCGCCGCTCTGTGGTAAGTGCAAAACGGTCCTGGAACCGCAAGCCCCTGGATATCCGGTGACCGTCACCGATGCCGATTTCAAAAGTTCGGTGCTCGATTCCAAGACTCCGGTGCTCCTGGACCTGTGGGGTCCGTCGTGTCCCCCTTGCCGTCAACTCGCTCCAGTTTTGCAAAAACTGGCGCGCGAATACGCCGGTCGAATCAAAGTGGCCAAACTCAATGTCGAAGAGCAGAGTGCGACGGTGGGACAGTTTGGCATCCGCGGTATTCCCACCCTCATACTGTTTCGCAACGGTAAGGAAACGGCCCGCACCGTAGGGTTTCAGTCGCTGGAACAGTTGCGGCAGTTCGTGGGCACCTAAAACTACTCCAAGCTTCCACGCTGACGCAACGACGGCTTAGGTCTCCAAGACTCGCCCACTTTCTTTCAAAGAAGCACCAATCCGAAGGCTGTCTCAAAAGGGGGGGGAGTTCGCCTACTCCACCTTGCCGCACAGTAACCGCCGCATCTCGACCGATTGGGCAGGTTCAACCAAGACCAAGGCGCGATCTCCCGGCTCAAGCCGAGTCGTCCCGGTCGGAATGATGTAGCCGTCTGCACGCGTGATCAAAATGATCAGTACTCCTTTCGGTAACTCGAGACTGAGCAGCGGAACAACTGTGGCCGGGGTACCGACGCGAACAACTATCTCTTCGAGACGATTCTCCGTCGGGAGCAAGGGATCAAAAGACAAAACCGCCGGCCGACCTTCCTGATTGGGCTGGGATAGACCTAGCCAACGAGCGGCGGAATCGAGCGTGGTGCCCTGCAGCAGAACCGAAGTCAGCACCACGAAAAATACTAGATGGAACATCTCGTCGGCAACCTCAAGACCCGCAACGACAGGGTAAGTCGCAAGGATGATGGGAACAGCCCCGCGCAAACCAACCCACGCGATGAAGCCTTTCTGACGTACCGATCTGCCCGTACCCAGCAAAGAGAAAAATACAGCGATCGGCCGAGCTACCAGTATCAAAAACGCCGAGAGCGCCAACGCCGAACCGAACAACGGCGGGAGTCGACTAGGGAAGACCAACAATCCAAGAACCAAAAACATCGAGATCTGCATAAGCCAGGCCAAGCCATCGAAAAAACCGGTTAGGCTTTTGCGATGAACCAAGGGTCGATTCGCGATAACGATACCTGCTAAGTAGACCGAGAGAAAGCCGCTTCCGCCCACAAGAGCCGGCACCGCGTATGCGATCATGGCCCAAGACAATAGAAAGGGCGGGTAGAGGCCGTCATATTCCAGCCTGAGGCGATTGACCAGCCCGGACCCAAGCCAACCCAGCCCCAGCCCAAAAAGCCCGCCCAACAGCATCTGTTGAAGAAAGAGTCCTAGAAAGCCCACCACGGAGATACTCCCCGGAACAGCGAGAACCGCCGTCATTCCCACAGTGAGAAACACCGCCATGGGGTCGTTACTGCCCGACTCTAACTCTAGAATCCGGTCGGATCCCCCTTTAAGAGAAATCCCTCGGGACTTGAGCACGGAAAAAACGGCCGCGGCGTCGGTAGAACCCACAATGGAGCCCAGCAGTAACCCTTCCATCCATTCGTATCCCAGAAAATATCGAGCGAAAACCGCCACCAAGCCCGAAGTCAACCCCACCCCCAAAGTCGCCAACATTGAGGCTTCTCTCACGACAGGTCGAACCCGACTCCAATCCGTGTCGAGACCTCCCGAGAACAGGATCACAGTCAGCGCGATGATGGCAAGATTCTGAGTGAGAACTGCGTCGTCAAAGACGATCCCTCCCGGACCGTCCACACCCGCGACCATGCCGATCACGAGAAAAACCAAGAGGACAGGAATGCCCAATCGCGATGAAATTTTGCTTGCCAAGACACTGCCGAGAAGCAACAGCGAGGCAAGTAGTAAGGTGACCTCTATCGACATGCTTTCGTCTACGAGACCACCGATAGTGGACCTCCATGTCCACTTCGCAGCACCGCGTTCCACAGGTTTACTAACTCTATCTAGTTTTGTTCCGGCCGACGGATCTCCTGAGCGACTAAAGACGCCCAGATAGTACAGAGCGCGGGTCCAGGATGGAACCCGTCGGAGGCCATCATATCAGACGTGAAAGGAGCCTCAAGATGAACATAGCTGCAACCGGTGCGATGTCTGCACCAGTGGCGTAGCGCCTCGGTCATCGCGCTGGTCCTCTGCCCGAGCCACCAACGCAGGGGCTGGGGCAGGGCTGGGA
>JBBKWP010000126.1:0-18946 GCA_037968995.1 Candidatus Xenobia bacterium
GAAAAAGAGCGCAGAAGGTCTGACGGTGCTGACGTTTGGTCAAAGAGAGAGTGGGTTTCATAGGGTGGCGATACGCGCCGGAGGCTGAGGATTCCCTCTTTAAATCCTGGAAGTCTGGCTGGTCTCAATCAACGGATTTTGGTGCCCCGACAAGCGCAGGAAGGCGCAATGAAATTACAGAATGCGCTGCTTTAAACTTCAATTAAGGAAACTCCAAATGTCCGAACTGAGCGAAGCAGAGGCTGCGGCCGCGGTATCCAACTACTGGCACTGGTATGGAATTGCTACTTTTCTACGTTGTCCGTACCAACCCGATCTCAAGGACACGGATATCGGGTTGATAGGCGTCCCCTATTGTGGCGGCAACAGCATTGAACGCATGCAGTATCTCGGGCCGCGGGCGGTTCGCAACCGTTCTACCTCGTACGGTCGCTCCCACCGGGAGTTCGGAATTAACCCCTTCGATTTGGCCCGTGTGCGTGACCTGGGTGACGCGCCGATGCCGCGTGTTCTCAACCCGGACATGGCGGCCGAAGATTTTAAAAACTATTTCTGTAAGGTCTTCCAGGCCGGAATCACACCGGTCAGTATCGGAGGTGACCATTCCATCACTTGGCCCATCCTTCGGGCTGCCCGGGAGACCACATTCAACGAACCCCTGGGCATGATCCATTTCGACAGCCACACGGACTGCGGGCCTCCAGGATTTGGGACTCGCAATCACGCAGCGGGTTTTCAGATCGGGAACGAGGATGGATTGATAGATCCCGCCCGCACGGTGCAGATCGGTGTTCGTGGTCACCAAGCGAGCTTAGCTATGGACGACTACGCTAAGAGCAATTTCGCTCGAGTTTTCACCACCGAAGATGTCGCCAACCAGGGCGTTGCCTCCGTTCTCAAGGAGGTTCGGGAGATTATCGGGGATGGGCCCACCTACCTCAGTTTCGATCTCGATGCTCTCGATCCCGCATACGCCCCCGCCGTCGCCGACCCCGAGATCAACGGACTGACGATACGCGAGGTGACCGCGCTGCTTCAGGGCTTTCGGGGACTCAATCTGATGGGAGCCGACATCGTCTGCTTTGTTCCACCATTGGACAACGCAGGGGAAATCACAGCTTTGACCATCAGTTCTATGATGTTGGAAATGGTGGCGCTGATAGCCGAGAACAAGACACAGAAGTCATAGTTCCCTACCCGTGCGGTACGAGGCCTAGAAGACGCGCAACTAAGGTGTCCTCTGGGCTTCATCCGTCGATTCGAGCCACTCAGCTAATCTGAGAACATGAACCCATCTCAACTGCTCACCGTCTGTGCGCACCTTCACCAGAGATCCCACCCGGACGCCTTCTAGGCTGGGAGTAAATTCTGTTTCACCTTCTCGGTAATCGAAGTCTTTGTCGTCGCCGAATGGAGTCCGTATCGTTAAAAAGTCTTTTTCGAGCCTCACGACCTCCCCTTGGAAATCTCTTTGCCAGATCTGGCCTCTTTGGTCTACCGACGAGGGCGCGCCAGAGCGGGCCATGTAGGTTTCCGTGGGCCAGTAGCCCTCTCGAACGAGGCGGCAGTCACTGCTACCCCGTAAGCGTGAGACCTTGCGGGGAACTCGCTTGAGATCTTGAACAATGTTTGAGAGATACTGATCAGAAAGATGCTTGGAACCGTCCCCAAAAAGGTGTTCCAGTCGCCAGATCGCGTAAATTTCTGGACTAAGTTCTTTGCTGTCAAGAAAGGTGCGAAGGACCTCAGGGTCCGCTGGTGCCTCTAAGACACGGTCGATCTCGGCGAGCCTTTCGGGTTTGGCGATCAGATTGGGATCGACGGTGTAGATCAAACTTGGAACGAGGTGTGAGATACGTTCCTCGTTGTAGTAGTTCCGGTACTTGTGGTTGGTTGGGATGTTGGAGGCTTCGACGACAAGTTGTCGGTGGGAGAAGAGGTAGTCGTAGTCCTCTTCCGACATTTGGGGCAACGTCGCTCCCCACGCTTTGCCACGAATGAGCGGCCGCAGGTTAAGCACCTTGTCGCCCGGGTCGAACACGGTGTCCGCGAGTGTCATCCACCATAGAGCAATGGTAGAACTTTCATCGGTAACTGTCTTCAGCCCCGTGACACCAATGTCATAATCGAGATCCGATCCCGCGAAGACGACCAGATTCAACTCAAACTTCTTGGTTGGGTCGTGAACTGTGGGAGGTGCGTTGGGGTCGTCTTCGGGGAAGTCGGTCTCGGGTGCTATCGCCGCCCCGACCAGTTCGCAGCCCATACTGTGAGCAAAAATATTGAGCGAAGACTCTGGGTATTTTTTGGAGACTCCGGCGAGGAGTTGCCTCATACCCTGACGACCCACGCGCCGAGAATAGAGCTTCTTGGAAATGTAGAGACCGGGGATTTTCAAGAAAAAAACGTTTGGGAGATCGGAATCCCATTGAACACCAACGATGGAGGCTTTCCTTCCTTGCTCTGCAAAGGCCGCGTGGATCCGCTTGGCAACTTGGTTGTAGCTCGAGGTGCTGGCCTCTCTTGGCACGGCAAAGCCGTGCACTAGAAAGACGATATCCTCCGTTTTGGGAAGGTTCTCGCCGAGATTACCGAGGGCCCCTTCGAGCGCTTCGTCGGAGATAACGGCGGTGTCATCAATCCAAACGGGAACCCAGCCTTCGGGGAGTTCACAAACGCTTGGTCCGGTCAACAAAGTAAGGATCATGACCCAGGTCAAGAGACGACTCTTCTTTTGCATTCTCGACAATAGTAGTTTCATGTCCAATGATTCAAATCTTCCTTAAATCGTCCTTCTGCAGTCATCTCAACTAGTTTCCTGGTCCGGGCGAGCGCCGGCCTGGAGAAGTTCGATCCTGCTCAAGGGCACCCGCGCGCGTTCTCGAACGTGGTTTCATGAAAGTACTTCTCGTCAGTCCTTATCATGGGCGCAGCAGTCACGCGGCCTGGGCCGAAGGCTATCAACGGAATTCACGGCACCAGTTCGAGCTATTGACCCTGCCGGACCGGTCGTGGTCCTGGCGGCTTCGTGGAGGTGCTGTGGGATTGGCGGACCTCGTTGTTCCAGACTCGTCGAATTGTGATGTGATCTTGGCAACCAGTATGACCGATGTCGCGGGGCTCATGGGTCGGTTGCGGCGCACCCCTTTGGCCGAGAAGCCGCTGGTCTTGTATATGCACGAGAATCAGTTGACATACCCTATCCGCAAGGAGGGCAAGCGAGACCGTCAACTCCCTTGGCTCCAGTTCACCTCAATGATCTGCGCGGATGAAGTGTGGTTCAATTCGGACCACAATCGACGGGCTTGGTTTGAGGCTCTTCCTGCCTTCTTGGAGGAACTTCCGCAACCCAGTGCCCTGGGCCACATCGAAAGCCTGCTGGCTAAGTCCAAAGTGATGCCGGTCGGGCTCGATCTGCCCGCCGAGCGTCCGGTCCTACAGATTGGAGAGGAAAATATAGAACCTCCCATCGTTGTTTGGAATCAGCGTTGGGACTGGGACAAGAATCCCGAAGCTTTTGTGGACGCGGTCCAGGCTCTTTTGCCTCTAGTGGATTTTCGGGTGGTGCTCTTGGGCCCGATCCCGAAACGGGAGCCTCCTGTACTCAAGGCATTTAAGGAGGCTCTGGGCTCCCGCCTGCTGCACGCAGGCTGGTGCCCCAAACCGCAGTATCTGGATTGGCTACATCGTTCTTCTTTGACCCTTTCCACCGCTCGTCACGAATTCTTCGGCATCTCGATTTTAGAGGCCGCGGCCCACGGCGTGCACCCATTGCTTCCCAAGGCACTCGCCTATCCAGAGTTGATTCCTTGGGACCGTTTTCCGAGTTGCTACTATGACGGTGACAAGGACCTTGTTCGACGAGCACTCGCCCTGCTGAAGAGACCGCGAGGGTCTTTGGACGTCTGCGAAGAACTTCAAGAAGTGGCCTACCGCTTCCACTGGGATGTGGTCGCCCCCAGGTACGACGAGGGCTTAGTCCAAGTGCGTGAGGCGGCGGCGAAAAAAACCACTCGACCGTGAACGAATTTCGTTCATGGGGTAGACCAAACTCACTTTCGTGGGAAAACAGTACAGAACAATTATTTTGGAGGCTTTACAATGGGTGCAGTAGGACGTGCGATAGGTGGAATAGCAAGAGGCGTAGGCCGTTTGGTCAGAGGGGCCGTCCGTATTGGCGGGTCACTCCTGAAAAGCGGCTTGAAGCTTGTTGGCGGTTTAGCGAAGTTCGCGCTTCCCATTGCTGGAATGATGATTCCTGGACTGGGTCTCGCCGGAATGCTCGGCGGTATGGGTGGTCTAGGCGGCATCTTTGGAGGACTAGCCAGCAAAGTCGGTCTGGGTAGTCTCGGAAGTATGTTCGGAGGCGTCGCCGGTAAACTGGCCGGAACCTTTGGCGGTATGTTCAGTGGCGGCGGCCTCGGCGGAATGCTCGGTGGACTCGGTCGCTTCAATCCGATGTCCATGGGAATGAATATGTTCAGTGGCCTCGGTCGCTCGTTGGGCGGCGGTATGCAGATGAACCAAGTCGGCGCGTTCGCCGGCGGCGGATTCTCCCCCGGAATGTCAACCTTCATGAATGCTGCTCCTATGGTTATGATGGGCATGAGTTCTCTCAGCATGATGATGATGTAGTCTTCGGTTCAAAGAACTTGAGTCGCTAGGCTCAAGAGGGGAAAAAAGAGCGCGAGAGCGCTCTTTTTTCATAGCTCGTTCCGGGTGTTTTTTGAATCAAGAATGAACCTCCGGGGTCTGTCCAGAAGGAGGCCTCCATGGAGAACAAGCCCACGCCGTCAGAGGCCACCAACGCTGTTATCGCCCTCGCTACTCAAGTTGTTGAAAACACAGCCCAGCCTGAGGCTCTACGGGAGATCTTGCAGGCAAGGATCTCAGACCTTGAGATGTTGCGGCAGAATGTGAGAGAGCGAGCGGAGGCTCGAGGGGAAGCCTTCACCATTCCCATGGCTCCTCTGCTGGACAAGGTCGATGCCCACTTAGAGGCTTACGATTTAGCCATGCGCCATATGATGACTTACTTCGACAACGGTGACGCCGGCGTCTTACAAGTAGGTTGTGAACAGTTCCAAGAAGTCACGGCGCCCATGCTGGACGCCATGGTGGAATACTCCAACGCATTTCTGGTCTTTGGTCCCTCTCCTTATCCTCTGATGAACGGTGCCCGCAACACCCTGCGAGCCATCGTGGAGGGCACGGGCAACGTGGAAGCGCTCGAAACCTTGATCGACCAAGCCGTCTCGTATCACGAACGAGCTATCGCCGACATCGCGGCGAGTAAATATGCTGAAAAAGCAGGGTACCAAGCCAAGACAGCGGCCTTCGAATCGCTTCTGGCGGCTCTCGCCAAATTAGAACCGGTGCAGACCATTGAGGAGATCGACCCGGCCGTTCACGACTTGAAACTGGCTTTGGAGGCGATCACCTCCGCGGATGAACAGATTTTCGCGGAGAACACAGCCTTAGCTCCGACCGACATGCCGGCCGCGAACGTCGTCATCAACACCGCCCGCGGAGTGCTCAACGGAATCTACGAGTTGTCCGTCATGGAAGAGACCCTGACCTGGTACCGTAACTACGTAGAGCAGATCGAAGAGCAGTTCGATACGGCCGTGGAGGGCGAGACTGAGTCCGTTGTGATTTTAGAAGAGCTTCCAAAAACGCGAGAGATCATCGATCTCCACGATGAAGTGATTGCCGACTTGGTGGACGCTTTAGAAAGCTTCACCGCCGAGAATGTAGAGCCCCTCCTTGAAGATCTTGAAGAAGTGGTGGAGCGGCTTAAGGACAGCAGCGAGATCTATATGGAAGCGGCTCAGCGAGAAGGCAAGCTGGTCTGTGTCGGATGCGGGCACCCGAATCGCCCGATCAACCGATCGTGTGAAAAGTGCGGTCAGAAGTTGCCTCAGATGGTGGACCCCAATATGTACTCTCGCTCGACGTTCGAATTGGAAGAGCGCAGTGGGTTAGGGGGCGCCGACGAAGAAGACGGAGTGGTCACCGAGAATACCCTACGACTCTTTCAGGCCGTTTACGCTTTCTACGAGGACAAACTTTCTGAAGCGGAATTTAGAAAGGTCATCGCTTGGTCCCGCGCCACTGTGGAAACCACCGACAAGGCTGTTGAAGCCACAGGTGACAAGGAGTTGACTCCCATGCAGGTCGAGAAAATGAGCGAGGAAGAAGTCGAAGCGTACGAACAGAATCGCAAGCTCTATCTCGACTCTCGCCATATCTTGATGGAAGGAATCGACGATTGGAGCGAGGGTCTAGAATATCTCGAGAGTTACATCGAAACTCGACATCGTCCTACTGTGGAACTTGGTATTCAGCGGATCTGGATCGGCTCGCAAAAGCTCTACCAGGTGCAGAAGATCGCAGAGATCGCGGATCGCGCCGTGGCCGATATCGAGGCTGAGGAGCGAGCCACCGCCTTGGCATCGGGTCAGCCTGCGCCGATCGCAGCCGAGGCCCCTAGCGAGACGGAAGACCTGACGCCGGAGACGGACTCGGGTCTGGTCTGACCTTCTTTAAAGGAACTTTTCGGCTTCACGCCGTCCAGGGACGGAACTCGTTTCGGTTATCGGCTTTTTCGTAACTCGAAGAGGTCGGCATAGAGATAGGGCGCGTTCAGCAGTCCGTCGATCAACTGCATAGGGGCTTGCCAAGCAAGGTAGTCCCGAAAGATGATACGACGGACGAAGTCCGCGAAGGGATAGCGGTTAAAATTCTGTTTCTGTTCGACCAGCGCTAATCCAGCGGCCTGGAGTCGCTCATGGAGTTGGTCGCCCCGTTGGATGAGATCGGGTCGGGTTGAGAAGTACACTCTAGCGTTGTCGTTGTCGGAAAGTCCTTGGGCGCAACACTTCAAAAAGAGATCCATACCGGTGGCCTCGTACATCGGGTCCGTGAAGATGGCATCGTAAAGACCGTGAAACTCCTCGGGAAGACCGCTTGTGAGATCTCTTTGATGCAGCCGCACGTGGCTTTTCAGATTGGGCTCCAAAAAGGCGATGAGATCGGTATCGAGTTCGAAGACGTCGGCTTCGGCGGTGAGGCTCTGGCTCCAATACAGGCTCAGAAGATCGTCATCCCCCAGAATCAGCCCACGACTTTCGGGCCCCAGGCGAGGAGCGGCCTGTAGGATCCGCTCCTGAGTGGTGTGAGGGAGACAGGGCTGTTGCTCGTAGTCCACTCGCGGTAAAGGGCGTCCGGCGGTACTGGTAAGAAAGCCGGGAGAGAACGAGTAGGCGCCTTGATCCGAGGCGTCGGAAGCTAAAAAGGTGCGCACGTGGTCCATGGTCGCTTCAAAATCCTCACTCACGTGCCGACGGCTCAGAACCGACGGTCGCACCGAGATCTTCTTCAATCTCGGCACCACGATGTCGCGACAGAGGTCCAAGCGCTTATTGACATCGGGTAACTCTTTGAGAAGACGGCTTCGACTTTGCCGACGTTCTTCGGCCAAGAACTTGTCTAAGGCGAAGAGGAGCGCGTGGCTTCGGGGATTCGGCGCCAGGGGATCGTCCACGGAGACAATCAGATCCGCATCGATCAGACGTTGGCTCAAGGGATCCTCGTCGCAGGGATGGGGCGTTGTGAAGTGCTCGAGTCGCTCGAGTTCGTCGGAGGTTAAAAACGTCCGGCGTCCGGTACAGACATTAGACACAGCAGTCGTGTCTTCACTGTGCTGGAGCCATAAGTGTCGGGTGGTCTGGTAAAGCATCTCGGAGTCTCTTTGAGGTGCGGGGACAAAGCCCTACGCCTCTGCCGTCGAAGGCTTATCAGAGACGCGATTGTTCGTTTCACGAGGAAATTTCTTTGCAGACGGGAAAAATTGGCCATGGTATCCGCGCTGTTCGACGATCATTACGAAGCTTTTCCTTTGTGGCGTGAGGCAGGGTTGAGCGGCCTGACCTGTGTGCACGTCGATGCTCATCTCGACGTGATGGAAGACGGGTTCAATCCTGAGATCCTGGAAAAGATCGGGAGGGCCAGGACCCGCGCGGAACTCGATGAGTTTCGAGGCGACTCGGACTTACCTTGGGGTGGGTTCCATTGCGGGAACTATCTCTTTCCTGCCTTGCTCGACGGGACAGTGACGACCCTAATCTGGCTGCTCCCTCGAGAGGTCATCAAGGGAACCTCTCTTTTGGACGGTAGTCGTCAAGAACTTCAGAACTGGGTCGATCTGACCTTTGAGGAGTACAGCAGCTTTCGTTTTGAGGACGGTCGTGTTGAGGGAACCTTGTTGGGCTGTCGATTGGTGGTCTGCACTTCGCAAAGCTTTCCCGAACTGACGGGGCCCGAAAAAGAGAACCTAGCACTCGACATTGATGTCGATTACTTTGTCCGACTCAAAGATGACAAGGTTTGGCAGACCCCCTACCAACTCAAGGAAGCGCTTGGACCTATCGAACCCGTCGCGCTTTCCGTGGCGATGTCTTGCGAGGGGGGCTATACGCCGGTCTCCCAGCGCTATCTCGGGCAAGTCTGTCTCGACCTGTTCTCAAAGGGCGACGAATCGTATCGGCCTCACGTGGAGGCCTTGATCCAGGCGCAGGAATCCCCGGACGAGTCTGACTGGTCGGCTCTTTTGGCTTCGGTTCCTGATTTTATGAAGCCGGCGGTGCTGTGTCACATGGACCGTCCCGCCGAGGCCGAGGTCATGGATTCGGAGTATCAGCAAAAAGCCATCAACCTGGCGTCGCGCTGTCTTCAGAAGAAGCAGTACCAAGAAGGGCTGAAGATCTTGACTGTCAGCGATGAGCCCGACACGACGAGGTACTTCCTGTCCGCCTTTCTGGCCGCCGGTGGAACTGACCCGGAGGTGAACCAAGACCAGTTGGCGATCCTACTGGACAAGCCCGGTATCACGCCCATCGAGAAAGCGCGACTATGGAGGATGCAGGCGGAGGCTCTTTCCAAGTTGAACCGGCCGAAGAAGGCGCTCTCCATTTTGAAGAAGGCCCTTCGGGTCGAACCGAGGCGCGCTGAGTTGCACCACATGATGGCTCTTAACTTAAGGGCAACAGGCGAGCGGGCCGCCGCCGCCCGATCTCTACGTAAGGCCTTGCGGATATCTAGGGGACGCATTTCGTCTCTTGCCATGCTACTCGACGCCTCTCGACTTTACGAGGAGTTGGGTCAGGCCGCTTTGGCGCGGGCCACTCGGCGTCAGTTGGAGGAGAGCGACGTGACCGGATATTTCGCCATCGAATCACTACTGAGCAGAAACCGATTCGGATGACCCTACGAGCAGGTTCTCTAAGCGGATCGAACAGTTTCTTTAGGAGCGCGATGTGCCCACTGCCCCTCAATCGACCATAGGCGTCAGGGACGCGACCCCATCGGACCTGCGTTTTGTCCGGCGTTTGGCGGTCGACTCCATTCTCCACGGCATACCTTACGGTCGCAAGGTGCCAAATCAGGCGGTTCAGGCCCGTGTGCGCGAAAGTGTTAAAGATCTGGAGCCGACCGAAGATGTTCTTGTCCTGGTCGCCTTCAGTGAACAGACCTCGAGCCCTATGGGATATCTCATTTTGCAGACCGATCAGGTGGATGCCGCCACAGGAGACCGGCAAAGCAATATTTTCGATCTGGCCGTCCACCCTCGTCATTGGGGCACTCCCGCGGTACGGTGTCTGGTTCGGGAGGCCGCCAAGCGGACCGCCGCCGCTGGACTTCTCTACATGGCCGGAGAAGTGAGTGCGCACAACCGACGCACCTATCTGCAGGCTTTACGGCTAGGTTTCGAGCTGGAGCGATACAAAATCGTGATGCACTGTGGCGAGGACGGTCCGCTGCCCCTACCGGAGCGAGACCCGAACGAACGAGCCTACGATCAAAGCCGGCGCCGCCGCTGAATGGCGCTGCTCCGTTGTTTTCTGCTGTTGCACGACCTGTAACATGAATTTCACGGTTTTTTCTGAGCGCTCCCTTAGAATAAGCCTATGCAGATCAAGACTGGAGTCGCCCAACAGAATAGCCTCGTGCGCAGCGCGCCTTCGGCGGCCCCTGTCGATGCGGTGTCGTCCGCTGTCGAGGCTGACTCCCAGGTCTCAGACCAAGTCGCGCTGAGTCCCGAGGAGAACGCGACCGAAGAGTTCGCCGGAGTTCTCTCCGGAGATGCCGGTCAAAGGATCGGTCACTTTGTCCGAACTGTCACCCAAGAATCTTTACAGCACGTTCGTTATCTTTCTGGTGCCGCGGCTTTTCGCAACGTGGGGAGCGCGGTAGGCTCATTAACTTTGACACCGCTGGCCATCAAAATGGCCAGCGACAACGCCGCTTTAGTTGGTGGTCTAGCCATTGGTGGAACGGTCGCCGCGGGAGCCCTCGGCGGGTTGCTAGGCTACATCTGGTTGCGCAACTCCGACGAAGGAGCGAGCAAGGAATTCAGCCAGCCAACGAGCGTCGGAAAAGCCGTCGACATATCCCTCGACGTGGTTTCAGGTCTGAACGCGCTTCCAAAATTCATCTACCCTTCGATCTACGGAGCGACCGAACTCCAGCGCGCGAATATCTATGCCGCGCTCGACCAGCTCCCTCTCAGTAATGCCACGGCCAGTGCGACCATGACGGTCGTTCCCAACTTGGTCGGCACAGGAATCTCCGGAATGTCCCAACCTGGCGCGTCCTACGGCCGAATTTTGCTCGACTCTGCTCGCCTCGACCGAGCGGAGGCGGCAAGAGACCTGGTCTTCCACGAGAACGGACACGCGGTGGACTACAGCGGTGGATTTGGATTGCTCGGTTCGAACAACTGGAGGGCCGGCTTCGGCAAAGGGCCCTTCATCAGTGAATACGCGGGTGCCAACCGTTACGAAGATTTTGCCGATACCTATGAGGCCTATCACCAGGACCCGGCGGCGGTCACCGCGGCTTTCCCAGAAAAGGCCGAGGCCATTGCTAGGGCGTCGCGTCAAGGCCCTCTGGAGCACGCCGCCGATACCCCCAGGGTGCGAGAGGCCGGCAAAGCCGTTGGGGAGACTCTGGGCAAAGTTCCCTACCTTAGAGATGGCTTGGAGTTGGCCGCCTCCTTGGTCGGTCCCGTACAGATGTACCGCGGCGCCGGCGACCTCATAGAAGGCTTTGAGACCGACAACGACTCCCAGAAGCTCAAAGGCAAGTTGAATCTCGCATCGGGACTCTTTCTCTCTTTGCCCGGCGCGGCTCCGCTGGCACTGGCTTCGAGTTTGGCCGGAGCGGCCCTCAAGGGGTTGGCGTCCGAGGACAATCCTCAGGCGATGAAGACGGCGAATGCTTGGGCCAACCGCGTTCTGGCCACTTCGGCCGGACCAGTCGGAATGACCATAGCGGCGGTTCAAGGCGAACTGTCGGCCAACGGACTCAACTTTAATGACAGTCAGGGCTTTTCGGCGCAGGGTTGGAAAAATTCTCGGCCGGATCGTTCTTACATGCTTCGCGGGACCATCGCCACGGTGGGCGGCGCGGTAGGAGGATCCTTGGCTGGTGCAGCCATCGGAGCGGCGCTGGCCGGTCGGACGGGTGCCGCTGTCGGCGGCGTTTGGGGCCAACTGGCCGGTGGCGCCTTGGGTCTCGGCGCCTATGGTGTGGCCAGAGCTCTTCAAAATGACAAAAAGACTCAACACCCTCTGGCCTTGACTGGCGGAGACAAGAAGTTCTTAGGAGGCCTGGTTGGTGGGGCCCTGGTAGGCGGATCTGTCGGAACCGGACTGGGGACTTACGGCGGCCGGGCTCTCGGCGAGTTGGTCGGAAATATGGTGGCCGGACCCAGCGGAGGGGTACTGCTGGGAACCGTGGGCGGTTGGACAGGCGCCTTGGTTGGTGCCTACAGCGGGGCGAAACTTGGCTCCGCCGCCGGTTCGGGACGCCTGTTCGGCAAAGGGCCGACCATGCAGACCTTGGCTCGGTCGAAATCGGAAGTCTAAAAGTTTCCTTTCTCCCTGTTTTCAGTCGGCGAAAGACGCCGCGAAAAGTCCTAGAGGATTCTTTGGAACACTTTGGGAGAGAGCTTCTTGAAAACCTGAGCGTTCAGTGACTGAGATCCCGCACAGGTAGGCGTCCTCAGACACTCCCGTGTCGGCCTGCTGGCTCAGAAACGCCATAAGGTAGGCCAAGCTTTTGGGAGTGGCTTGGAGGACACGAAGTTCTCTTCGGTTTTTACCGCTTCCCTGGCAGAGCCCGGCGTCGGTGACCGCGCTTAGGAGTCCGCTCGCCAAACGTCGCAAAGTGGACGGCGACCAGTCGGTATGGCTCCCACGTTTTTCCAGCCATCCTTGGACCGCCTTGTTATCGATGGTCGCTTCGGGACTGGCCCAGCGCGAGACCCAAAAGTCTGTACAGAACACTCTGTAGAGAGGATCGCTCCACTGGAGATGCCAGTGGCAAACAAGAGAAGATTGGGATTCCTGTTCAGGTTTCCAGGCCTTCAGAGCCGGGAGGACCCCGTCGGGGAATCGTTTACCCAACTCGCTCAAAAGATATTTTTGGCGGACCTCGGATAGGCCCGAGAACCATCCTTCAGCGATCGCGCGAGAGCGACGCGCGCTGGCGCTTTCTCCAGGTTCGGCCCGACTCCAGAATGTCACACTTGAGTCCACCTCAAGCCCCATTCGGAGAAGTCCGGTATGCTCTTGATTCACTTCTTTCATGCTGGGCGATTTCATTTGGACGGAGGCTTGAAGCTTATCGTCGGCGCGATGTCGCGCCATAATTCCGCGGCGTCTTGTCGAGATCCCTCGGGATAGTTCAGCACGAAGAGATAAGTGTGGTCGGCTCGCAGATTGAAAACGAAAAGTGACTCCTTGCCCGCTTTGACTCCGCCTACTAGAAAGCTGATGGCCGGTTTCCCCTGAAGGTTGGCCTCGGCCGATCCTAGGATCGTGGCCCCGCCGTCAGACAACTTTTTTTTCATTTCGCTGGTGAATTTTGAGGTCTCGAGTTCGATGGCATCGTTGCACTCGGCCAGAATTGAGACTCCGTGTCCGGGGACCTCCACGGCCATCAGCGAGTTCGCGGGCGCCGGGGTTATGGCTTGAAACGCGGACGGCGCCTTGAGGCTGAAGCTGTTGTCGCTGGCTTTGTAAACGGCGTTCTGAGCCCAAGTGGACCCAGTGCAGAGCCAAACCGCGACAAGTGCAAGGAAAACCTGGAAGGTCGAAGATTTTGGGGATGTGATCATGGATTGAAAAACCTCTCTGAGAGACAACCGTGTTGCCTCTTTCTCGTTTCATTGAGGACCCGAAAATAGGGGAGAAAGTTGTCTCCGTCCAGAATTTGCCTAAAGTGGGTGAGTATCTTTCTTGGCATCAGCTCTATAAAGGCTTCTTTCGTCGTTTTGGGGCGAACGTTATCCCATGTGTCCTTCTTGCCATGATAGCGTTTCTTCCTTCCGCTGGTCTTACCTTGCTGTCCCCTCACCTGTCAGAATCGCTCCCAGGATCCGAGCAGGAATGGGCGGAGTATTTCTGGGTGAGCTTATTGCTCAGTCGATTCCTTACGCCGCTTTCTGGTTGTTTGATAGTGACCTATTTGGGGCGAAAGGATGGTCGTCTGCCCGGCGATACTGGACTTTGGAAAAGTGCGGGCCAGCACTTTTTGTCCTCCATTGGACTGGTCCTAGCTATCGATTTCTTCGCCTGCCTGGCGGCTTTCTTTTTCGTGATACCGGCGGTAGCATTCTTGTTGGGGAGTACGATCGGCCTGTCGGTGTTAGTGATCGAGAAGGTTCGGGTACCAGAAGCGGTGCGCCGCAGTTGGGAGCGGACCTTAGACGTCAGGGACTCGCTTTTCGTTTTCTGGAGCCTGTTTTGGGCCGGAAGCGTTAGCCTGGTCGCCGTGGTGGCGCTGGTAGCCACTCGAGGCCACCTCAGTGAACTTTGGCAACTCCCTCTCGCGGAAAGCGCGGCACTTCTTCCCTTAGTTGTAGTGGGGTCTGTCATTTACGGCGCTGTGGTCTGCGCGGAGTACGAGATCTATTGCCTGCTGGGAAAGACGAAGAACGTCTGTGACCACTGATGCCAGTCCTCACCTGACAGCCAGGGAGGACCTTTGGCTGTTCGGTTACGGGTCCTTGATTTGGAATCCCGGTTTCACCTTCGCTGAACGACGCAAGGCGACCCTCGATGGTTGGGCTCTCCGTTTTTGGCAGCGTTCTGAAGACCATCGAGGAACACCTGAGCGCCCGGGTCGGGTCGCCACCCTTATTCCGAGCGTCGAGTGTCGGGTGGTGGGAGTCGTGTATCGATTGGACGGAGACCGCGAAGCGATCCTAGACTATCTCGACCACCGGGAAAAAGGAGGCTACGATCGACAAATTCTGTCGGTCCGGACCGACCTCGGGCCTGTGAAAGCCCTCTCCTATATCGGCACCTCACAGAGTTCTCTTTTTATCGGACCCGAGACGGACGAGTTGACGGCCCAGACTATTAGAGACAGCGTGGGACCCAGCGGAAAAAATATCGACTACCTGCTAGAGTTGCAGCGTGCGCTGGTGGATTTGGGCGAGAGTGATGGGCATGTGGATTCGCTGGTGAGGCACAGCACGGGTTTTTGAGAGAAAGACCGAGTCGGTTCTAACCCATACTCAATCGAACCGCTCCAGCCAGTCCCGGCTAAACCTTTTCACGTCCACGGGCCGGGCGAGAGCCCGAAGATCCTCAAGGGCGGCAGCCCGAAGATCCCTCAAGGGCGACACCCCTTGTCCAAAAAAACAGGTCCTTTCGAACCTCTATTCGACAAACGCCTGTTCGATGTTTTATACTACATCTTGGGTGTTGAAAAAAAATACCCGTCAACATCTTGACTTTAAGTGGGCTGTACGGCATGACTGGAAAACCTTAACCAACGATGAGACGGAGAACGATTTTCGAATGACGAAAGCTACGATCGACCCCACGGGGCCCCACCTTACCTGCCACAATGACGAGGAGAATCAGTTGTCTCCGTTGGGCGAAAAGATCTTTTTGGATCGCTATGCTCTTAAAGACGGCTCCAAAGAGTCGCTCGGCATAGGTGATACGGTTGTTGTGGTTGTCGATCAGGAGACTGGGCAGCGTGAAATTGGGGTGGTCGAAGACCTCCGAACCAATCCTCAAGGCGACTGGGACATCGTCTCAGTCAAACTTCGTGACGGTCATGTCGTCGAGCGGTCTCTCGAGCACGTGGACAAACCTTTGGAAACCAAGATCGAGCAACTCATGGACCGAGTCGCTCGAGGCGCCGCGGCCGTCGAGAAGTCCGAGGAGGCCCGGAGCTATTGGGAAGAAGAGTATCGTGGGCTTTTGCAAGGCTGGAAGTTCACCCCAGGTGGGCGGATTTTAACGGCTTGTGGTACCGATCAAAACCTTACGTTCTACAACTGCTACGTTATTCCCAGCCCCTCGGACAGTCGCGACGGAATCTTTGAAACTCTATCTCAGATGGCCGAAATCATGAGTCGAGGCGGAGGGGTCGGAATCAACCTTTCCACTTTGCGTCCTCGTTACGCGTACGTCAAAGGTGTCAACGGGCGTTCGTCCGGATCGGTGTCTTGGGGAGGCCTCTATTCCTTCGTCACAGGGCTGATCGAGCAGGGCGGATCCCGCCGTGGTGCTTTGATGTTGATTCTCAACGTATGGCACCCCGACGTCTTGGAGTTCATCTCGTCGAAGAAAGAGATGGGACGCATCACCAATGCTAACATTTCCATCGGTGTGACCGATGATTTCATGGAAGCCGTGGAGGCCGATGGAGATTGGGAACTCTGCTTTCCGGACACCAGCGACCCCCAGTACGCCGATAAGTGGACCGGGAATATGACCACTTGGAGAGAGCGCGGTGGAGCGGTTATCGTTCACAAGGTTGTTCGAGCCCGAGATATCTGGGATAACATCATTGAAAGCGCCTGGGCCTCGGCCGAACCCGGCCTGTGGTTCGTGGATCGTTCCAACACCATGAGCAATTCGTGGTACTACGATGAGGGCGACCTCATCTGCACTAATCCTTGTGGCGAGCAACCCCTTCCCGCTTGGGCGGTCTGCAATCTTGGACACCTCAACTTAAGTCGTTTCACGTCCAAAGGGAAAGTCCAGTGGGATGACCTTGGTCACACTGTACGAACCGCGGTCCGCTTTCTCGACAATGTCATCGATGCCACTCCGTACTTCTTTCCCCAGAACGCCAAGCAGCAGCAGTCTGAGCGGCGAGTGGGAATGGGGACCATCGGATTAGCGGAGATGCTCATTCGTTTGGAGATACGTTACGGCTCGGATGAGTCGGTGGAGTTCATCGACAAACTTTATTCCTTCATCGCTCGGGAAGCCTATTTGGCTTCCTCGAGTATTGCCGAAGAGAAGGGTAGCTTCCAACTCTTTGACGCCGAGAAGTTCTTGCAAAGCGGATTCATGCGGTCCATGCCGGCAGACGTTCGAGAGGCCGTTCGGTCCAAGGGGATCCGCAACGTCACCTTGCTCACTCAAGCCCCCACGGGCACGGTTGGTACCATGGTAGGAACCTCAACCGGAATCGAGCCCTTCTACTTCTGGAGTTACTATCGTAAGAGCCGCTTGGGCGTTCACGAGGAGAAGGTTCAAGTTCTCGAGGATTGGGAAGCCGCCCATCCCGGCGAGAAGCGTCCAGAATACTTCGTGGCGGCCATGGATTTGAGTCCCAAAGAGCATGTCTTGGTTCAGGCCACGACGCAGCGATGGGTCGATTCGGCTATCTCCAAGACCTGTAACTGCCCGAGCAATTACACGGTAGAGGAGACCAAAGAACTCTATGAGTTGATGTACTCTTCAGGATGCAAAGGCGGTACGATCTATCGCGACAAGAGCCGAAATGAGCAGGTTCTCCATCTCAAAGAGGATATGGATAAGAAGGAGGAGACCGAGAAAGTTCAGGCGACCACCGCGTTGGACGTTTCCGTTCCCAAAGTTCGTCCTCGCCCTTACAAGCGCTACGGAGCGACCGTTTCCAAAGCCACTCCCGGCGGCACCGCTCACGTCACGATGAACGATGACGAGGCAGGAAGGCCTTTCGAGGTTTTCGTGGACATCGGCAAAGGTGGCAGTGATATCAAAGCCATGGCGGAGGCCTTGGGTCGCTTAGCCAGTTTGGTGTTGAGAGTGTCGTCGCCATTGACTCCTCGTGAACGGATCCAAGAGATCGTGAGTCAACTCTCCGGTATCGGTGGCCCTCGATCTATGGGCTTCGGGCGCAACAGGGTTCGCTCGCTGCCGGACGCTTTGGCTCAGGCTCTCGAAGAGCAGTACCTCTTAGAGGATGACCACTCTTCTTCCAACGGCTTGGCACCCAAAGCTGTCGCTCACCCCGCTCTGCCGGAAGCCGGCGGACACCAAGAGATCCAAGTTCAGGCCGATCTCTGTCCCGGATGCGGGAACACGAGTCTGGTCTCCATCGAGGGCTGCCAGAGTTGCTATAACTGCGGACATTCTGAGTGCTAGACGTCCAATAATCCATTTTCGCAAAAGAGGGGCTTTCAGTTTTGGAGGCCCCTCTTTCATAGGAGCGTTCGGACAGGAAGGGGTCCGAGGACGAGTGAGAAATGAACGCGACATGATACCTGCCAGCCTAATTCGTTCATTACCTAAAACCGATCTTCATGTCCATCTCGACGGCTCACTACGATTGCCGTCATTGATTGAGATGGCGAAGGAACGCAACGTTCCTCTCCCTTCTGAGACCGAGGAAGGTCTCAATAAACTCGTATTTCGAGAGAGCTACGCCAGCCTCGCCGAGTACCTCAGCGGCTTCCAGTATACCTGTGCCGTATTGAAGGACCCCGAGGCCTTGGAACGGGCCGGTTACGAACTGGCCTGGGACAATATCAATGAGGGGGTTCGCTACATCGAAGTGCGATTCGCGCCACAACTCCACACGCACCGTGGCTTTCCTTTGAAGGAAGTCCTCTCGTCGGTGAACCGAGGCCTCCAACGCGCTGCGGATGAGCATCGTAAGTCCGATGCGGTTGCCGTCGACGGAGAACCGCCGTTCTACTATGGAATCATCGTCTGCGCCATGCGGTTTTTTACCGGTGGATTCAGCCCCTGGTTCTCTCACCTGACGGACCTGTTTCAGGACGCCCCTGAAGATCAAGTGTTGTCTATGGCATCGCTTGAGATGGCGCGGGCGGCCGTGCGAATTCGCGACGAAGAAGGCCTACCCATCGTTGGGTTCGATCTCGCCGGAAGAGAAGACGGGTACCCCGCCGGGCTTCATCGTCAGGCTTACGACTATGCCCACCGCAACTTTATGCATAAGACGGTTCATGCAGGAGAGGCGTACGGTCCCGAATCGATCTTTCAGGCCCTGACCGACCTGCACGCCGATCGCATCGGACACGGCTATCACCTCTTCAGCCCTCAACTCTGCGGAGAAGATGTGGTCGATCCCGAGGAATACGTTCGTCGTTTGATACGATACGTCGGAGACAGTCGAACGACTATCGAAGTCTGCATTACCTCCAACTTGCAAACCATGCCACATCTCGACAGAGTGGAAGACCACGCTTTCGGCAGGATGTTGGAAGAGAAGCTTTCAGCGACGCTCTGTACGGACAATCGGTTGGTCAGCCACACTACCGTCAGTCATGAGATCGAGTTAGCGGTTAAAGCCTTCAACATGAATCTGCATCAGTTGCGAAACACCATTATTTACGGTTTCAAAAGAAGCTTTTTTCCGGGAGATTACACGGAAAGACGTGCGTATGTGCGCAGTATTATCGATTATTACGACAAACTGGCCGAGCACTTCGAATCGACTGGAGATGTCCTGCCCACGAGTGTCGCACAAACCGCGCTCGCTACTTAGGGAGAAAAGATTCACTATGGCGCAACGGTCGAAGTCCTGACGGGTTTTTATGAGAGATCCGATTGAGAGCTTCTTAGCTGAGCAGACCGGCTACGGCGAGGTAGAGTCAGCCGGAACGTTTACCGTCTCGGGG
>JBBKWP010000127.1:0-9942 GCA_037968995.1 Candidatus Xenobia bacterium
CCTCGTCTCTACCGTAGAGGCCATAGCTCAGAGTCTGCAACATCCCATTTCTTTCCTCTTCAGTTAAGCCTGACGCAGGGTCCTGAAGCAGCTTGACGGCGATAGCCGGGCCTTCTGAATTGGGCCAAAAGCTCAGAAAAGAGAACGCCTCTTGTCTCTCCTTGATCGGTCTTTCCGAGTCCAAAGCAATGGCTTTGATCATCTTCAGGACTTCAGGATCGGCCGTGTAAGTGTGCCCGCTGTACCAATCGTCTGAGCGCTTTCCCGTACGCTTGTAGTCGTCAGCCCATCCTTGAGCGATGGCGGTCGCGTCCGAATCTCCAGCCAGGGTGAGGGTCCGGACGTGATCGGTGAAGGACCATAGGCGTTCATTGTCAGCGCCCGCGGGCACCGCGAGACCCCTCGCGTGAGCGAGCGGTCGCACCATATCAGCGTGGAACTGAGCGAAGGCATCGCGCTGTGAAGGATGCACATAATTGGAATGGGTGCTGAACTCGATGTGGAGCATGTAGTGCAGACCGGGGTCTAAACTGTTGGCGAGCGGCCGACACAGATCGTAGAAACGGCCAACCTCAGACTCGCCATGGCGCACCAGCCTCCACTGATTGCAGGCCAAAGCGGTCTGCTCGGCGGGGAGGAGGTCTAAGATATCGCTGCCGATAGCCGTCAATTCCCCACCGACCAAGCGGGTGCGGAAAACGCCCATTCCGCCACTGTTGGGGTAGGCCCAGGTCACGTTCCCTTGACTCGGGAGAATGACAGATCCGCTGCGCCCAAGTAGCACCGTTTTGACTTCCTTGATGCCTTCGTCGTCTTTGAATTTGATGCGCAGCGGTACCGGCCACACCACGTCCTGGTGATCCAGGGGTTGATCCGGATAGACAGTGAAACCTTGTTGGCTCAGGGCAACCGATGTCCGACCGTTCTCGACTACGAGATGAGAGTCCACCATGGGGTGACCGATTTCGGTGAACCAGACCTTCGCTCGGTCCCAATTCGGCAATTCCGCGGAGTCCCCAGCCTCATCCAACATCACCTCATAAAATTCTTTCAGTGACTTGGGCTGCTTGGAGGTGTCTCCGAGGTAGTTGCGGACGGAGCGGTCGACCACGCCCTCACCGAGGTATGCATCGAACATCCGTAACACCAAAAGTGCCTTAGTGATGGGCTGCTCAAGGGCGTCTTTCTCGGTGGCCTCCCTTTGCAAGGCGGAAGTGGCGGACTTGTATTCGTCGTCCCACAGGCTGATGGTTTGAGTGGCCGCTTCAAAACTTCGCCAATCGGGCCGAGCCTTCAGCTGAGCTTGCCGTGCCAACCATCGACCAAGCCCCTTGAATGCCGTCGCCTCGGCCGGATTCGCCAAGGTAACGTTGGCCTCGACCCATCCATCGGTGATTCCATACAGTCCGTCCCCGGGTGAGTAGACCGGGTGGCCTTTCACATCCACAGCGTCCACAAAACTGGGCACCTCAGCACGTACGGGTGACGTGACCCAAAAGATTGTCGTTAGAATCAGGACCAGCCTGCTCAGTCTATTTATCATCATCAAAAACCACCCCACTGAAAATGCTACGCGAGAAAGTTTCCGTTTCGCATCATGATCCCTTGCTTTTGGCCTTCGGTGGTTTTCCGCTCTTCTTTGGTTCTCTCTTTGAAGCGCCTCGGAAAGCCGTCAAGTAAGTCTTTGTCACCCGCCGCTGACGGAACTCGTCTCATAGTGGCTTTAACGGATCGGCCGACGACGATCGTACTTCTTAGGATGTAAGAAAATGTTACATACCACCCTTCGCTTTTCGATTTTTTTAAGAACCGACTGTTTTGCTGAGTGAAGCACAAACGAGTAGATTGGAGAATCAGCTATGCGACCACTTGGAACGCACGATATTTTTAACGGGCCTCCTATGCACGAGGGACTCAAATTTGGAGAGATAAAGAAGGTTGAGGTCGAGGGCGAGCCCCGAGAACTTCGGGGCGACGGTGTTGTGGAAGACTACATACAGGACCAACTTTCAGCCGACGCGATGACCGACATTCGTGACGGCAGGCTGAGGGAGTTTATGCAGAATAAGACTCAGCTGGAAAAGATCGCCCGAGACGCCACGCGCTTCTTATCTAGAGAGCCATCCACGGAACACGAGCTGGCAGCCCCCCTGACAGGTTGGAACGCCTCCGCGACTTACACTGAGTTTAGTGACGGGAGTCGAGACCGCTATTCTATGGACCTTTACAACCCTCAGAGTACCGTCGCAGGTCAGCCGCGAAACTCTGTCACAGTATATATTGATCCTGAAGATACCCAAGACCAGCCCTATGTGATACTGAACAATATCACCGAGACCGACTCTCAGACTATAATGGCTTCCTTCGATGGACAATCTACGCTCATCGAAAGCACTCTTCAAGAGGACATCCTTCATAACCCCTGGATCGATCCTAACAGTGTACCTGAACCATTTCGTTCCGAACGTCAGAGGTGACAAGACGGCCCAGATGACCCGTCAATCCGGCTTGCGGCTTCGCCGGCTGTTCGCCGGTTCTTCGCTGCTCATTGCGCTTTTCTGAAGACGGTCGAATCCTGGTGGAGTGGGGATACGTCCATAGTGCACAAGGGCACTTTCGGCGTCGTCAACCATCACCGCGTCAACCTGAAATTCAGCGAGTCTCTCAAAGACTTCAGCGTTTTCCGAGAGGCTCATATCTCGCCAGGGGACGAGTTTTAAACCCTCCCTGTGTGCTCTGTCGACGACCTTTCTTCCAAAGAAGAACACGGATAGCATAGGGAGCCCTAAGTACTGGGCTTTTCCAGGAATCTTATCGAAATCGACAAGTTCGTCGTGGCGATAAAGGGCCAGAAGCTGAAGCGACGGTCGACATTCTCGAAGCTGCTCCAAAGCCGCTCTGTGGAAGCATTGCACCACCACCTTTTGCGAAAGTTCCAGTTCATCGAGCTGTTCGCAGAGTCGGGTGACCGGATCTAAGCCGCGGGCCAAAGCCTGGTCGGGGCATTTGAGCTCGGGAATCAAAGGAATGGAATGCTCGCTCACTGCGGCGACGACTTCGGTGAGAGTGGGGATTCTTTGCCCCGTTCCATCGAGGGAAACCTCTTTGATCTCGTTGACGTTGAGGTCGGGGATAGCCATGATTCCCAAGCGCGGGTGTTCGAGTCGAAGGTCGTGATGCACCACGAACTGACCGTCTCGGGTGAGTTGGACGTCGAACTCTAGGGCATCGACTCCGGACTTGATTGCTCGGCGGAAGGCTTTCAAAGAGTTCTCGGGCGGAAGTTCTCCGCTTCCCAAGGGAGCGCCTCGGTGGGCCCAGATCTGAGGTGTCTTCATACCGCTCCCTTCAGGTTCGGAAAGCCGCTCCCTTGGTGGGAGAAGCAGCCTACCGTAAGGGGTTGCTCCACTTCAGCCCCGAGAACCTAGAAAAGTCAGCATCGGTTGTGTGAACTTCCGCATTGTATTCGATAGCTAGGGCCGCGATATGGGCGTCGGTGGTGAGGTTACCGGCAATACCGATTTCGGTCAGGAGAGTGAAAAAGATTTGAGAGTGGCGTCGGCCCGGAGAGAGCGGGGAGACGTTGGGCCTAGAGAGCCAAGACTGCGCATGGCTGCAGGCGGCTTGAGCAGAAAGCGGATTCGTCATCATTCTGTGATGAGTTGTCACTCGGAGATAGCCCATGATAACGACCC
The DNA here is from genome assembly GCA_037968995.1 of Candidatus Xenobia bacterium. Lineage (GTDB taxonomy): Bacteria > Vulcanimicrobiota > Xenobia > Xenobiales > JADMJV01 > JAEXNA01. The sequence goes on from JBBKWP010000127.1 coordinate 3,696, forward strand.
AACTCAAGCCGACAGGATCTCTGCCGTTGAGGAGACCTTCGAGCCAAAGCTTTGCCTGACCGTGCTGTTGAGAACCAGAATTGTAGGCGTGGACAAGAAGGTTGACGTCCGGGACAATCAATAAGATTGCCCTTGGACGAAGTCTGCGGATTGCAATTCATCGACCAGTTGATTTAGGCGATCTTGATCTATACCAGGTCGAATTCCTAAGTTGTGGGCTTCTACTTTAAACGGCTCATCCACTGCACTTTCGTTCATCCTGAGACCTTTTCGAAGCGCTTGGTTGATAATCGTCTTCATTTTAAGTCCTTGGGACTTCATTTCTTGGTTCAGCCGCTCCGCCACATCGGGGTCTAATGTCAAAGTCGTTCTCATGCTCCAAGTTTAACACTGTGTGATGCGATGATGCAAAATTCTCCGTGGGGTTTGATGGGTGAACATCTAAAAATTTATTCGTTTGACCGTTCGTACGAACATTGCGGTCAACCCGCGGGGCAATCTGTCCTAACAAAAAAGCCGGCCCGAAACAATGTTTCGAGCCGGCCCAACCAGGGTCGTGTTTACCCTACTTGGCTAGGCTGGACATAGCTTTTTTGCCGCGCTCTTGCATCTCCTCGGGAGAGAGCTCTTCCACTCGCTGCATGAGTGTCCAGTGGTGCCCGAAGGGGTCGATAACCGTCCCCATCTTGTCGCCCCAGAACTGAAGTTCCATTTTTTTGGCCACGGTCGCTCCGCCTTTGACGCACCGATTGAAGACTTTGGTGGCATCTAAACAGTAGAGAGTCATTCCGATGGAGTGATGCTTCATTCCCTTAGGAGATTTCGCGTTCATTTCGGCACATTCGTCTGACATATAGACCATGCAGCCGGCGATTCGTATCTCCGCGTGCATGATTTTCTTGCCGTCCGGACTTGGCATACGCATGACCTCTTCGGCCATGAAAACCTTCTTGTAAAACTCCATAGCCTTGGCACAGTCGTGCATGACGAGATATGGAATGAGTGGCTGAGCACCCTCTGGAAGTGGATTGATCATGAGATCCCCCTAATAAGTTTTATTTGATGTCCGTTTCCACGAACAGGCCACTATTCTGGACGTCTTTCGTTCAACCTTTAAAGGATGCTCGGAATGCAAGCTTAGAAACTGAGGGCTGGAGGCGGGATTTTTAGGGAATCCACCGTAGCCGCAGCCAAATGAAACGGCATCTTAACTTAACACAAGCGACTCTCGTTGGGTTGGGCGGCATCGTAGGGGGAGGTATCCTCGCTCTTGCGGGAGTGGCGCTGCAAAGTGCTGGGCCTTCGGCGGTTGTAGCGTTCGCCCTGAATGCGGTCATCGCGATCATTACTGCCCTCAGCTTTGCCGAGGTGGCCACGTCGTTTCCGCAGTCTGGCGGGACCTATACTTATTCCAAAAGGGTCCTCTCAGTCACGTCGGCTTTCGCGGTGGGCTGGGTGGTTTGGTTTGCCTCTGTCGTCGCGGGCGCACTGTACGCCTTGGGGTTTGCCGCTTACGCTGTGGAGGCGATCGCGGCTTTTCGGCCGGAATGGGCGTCGGAGGCGTTGGAGCGGTTTCTTGCGGTCGTCTCCGTTCTGTTTTACGCAATGCTTGAAACACGCAATAAAGGAGGAGGCGGCGGTTGGGAGACTATCGGGAAGATGGTGATCTTCGTCTTTCTCGTTGCGTCCGGCTTAGTTGCTCTGCTGCAGGCTCCGAGTGGAACGGTTGCTTCGGGCATGACCCCCTTCTTCTCCGGTGGTGCTCACGGTGTCTTTCAAGCCATGGGTTTCACCTTTATCGCGTTCCAGGGATTTGACCTGATCGCGACCATCGCCGGTGAAGTAGAAGACCCGGGTAAAAATCTACCTCGCTCTATGGTTGGCTCCGTGGTTATTGCCACGGTCATCTATTTGCCGCTTCTGGTGATCGTTTCTACTGTGGGAGTCGAGTCGGGCTCGAGCATCACACTTATGGCGGCCGAGCATCCCGATACCGTCTTTGCTGTGGCGACTCAAAATTACTTGGGAGTCGGGGGCTACTGGCTCGTGGTGATCGCCGCGATTTTGGCCATGGTCTCTGCACTTCAAGCCAACCTGGTGGCAGCGTCCAAGATGGCCAAGGTCATGGCTACGGATCGGACCTTGCCTCGGCAGTTTCAAGACCCCCGCAAGGCGCTTACTCTCACAGTGACGACGATGCTGGTCTTCTTGCTGCTCATCCCGGATGTGGGGGCGGCAGGTGCCGCCGCAGGACTTATCTTTTTACTTTCCTTCACCCTGGTTCACTGGATCTGCATTCTGGCCCGTCGCCGTGGCGGCCCCGACACGCAGGGATTCAGGGTGCCGGGCTTCCCCGCGCTGCCCGTGGCGGGCGCACTGACCTGCCTGAGTTTGGCTCTCTTTCAAGGATATACGGTTCCCGCGGCGGGTATCACCGCAGCGGTCTGGCTTGTCCTGGGGGCGGGACTCTTCATGACGCTGCTGGCGAACCGGGCTGTTGTAGCCGATGCCGCACAAGAGGCGCAGAATCCGCAGATGATCAAGCTGCGTGGCAGGACGCCCTTGATCATGGTACCCGTGGCGAATCCCGAAATGGCCTCGGCGCTCTTAGAGGTGGCTCACGCGATCACGCCCACAGGTGCCGGCAGGGTTGTGTTGATGTCGGTCGTGTCTCAAGGAGAAGAACAGGTCGAATCCACTAAGGAACTGATCGGGCGAACTCTAAGGTTGTCTCTCCACCACGGACTGAAACCCGAAGTCCTTTTAACCCTTGCCGACAATCCGTGGGAAGAGATCGCTCGGGCGTGCACGGACCACCGCTGTGAGAGATTACTACTTGGTTTGGGGAATCTGGACGCTCGAGATCAGTCCCCTGACCTGTCCAGCCTTATACGAACAGTTAAGTGCGACGTGATTGTGGTACGTGCTCCTGCTGGTTGGGAACTGACTTCTTCGCGCTCGATTCTCGTCCCCGTGGCGGGTCGAGGTCGAAACGATGCTCTACGAGCCCGACTCCTCACTAGCATCGCCCGAGAGAAGCAGAAAAGTATCAAATATTTGCGACTTTTGAGTGCTGACGCCGATGAGGCGGAATGCCGCCAGGCTGAGGCGGTTTTGAAAGCTCTGGGCGAAGATGAAGCTCCTCACGAAGTGGACGTGCTAGCTCGACCTTCCGCGTCGGTCATCGACGACTTGATCGAAGAAGCCAAGAAATCCGACCTTCTCGTCTTAGGGCTCCAGACCACCGACGATGTGATCGGAGGGATTGTGTCGGAAGTGGCCCGACGTTGCGAGATTCCAATGATTATCATTGGTCATTATCGCTGACTTAGTGGCTCGGTTCAAAGTTTAAGCCCACCTGCTCAGCGGTGGCGTGAACTCCATCACTGGTACAACCCTTGGCTATCCCGCTAGAGCCCGTTGCTCTTCCTCCGCTCTCTTATCGAAGTCTCGCATTTCATTCATCATGGTTCCCCACCCAGTCGTCTTATGGAACACTTGGTTCCTGACCCGCGAGTCGAGATAGCCGACCGCATTGAGAGATTCGGTGGGCTCGCTACCATCTTCTCTTCGCTGTTTCACCACCAACAAGTTGAGAGAATCCTCGAGTTGCTCACCGGTCGTTTTTACGATTTCCGGGACGGATCTATCTTTCGTGGCTTGGAGCATTTCGTGCATGTCGACGAAGTGCGCGCTCAGGAGGTGGTCGAGTTGCGCCCGCGGTCTCCAATGCTCAGCCATCACCGCATCACAGAAATTCTTGCTGCTCTCGACGAACTGAAGACCCATATTGAGGTTGAGGCACGTCATATCGCTGTCGGCCGGACCGGAATCGGTCAGGCTAAGTGCCACCTTCGCGGGACCTATTCCCGGATTGCCGACCAGACCCGAGAAGCTGTCTTTATAGTTCCAACTGTCCACCCGGCCGCGGGAAGCGACCATTCGCTGGGCGGTTCCACCGAATTCCGCGACGGCTTCAGCGCAGGCCATCCAATGACCGTCCAAGGCAAGAACGTCTAGGCATTGCGGTGCATCTTTCAGACCGGCTTCAAGACCCTTGCGAATGTTGGTGAGCGACATCAGATCGTCTTTTTTGTCCGCGATCATTCCGTTGAATCCTCCCGCATAGCCGGAGAGGACCAGGCAGTAGTGTTTTGCGGGATATTTGGCCATACCCCATTGGATGAAATCGGCTAGGGTTTTGGGCTGATTCTGTCGTCCGCGGACGACTGCAAGTGGCGGGCATGGATTCCAATCATCCGTAGGTTTGATTTCTCGCCGTGCTATCCTATTCTCTTTGTAGTCCACGTGGCTTTGGGAGAGGAACGTTACTCTGTCCGTTTGAGGGAGTTCTTCGATCTCTTTAAGATCCATCAAGTGGGTGTGAAATTTTCCGTAGACGCCGTTCCCCTGGTAAACCATCACGGTCCAGTCTCTCTGGTTCGAATTAGGTACTTGATTCGTCGTCGCTATCTTCATGGTGATTCCTCGTTCTCTGAAATTGCCCGGAGCATCGTTCGCACTCTCTTTGTAAGGGGCTTTCGAGACATCGGGTGGCAACCTACGAACAGCGTGTTACACTTTGAGCCCAACTGGTTCGCGATCCGCTTTGACTCATGGAGACGCTTTAGGCCCCCCAAGTGGCCCACTCCCCATAGGACTGGCCCAACGTTTCACGAAATTTCCGTCATGAAAAAGCGAGAAATTTTTCGACAAGTCGACGACGCAGTTTTGGAGCTTTGTGTCGGCGACATTACCGAGCAGAGCGTGGACGCCATCGTGAATGCCGCGAACGCGAGATTGGCGGGCGGTGGGGGAGTGGACGGGGCCATTCATCGAGCCGGAGGTCCAACCATTATGGAGGAGTGTCGCGCTTTAGGAGGCTGTCCGGTGGGACAAGCCGTGGTCACCGGCGCCGGAAACTTGAAAGCGCGCTATGTCGTTCACACCGTGGGGCCAATCTGGTCGGGGGGCGAAAGTAACGATGCCGACCTTTTGCGTTCGGCTTACCAGCAAAGTCTCCGACAAGCCGTTGAACATATGGCGAAGACCGTGGCTTTTCCCTCCATCAGTACCGGAGCCTACGGCTATCCCATCGGAGAAGCGTCTCGCATCGCCGTCGGCGCCGTTGTGGACTTTCTCAATGAGAGTGGTGCCTTGGAACGGGTTCGCTTTGTCCTGTTCTCCGAGTCGGATTTTGACGCTTACGCCGAGGCGGTGGCTGAGATTTTGGGTTGAGGTTTTCGAATTTCTGGGAAGTGAGGCCTGCCGGGATTTGGTTGGAGATGGCGTCCCGGTCAGGTCTTACGAAGCTCTTGCGCTAACTCGAGAATGTTGCGCACTGTGTTCCCATTCCGGGCGGTGGTCGCGACTCCCATGGTCTTTTCAACTCGAGCCGCCAGTTTTGAGCGTCCGATACCGTCAGGGGCGTGCAGATAGAAAACTTTCGTACCTAGAAGGCCAGCCGGAAACCCCATTGACACCAGACTTGTTCATTATTGTCCCGACAAGCGGGAGCATCTCCCTGCGAATATCGAAATTTGCGACCAAATACGCCCGGTATTACGCACAAATTTCACTATCCGCAGGAACAAAATGTCCGGCGTCTGGGCGCCACGGGGTTTCCGGCCGGCCTTCTAGGGAGAACAACTCGGACGCTGTCTTCAACTCTTCGAGTTTAGCGAGGTCTGGAGATTCTGGCTGTTCGTGCAGAAAAAAGAGTTGAAGGCTCTTGGGGTCGGCCGCGGGATAAGGATTCTCCGCGGCGATCTTCTCGAGTTGAGATATCGTCAGGCTCAAGACTGCGGGCCGGAAAGCAAAGTTTTCTTCAATGAGTGACGCGATTCTCTCGTTTGTGTCTTCGGCACTCGCTCCTGCGCTTTCGAATATCAGGTTCCCAGTCTGAATATAGGTCCTGACTTGGGCGAAGCCAGAATCTTTCATCAACCCGCGCAACTCGGCCATGGGCAGAGAATTCTTCCCGCCGACGTTCACGGCCCTCAGCAACGCTATCCAGAGCATGTTTTCACCGCTCTTTTCTATGGTTTGGTTTTCAGGCTCCATTGGGGCGTCAATTCAAGGTGGGTATAGCATTACCCTAGGAATGACGGACCCCGTCTCGCCGTTGCCAACTCGTTCCGCTCTCTCGCCGCCTCGCCAACTAGCCAATCCAGGTCTTGCGATAAAGTTCACGCCGAAACTGGATCGCTCGCCGCTTGTCGCCTCGCCGCCTTGCCAATCCAGGTTT
>JBBKWP010000128.1:0-7942 GCA_037968995.1 Candidatus Xenobia bacterium
ATGCCTGGGATGGGCGGCATGCCGAACTTCGGCGGTGGCGGCATGGGCGGCGGGCTGCCGGGCTTTGGCGGATTTGGTGGTGGTAACAGCGGTGGTCCGATCCACAGTCGCGAAAGTTATGTCCCGGCGGGTTTCCAGGCCAATGGTGCCGGAGGATCGATGGCCGGAGGCGGGCAAGGCTCGGGGGCGCTACGCTGGGCTGAAAGCCAACTAGGAGTGAGCGAGCGCGGCAATCCCGCCACGGTCCGTGGCTACTCTCGTGGAAGGACGCAGGCTTGGTGTGCGGATTTCGTCTCCACCGCGCTGAAGAACTCCGGCGGTTCCGCGATGGGACACCAGTCCTCGGTGGCCGGGATTCTCAAGTGGGGTAGGGACAACGGAAAGTTCATACCCGCCTCGCAAGCCAGGGGCAATCCGGGAATGCTTCGTGAAGGTGACGTCGTGGTCTGGAAACAGAACGGTCGCTCGCACGTTGGCCTGGTGAGTGGGGTCAACCCCGACGGAAGCTTCAACACGGTCGAGGGCAATACGTCGGACCGTGTGGCCCGTCGTCGTCACTCCTTCAACGACCGTTCTTTGACCGGTTTTGTGCGGGCGGCTAGGTCTTAGCGCTGAGCACGGCGAGACACAATTCCCATCAGGAATACACGGTTCCCGCGGCTGAAGAATCGAACCTAAAGAGTCCCGTCGTCACGATGGGGCTCCTTGACGTGCCCCCCATTTGCCTGAATTTGGAGCATCTGCCTCAAAGAGTCCGTAAGAATGGCCACCACCTCGTCAAGATCTAGGCTTCGAGCCAGTTGAGCGGCCCCCATATAGAGGAGATGGAAGTGGCGACGACCACGTTTTGCGGGGTTGCCAATCCTGAGGGAGTAGAGCAGATGGACCTCATCTAGGACCGTCGGTTGATAGCCAAGACTTGTGATCACGTGGCGCAGAACTTCAAGGCCCGCGAGGTCGCTGGTGCGAATCCCAATCTTGAGACCGTGAGGGGCCAAACTCAATCCAGCCGCCCAACCTAGGCGGTCCATGGTTTCTGTTCAACTGTTGCTATATGAGAGTTTGGGAATCACTTCAACTGACGTCTCGTCACCAGTTTGACCAGCAGTCGATAGATACGGACCGCGATATAAGCGTTCACTAGTTGCGGCGGAAGGCGAACGCTGACGATATCTTCGGTCGACGGAGTCAGCAAGGCCTTGGCGGCGCCCTGAAAAGCCGTTAAGGAACGATCCTTCCAAAGCTTGGGAGAGAGCAAAGCCAATTGAGGAACGTGAGGGGCAAGATCCATCGATTCTAGCAGGAAGGCGAGGCTTTCTTCGGGTCCAGCAAAAAAAGGACGAAAGCCCCGTGGAGGCTTCACGGAGAGAAGATCCACGGCGAGAGTGAGTGCGCGCTGCAGTAGGGGTTCCCGATTTCCGACGAGTGCGAAGAGTTCTTCCGCCTGGTATGGGAGACGTTCCACGGCCAACCCGAACTCCGCCAAGAGACGCAATTTCTGCCAACCGTCTTGGCTGCCGTGAAAGGCTAAAAATAGGACCTGATCGGCATGACCTAGAGTCTGGCAGGTGGTGATAGCCTCCAAAGGAACCTGTTGCCGGCGCGACCAGAGGTCGTCGAATTCTGGCTCGTGGGCGATCCATTGAGACAGTAGGCGCCAGTGAAGATCGATGGACACTCCGAGTTCGCGATGATAATAGCTGCGAGCTTTTAGAAAGCTCGTCTCGGCCAACTTCTGTCCGGGGCTATGGAAGGCTTCCGAGGTGGCATATCCGGCCTGAGTTAGCAGGGCATGGGCTCGGGCCTCGTCTCGAGAGGAGACCAGCAAGTCCAGATCTCCATAAGACCTGTAGTACGGGTCGCCATAGAGGAGACTGGAGATCACTGGCCCTTTAAGAACAATCAATCGAAGCTCGTGCGATTGAAAATCCTCCACCAGTCCCCGCAGCGAAGCGATCATTTTGAGCCCGTAGGCAACGCGTTGTAAGGTCGATGTGCGTTTTTGTTCCGGGGTTGCGCCGGCCTCCAGCGTGTCCTCAAGGAAACGATCGATTCCGTGGGCTCTCGCGGCTGAGAGCGCATCGAGCGGGTGCTCCTGAGAGCGTTGCGGCATCTTTTCTAAAAGGTTGAGTAGCTGTTGCATCTTAGCGTGCGCTTCCAAAATGAAGGGATTGAAGTTGGCTGTTGGGTCCGTCTAGCAGCATCTTCACGGGGGACTGATCGCTTTGGCCAAAACTTTTGAGGGCCACTCGATATCGCCCTGCTACGTCGGCTCGATAGGTCAGAAAGCTGTTCAGGGGTAGCACAGTCTTCTGGGCGTTGATTCTCTTTTGTGAAAACTTCGTTACCGGCCTACCTGGTCCGGATACGTCTAACTGAAGTTGGCACTCCACCAGCGCTGGTTGGCTTCCTATCGGACGGGCAAATTGAAGATTCGCGTAGAGTTGTAGCAGGTCGCCTTGTTCGAGATCGAATTCTTGGACCAGAACCTCGTTCCAGCCGCTGTTGGCCGGGAACTGGGTGGTCGTTATCGGTTGTTGATAGGCCTCTTTGAGAACCGATCCGTACGAGGAAAATTGGGAGACTTCGAAGGTCGTTGCGTCGGGCACAAGCGTGAGTCCGTGCCCGAAGGCGCCGTAAATGCGAAACTCTAGGAAGCTCTCCTCGTCCGAGGTGGCCCTTACCAAGCCGTCAGTAAAAAGGGGGGCCAAGGTGTTCTCCTGAGCGACGTTCTGACCGCCGTAGGGCGAGACAGCCTTGCCATTTCTGGTCAGCACTCCAGTGAACTGTTCGAGACCGTTGCTGTTGGTCGCCAAGCTTTGTGCCCTAGGAATGAGGATGTCTCCGGTCCGTGAGGAGATCACCAAACTGGCCAGCGCTTCTTGCACATAAGGTGCGAGAGACCAAACCTCCTGACGGAGCGGTTCGGCTTGGTGGACGTCTAACAGTAGCAGCGCTCCGTCTTGCCAGACACTCATGAGGTCGGAATAGTTCCGGTACTGCTCGATCACTAAACTTCCATAGCTGAGATTGTCGGCGTGGTCGACGCTCACGGGAAAGTCGCCCTCGTTGTGAAAAGCTGAGCCTTCCAAGGTTACGACCACCGGGCCGTCTTTAGGGGCGGTAAAAAGCGTCGAGACAAACATGGGCAGATGATGACTGCCGGGTTGGGTGTTGATCTCGATGGCCTGGGCTCCCGCCTGTTGACCGTCGACGACGAGTCTTACCTGCTGACCGATGAGGGGAGCCGAGTCGACGGTGAGTTGGATCTGGGAGCTGATTCGAAGGAGGTCTCCTTCTTGAAGGTCTACTTGTTGGGAGAAAATCGGTAGCCATCCAGCGTTGGCCGGAAGGACGGTCGTCCTCACCTGAGAGGACTCGTGCACCTCCAACAGGGCGCGGAAAGGAGCCTCCTGCGCGCCGGACGAGAGGCCGGTCGCAAGAAAAAGCAGAAAGTGAAGAACACTAGCCAATGGCGTGAAAGTCATGGGTTGTTTGAACGCTTCGTTGTTGAGAACGTTGCGGTCGTCACATTTGCCTCGAAATGTCATGGAGATTACAGTCAACAATCATGAAACGCTTTGTCTACTTCCTGTTTGCGGTGAGTCTTTGGGCGGGTCCGGCGGTCGCTTGGAACTCCGAAGGACACCGAATCGTCGCCCTGCTCGCCCAACAACAACTCAGCCCGGAGGCCTTACGATATATCCAAACGATTCTCAGGAGCCACCCATATCCCTCGGTGCGAGATCTCAGCGCCGCTTCGGTTTGGCCTGATCAGGTCCGTTCCGACCCGAAGTATCACCACGGGGCTTGGCACTATGTCAATTTCCCCCTGATTTTGGGCGGACAGAAAAAAGATGCTCTCACGAGTGGGCCTCGGTTCCATGTATCGGGAGAGGTGAACAGAGCCCTCAATGAGTGCACGGTGCGACTGAAGGACGAGAGACTCTCCTCAGAGGAGCGTGCCGTCGCTTTGTCATGGGTCGTTCATCTGATCGGTGACATACACCAACCCTTGCACGCGGCGAGCGCCTATTCAGTAGAGCTTCCGAAAGGCGACCGTGGAGGTAACAAATTCCCTGTACAAAGTAAGGGTAGAAAGACATCTCTCCATAAATTTTGGGACAGCGGAGGAGGACTCTTTGACAGCCACCCGGACGACGGGCAGATACTTCAAATTATAGGGGAGTGGCGGCAAAGTTTCAGCGATGAGGTCCCTGGGGTTGCGGTGTTGTCACCTACCGATTGGACCGAGGAGAGCTATCGATTGGCCCGCGACGTAAGCTATCGCGACGTCGCTCTGGGCTCCCCGCTGACGGATTCCTACGTTGCCACGACTCGGTCCGTCTCTCAGGAGCGACTTCTCTTGGCGGGATATCGCTTGGGGGCGTATCTGCAACGTATATACGAGGCTCATCGCCGGGCGACTCTGTGATTCTCAAGGTGAAGAAGGCAGGAACTAGGTGATCCCGTCGGCGTCGGCGTCGGCCTTGGCCTCTTCTTCTTCCTCTGTCTCTTCCTCGCCATCAAAATCGTAGACGGGCCGTTCGTGGTGCATAGAGTCGAAGAAAGTGCTGTCGAAATCGTGCAGAAGATCCCGCAGTTGAAGAAACGTCGTCTGAAGTCCGGCCATGTCATCGTCCATCGATTGGAGCGACTCGCCATTGACGTTGGTGAGCCTCGGGAGCGTACGGGTGTACATTCGTTTGGCGGTAACCATAATCTCTGAGATACGATACGCGACAGTCTCTCGATCGGAAGACTCGAGACACTCTTCTCTCTTGAGACGATCGAGGATAAGTCGGGTAACCTCGAGTTCTTCAGGTGCTAATTGGATCGCATCCTCGCCGTGGGGATCTTTGTCTGAGTTGCTCAATCCTTGTTCCTTTCGTTGGCCGTTGGCCCCATGCGCTGTTTGACGTGAGGGTCGCCCGCACGACGCCCTGCCACCAAGATACCGTCTGTGATTGGGGAGTCCTTTCCGTGACTCGAGTCTACCAATTTTGACCGTTGAAATGTTACGAGCACTTCGTAGGATCTCGGGGCACCGGGGTCTTTTTTGCCCAGATGGCGGTTTCGGTTTTTACGAGATCGCACGTTTCGCTTTCGATACCGGCTTCAGACCGGAAAAAGAATGGGAATAAGGATAGAACTCAGGACCCAAAAAAGCATGTTGAGTGGGATTCCCACTTTCAAGAAATCACTAAACCGGTACTGTCCGGGGCCGTAGATCATGGTGTTGGTTTGATAGCCGATGGGTGTCATGAAGCTCGCGCTGCACGCGAACATGACCGCCACTAAAAATGGTCGGGTGTCGTAGCCGACCGCGGTGGCGCTGGCGATGGCGATGGGTGTCATGAGGGCGGCCGTCGCAGAATTCGAGATCATCTCGGTCAAAATCATGGCGGCGAAGTAAGTTCCGCTCACCAGAGCTATGGGTCCATAGGACCCTAGCTGACTAACGATTTGGCGGGCCAAAATCTCTGCCAGTCCAGTTTTCTCCATAGCCGTGCCCAAAGACAACGAACCGGCGATGAGTGCGATGATCTTCCAATCGAGGGCGTGGTAGGCGGCCTCTCTTGTCAAGCAGCCCGTCAACACCATCAGGACGGCGCCCACCACACTTCCAACTTCAATGGGAAGGAGCCCGAACGATGCTGAAAGCACAACGGCCACGAAGATCAAACTGGCCGTTAAGATTTTTTGTCGTTGCGGGCGTTCCACTCGGGATTCGCTGATCACCGCGAAGTCTGGATATCCTTTAAATTCGTCCAGCCGGTCCCTCTGAACTTCCACCAGCAGCACATCGCCCGCGCGCAAACGAGTTTTCGCGATCTGTCGGTGGATCACACGATCCTCGCCTCGATGACGAAGCGCGATAGCGGTGGCTCCAAAGCGGGTCCGAAAATTGATACTCTCCAGCGACTCTTTCACGAGGGTCGACCGAGTCGGAATGAGGACCTCCAGAAGAGCTCCGTCACGTTTTTGGAGGTCTTGGTCGCCGACTTTCATGTCGGTCTTGAGGCGAAGGTGCTGTCGCTGCTGAAGTTCACTCAACGCCTCGACGTCGCAGCAGACCAAAAGGACATCGCCGCCTTCCAAGACGGTCTGAGGGGAAGGGAGCGACATGACGTCTCCAGCCCGGGTGAGGCTGATGATCTCAAGCTCCAATTCTCCCATCAGAGGGCTTTTCGCCAAGGGAAGACCCAAAGACGGCGCTTCCGGAAGGAGGACGATCTCCGCCAAATACTTGCCCATCCCAAAATGCTTGGTCATCTGCTCGGCGCGGCGTCGTTCGGGCAACAAGCGGATTCCCATGGTCAACATGTAGATGGTTCCGACCACCAGCATGATGATCCCCAGACGGGAGATCTCAAACATTCCAAAGGGCGCCAGTCCGTGATTGCGGGCGATGGAACTGACCAAAAGATTCGGCGAGGTGCCGATCAATGTGCATGTGCCACCAAAGATCGCGGCGAAAGAAAGGGGCATCAGAAGCTTCGAGGGGCTCACTCGGATCATGCGGGAAATGCCCAGGCAGACGGGGAGAAAAACGGCGACGCAGGCCGTGTTGTTGATGAACCCTGAAACCAAGCTCACGACAAGCATCATCGCTGCGACCCCAAGGGTGCGGTTCCGCTGCATGATAGGAGCGAGAAACCCAGGCAGTTGACTGACCGCACCGGTTGCCGCCAGGCCTGAGCTCAAAACCAACATGCCGGCCACAGCCACCGTCGCCCCGTCGCTAAACCCCGCCAGTCCTTCTTGCGGTGTAAGAATGCCCCCCAGGACTAAGGCGCTCATGGCGAGCAGGGCCACCATGTCCACTGCGATTTTTTCCGTGGCGAACAGAATGATGGAGGCTAGCACCACACCGAGCACAGCGAAGCTCTCGACGGTCACGGAGTGTCGCTCGCGCGTTCGGGTTGCAGGGCGGCCTGGACGGGATTACTCATCGCTGTTTTTTTACCCACCATCGGCTGATAAGACTCATGAATTTGCAACTTCACTTAAGGATGGTCTGGACGGTCTAAGATGGAACGTTCGTTACGGTGGAGGCAAGGAGAGTTTGGGCCACCTCGTGGAGCACCTCCCAGATTTTGGGCATCCACTCCTTGTGTTCGTCCTTCATCAAGCAGGATCGTAGACAGAGAACGTTCGGCTCTTCGCCCCAGTCTAAATCCGGCCAAACCGGTTCCACCATGGAACGCGGACAGCGCGTGAGGGCAAGATGGAGACCTTTCTCAGCGCAAGCGTCAAAGAAGCGTTGGGACAAATCGGTCACATCTGTGGCCCGCTCGGCTTTTAAGGCCCAGATCACGATGTCGAGGTCAGGATGGAAGAGACTTTGAAATTCTGACGAGGCCTCGATTCTACTTTGCAGATCGATAGCCGCTTCGCGCGAATTTTCCAAGGCTCTGGCTAGGTCCCCGCCGCGCTTTAACGGCATCATTTTCTGAGTGGCCCACAGGGCGACCGCGGAGGCCCCGGCCCGAGAGCACTCCAAAGTGATTTCTCCCAAATGGTGTTCATGAGAGCTGAAGTAGGTGTAAGGGGAATCGTGACGATAAAAGCGACCGACGGAGGAGTCTTTGAAGAGCACACAGCCACATCCGTACGGCTGCAATCCTCTCTTGTGCGGATCAATGACCACAGAGTCCACATGTTCGAGACCAGCGAAAGCGGCCGTCACCTCTGTGGTCAGGTTGTTGGCGAGTCCGAAGTAACCCCCATAAGCCGCGTCGGCGTGAATACGAAACCCGTAGGTCTCACGAAGTTTCAGGATCTCAGGAAGCGGGTCAACTTTGCCCTCCGAAGAGGTGCCCATCGTCACGACCACGGTTCCAACGTCACCTTTTCGAAGTTCAGATTCGAGGGATTCCAGGCACATCCGGCCTTCGTTGTTAGCCTTCACCTGGGAGAACGGGATCTGCAGAACTTC
>JBBKWP010000129.1:0-2670 GCA_037968995.1 Candidatus Xenobia bacterium
CTGTGAGACGGCCGATCTCCTGCGCCATGGCTCTCTCACCTCCGGTCAGAGGGAAAGAGCTGGGAGGGATCCGGACTTCATTGACAATTTTTGTAGCGAACTCTTCGACTCGCCGGCCCGAGGCGCCCAGTCCCTGCTCCCCCTTAAGTCTCATAGTGAGCTTCTCTATACGTGCTTGTACGAGGGTTGCTTTCTTGTGAAGAGCTTCGTCGGGTTTGATGTCAGCTACCATGATCTCAAGGTCGGCGACCAGGAATCCCAGTTCGGTCACGGCTGGCCGAAGTGTTGCGGTGGCTTGCTCGAAGTCTTCGTAATAGACCACTCGAGATGCCGTCATGTAGGTCTGTTCCAGGCGGTCTGCCAGCGAGGTTATGGTGAGGTCGGCCCGAGTCAGCGCGTTCATGGCTTTCCCAGCCCTGGATTCCAGGCGATCGAGTCGGACTTCATAGTCGCGACGAACCTGCTCGGGAGAGTCGGCCTGCTCTTGGGCCAAGGCTGGGAGCAGAACGAGTAAAACGAGCGGTAATAAGAGTGTTTGTTTCATGATTGAACCTTTCTAGACCCCATCGAGCCAACCTCTGTTGACTTCACGTTGGTGCGATGCGGGGGTGCGGATGCCAGGCCGGGGCGGACCGATCCTATACCATGACCTACTGGCCCGAATTCGACGCTGCATGTCATGAGTACGGATGCTACGTCGAGCAGGCACGTGCTCCCGCAGCAAACCAACATTTGTGGGATATCACGTTGACTCACTCCAGCAGAGATGTTGATTCCGTGGATACAGACAAGAAGAGGGGGCGGGCACAGTCGGCGCCAAGCCTATCCAGTCGAGAATAAGTCGAAGCTCATGATGGAATAAGACCAACAAGCCCGCGACCAACCCCAAAACATTGGAAAGAGGATTGGATTATGAAGACGACTCGAGCGTGGGCTGCGGCCTTGTGTGGATTGATGCTGACTGGACAGCTTTTGGCTCTCACCGACAAAGAGCAAGCGGCGCTCACCAGAGTGGAGAAAAATGTTCAACTCGTCGAGACGTCGCTTGAGAAGAAGAAGACGAGCGTTCGCGGTCTCCAGACCGGATTTGTGACCTCCTCACTCAAGAAACTCGCTGACGCCAGAGAGGATTTGGCCTCTTTGCCCCAAGAGCCACCGGTTCGCGCTCTCATCGACAAGCTGGCCAAACTTGAGAGCGAACTCTCCGCCACAGCAGATGAACACAAGAGTGACGCCGCGGCTTCTGAAGGTCTGCTTCAAAGCCCAGACTACGACAGTGACCGAGAGCAGTTTTTGGCCTTGGGTGAGATCTACAAAAGTGTTAACGGGCTCGACGCCAACGGACAACTCTATACCGTCCCGGCATTCACGTTCCGGGTTCAGAGGCTCAATCAGATCTTGGCTGACATCGTGGCCTCGGGGCAGCAGTTTGAACAACTGCAAGAAAAGTGGGAACCCGTGATGACGGTGCGCGATGGGCGGGCTAGTTTTATGGCTCAGGCCATTCGTGAAGCCGTCAAAGAACAAGAGAAATACCGGGCGGCCGTGGACAGCTTTGAATCCTCGGCTCCTGGAAAGATCGAGTCGCAGCTTCAAGCCGCCAGCGCGGGTTCTGCCGAAGCGGTCGCGGCCAAAAGCTACGATCTCTATATGAGCAAGGCGGCGGCGCCGCTGACCAGCGCCGAAAGCCTACTTTCGACCTTGAAGGTTCTTGGCTTTTCGGATCCGGGGCTCACGGCCAAAGTCAATCAAGCGCAATCTACCATCGGGAAGAACGAGAAGATCCTAGGTGATGCCTTAATCGCCAAAAACAAGGGCCCCGCCGACACCTACACGGGCCCAGACCGGGGGACTATCGAAAGTGTGATAAAGGGGGCCTGGAAAAATCGATATCCAGACCGTCAAGTTCTGGCCGTCCGAATGCCCAATAGTTGGAGCCGGGAGTCTGGCTGGAAGTGGGATACGACCAGAAAGGCTTGGAGGCGATACGACGAGTCAACGGTTCAGGTCTACGCAATCATCGCGACCTCCCCAACCGTAGCTCAATGGCAATGGCACTGGGTCAATAAGTATCACTTGAACGGTGACAGGATCGGAACGCCCCCCTTCAGTATCGAGTCTCCCAGCCCAAAAGCTCAGATGCTGCGTTCGAATCTGTAGGCCTACCGGTTGGAAGGTAATGGAATGTGTCCAGTCACCAGAATAAAGCTTTCTCCGCGAAGGAAAACCCGATCGGGGTGACACTCGACTTCCAATCGGCCCAAAAATCTTTTTTTGAAAGACGGCGACCTCGGGCGCGTCATCAGCCCGCTGCGCGCCTGGATTCGCGCGCTGCGTCGTGGCCGGTTGTACCTCACGTGGGGGATCGAAATCTGCGGCTGCCTGCTCAGTTTAAACGGTTTGCTAATCGCCGGGATCGGCTTTGCCTGGACCAGTGTGTGGTTCTGGCTGGTCGCGGCTTTCTGTTTTGCGATCAGCGCAAAATATGTACGCCAAGCCTGCACTGGTAGAGTCTATCGCCTCGTCGAGATCCTGTGTTAAACTGAAAACAGCTCGGCCGATGTGTTCCGCGCTCTCGGTTCCCCCCGTACACGGGCCGGTGACATTGTCATAGGAGTGACCGCCGTCACCTCCGGGGCTACACTCCTGACCCGCAACGGGAGGGACTTT
>JBBKWP010000130.1:0-18699 GCA_037968995.1 Candidatus Xenobia bacterium
CCGGGTCGCTTCGGCCACGGAATGGAACGCTCAAGATGTGGCCGGCGGTGTCCTGCTACGAATCCAGCCCGTCACCTCAGTCGCTCTCAGACCAAACCAAAACGCCACACCAGTTCGTCGCGCAAGAGAACCGGTCTCTCTGACGAACAAGCACTCATGAAAATCCTCTTCCTGCACGGATGGCACTCAACTCCCGGAGGGAAAAAACCCAGCTATTTCCACGAGCAAGGCCACCAGGTTCTCAATCCAGCCCTTCCCGCGGATGATTTCGCAGCTTCGTTAAAAATCGCCCAAACCGCTTACGACGGCGGATCTCCCGACTTGGTGATCGGCTCGAGTCGGGGGGGAGCGGTTGCTCTGAATCTTCAATCGGGATCCACTCCCACCATTTTGATCTGCCCCGCTTGGAAAAACTGGGGGACAGCGCAGCGCGCCAAGCCTGGAACCGTCATTATTCACAGCCGCGCCGACGAGACCATTCCCTACGAACAGAGCGAAGAACTGCTGGCCGCCGCACCTCAGGGAGTAGAACTCATAGAATGCGGTCACGGCCACCGCATGGCCGAACCGCAAACTTTAGCCCTAGTTCTCAAAGTGGGACTACGATTGGTCTCAAGCCATGAATGAGACTTTATCCAACAGTCGTCCCGGTTCCATGGTGATCGTCCAGAGGGTGCGCGTCGGACATGAAAAGACCTATCGGGAATGGTCTCGCCGAATCAACGCGGAGTGCTCATCATTTCCCGGGTTTGTCGGCCTTGAAGTGTTCGACCCGGAACCTGGAGACCAGGACAGTTTCATCATCGTACTACGGTTCGAAAGCGAGAGCGATCTGAGTGCATGGCACTCCTCCGAAACCTGCAAGTCGCTCCTAAAAGAAGCAGAGCCCATGCTGGAGCAAGCGGCGCGACGTAGCGCCTCCAGCGTGTTTGGAAGCTGGTTCACCACGCCGGAGAGCCCTGAGAGAGAAGCGTCTCGCCCCTGGAAAGACGCTCTCGCCGTCCTGACGGTCCTCTACCCGATCGTGATGATCTTGTCCTTATATGTTACCGGGCCACTCCTCAAAGGCTGGTCTATGGCTACGGAGATGTACATCGGCAACATCCTGAGTGTGGGGATCTTGACCTGGGTACTGATGCCGTTGGCCACTCGAGGATTGGCCTTCTGGCTCCATCCTAAGAGAAGCAGCGGTCCAGGTGTCACCTTCTGGGGACTGGCTTTAGTTCTGGCCTTACAGTTCTTGATGGTCGCGACCTTTCACGCCATCACAAGTCCTTAGGCTCCGTCAGGGTAGCACTCAGACCTACCAACTCGGCTCCCGCCTTCACCTGATCTCCGAGGGCGAAGGGTAGAGACTCCACTACACCGTCATTGGGGGCACAGATAATGTGTTCCATTTTCATGGCCTCTAGTTTCAGGAGCGGTTGGTCCGCGCTGACCGAATCACCCACTTGAACCAAAACCTCCACCAACTTTCCAGGCATGGGAGCTTTGAGAGAATGGCCCGCTGCCGTTGAACTCTGGGGTACGGGATGTCTCGGACAGGCGACCAGATCGACCGTCCCCTCCGGAGTATGAATCCACCAGGTGTTGTCGTATTCGGCGACGGTGACCGGGAAACGATGCCCGTCAACGACCAGTGTTCCAGGCCGATATTCCACCTGGTATTGTTCTTGTTCCACAGTGTAGAGGCCATTGATGATGCGAACGGCGGGCTGACCAACAAATTCGAGACAGACCGGAAAGGCTGCTAAGGCTGGAGCCTCTCCGCGGCCATCCGCTTCCACGAACTGGCGCGCGGCCGCCGCCGCCAAAAGTTGACGGCGGCTGACCGTGGGAGTGGAATAGCTCCACGCTTCTACGAATTCTGTGTTCAGATCGCCGGTCTGAACGATAGGATCCCGCAAAAGGGCTCGCAGAAAGTCGATGTTGTTCCGAACGCCTAAGAAGACGGTGTTCGCCAGGGACCAATCCAAGCGACGCAGAGCAGCGCCGCGGTCGTCTCCCCAACAGATGATCTTAGCCACCATGGAGTCGTAGTGGGGTCCCGCCACACTGCCTCTGTCAATACCTGTATCGACACGGGCCCGAAAGGCAGGCTCCCAGACCAGGACGGCCCCGGTAGCAGGCAAGAAACCGGTCCCCGGGTCTTCGCAGGCGATTCTGGCTTCCACAGCGTGACCACGGATAATGACCTGATCCTGACGAAACGGTAGACGCGTGTCTTCGGCGATCAACAGTTGAAGTTCGACGAGGTCGAGGCCGGTGACGGCCTCCGTCACCGGGTGCTCCACCTGTAAACGAGTGTTCATTTCTAAGAAAAAGTATTCGGTTTCCGTAACCAAGAACTCTACCGTTCCGACGCTCGTGTAACCAACCACGTTCGCCAACTTCAAAGCGGCCGCCGTCAAGCATGATAGAATTTCTGAAGAGACACCGGTAGGAGGGCATTCTTCGATGATCTTTTGATGTCGTCGTTGCAAGGAGCAGTCTCTCACACCCAGATGGAGATGATGACCGAAGTGGTCACTTATGATCTGCACTTCTAGATGACGGGGTCGGTCCAGGGCCCGTTCTAGATAAAGCGCATCGCTTCCGAAGGCTTTCTCAGCCTCTCTGCGGGTTGAGGAAAGGGCCGCGGAGAGGGCCTGCGTATCAGTCAGTCGCCGCATCCCCTTTCCGCCACCGCCGGCCGACGCTTTGAGCATCACCGGATAGCCGTGCTGTTCAGCCCAGCTCAGAAGACCCGCATCGTCAGTGGCCCCACTACCCGGAATCACGGGAACTTCAATCTGTTGACACAGAGCCCTCGCGGCGACTTTGGAACCCATCTGTGCAATCACTTCTGGTTTAGGTCCGACGAAGACCAGTCCCGCCTCCACCACACGCCGTGCGAACTCCGCGTTCTCGGCGAGGAACCCATAGCCTGGATGCACGGCATCCGCCCCACAGAGGCGGGCCGCGTTCAACACTGAGTCGATGTTAAGATAGGACTCCGCCGCCGGGGCCGGCCCGATGCATATCGCCTCGTCGGCGGTCCGAACGGCAAGACTCCCCGCATCGGCCTCGGAATAGACCACCACCGCGCGAATACCCAGTCGGTGGCAGGTCGCCAAGATACGGCAGGCGATCTCCCCGCGGTTGGCGATGAGAAGCGTCCGTATCACGCGGCGCCAAATCCTTCCAACTTGGCGATGATCTCGAGCATCACCTCATCAGCACCGGCCCCAATGGACAACAGGCGGGCGTCGCGAAAGAACCGAGCCATCGGATACTCCTCGGCGTAGCCCATGCCGCCGTGGAACTGAACGCAGATGTCGGTGACCTGTCGCACCAGTCGCCCGGCCTTGAGTTTGGCCATGGAGACCTCTTTGGTAATGTCTTGCCCGCTCATCAAAAGGTCCGTGCAGTGATAGATGAACTCCCGCAAGATGGTCAGATCTGTCCTGAGTTCCGCGAGGTGGAAATAGACCCACTGTTTCTCCAGTAACGGGGACCCAAAAACCTTTCGTTCTCGTGCGTATTGCACCGTCCGTCGGACAGCGTCGTCTCCAAGGGAAACTCCCAGCATCGCTCCCAACAGACGCTCTTTCTGAAACTGCTCCATCTGATAATAGAAGCCTTTGCCTTCTTGGCCAACGCAGTAAGTCTTCGGAACCCGCACCCGCTCGTACACCAGCAGTCCCGTATCGGAGCTATGATTTCCCATCTTTTCCAACTTCTTGCCCACCGAGAAGCCCGGACTGTCGGTGGGTACCACGATTAAGGACATTCCCCGATATCCGGACTCCTCCGAAGTTCGACATAAGGTCACCACGAAATCCGCTTGCGTGCCGTTGGTAATCCACATCTTGCTGCCGCTGATAAGGTAGTCGTCGCCATCTGACTCCGCGCGAGTGGAGAGGGCCGCGACATCGGACCCGATATCAGGTTCACTCACCCCCAAAGCAGCCACCATCTTGCCCTCAACCGCCGGCGTCAGAAACTTCTCCTTCAGGGCGTGGCTCCCGTACTGTCCTAGACCAGATATTGCGATGTCCGATTGAACAAGGGTAGCCATGGGAACTCCCATACATCCACACGAGCCCAGTTCATCAGCAAGGATAACGTGAAAAAGGTAGTCTCCTCCCACACCACCGTACTCCTCCGGATAGGACGGACCCAGCATTCCCAAGGCTCCCATCTTAAGGAACAGTTCGTGGGCGGGAAAGATCTTAGCCGCTTCCCACTCCTCCACCTTAGGCGCAATCTCGTCTTTTACGAAACGCCGCACCATCTGACGAAACTGTTCGTGTTCTGGGGTGAAGGTGAGGGACATAATGGGCTCCTTGGAAGGGTGCTGTGGAGCGCAAGCACGCACCCCGGGTCCGCCAAATTTAGTCCCGAATGAGGGAAATCCTGGTCGCTTTCCTAGGCGGCGATGAATTTAAGAAATTTTTAAAAAGGCACTGCCATAATGTGTTCAGAGGGTATCAAAGCGATGGCACTTTCTAAAAACGTACTCAACCGGAGCATACGTCCGACAGCGCGAGTTTAGAAAAGGACTCGATACCCTCCCCTAGACGAATCGTTTCAGTAAGAGACAAGCAAGTGAAGGAGACATTATGGACAGAATCGGATCACAGACTCAAGTAGGTATGACTGGGCGACCACAAGGACGCAGAGCGGGGCCTACAAGGAGAAGCAGTGTAGCCGCCCCCATAGTGGAACTCGTCACGGGACAGACCGCCGGAATGGGACGGAACCCGATTCAGGCGGGGAGTGCTCTGCTGCAAAGAATTCTTCAACCAATGAAATCCGGAGCGGGCGGCGGCTACCCCGGGATGGGTGCTCCGCCCTCAGGCGGCGGCGCTTACCGCAATCTCGGACCCATGCCGGCGGGAATCGGCGGCGGCGGCCCTCACCGCAACGGAAGCGCTGGCGGCTAGTCCGGAAACGAAAAACTGTTCCTAGTTCCGGCATTCGGGACACTAGCAAATTCAACATTCACGCGGCCTCTGGGCCGCGTGATTTCGTGTGGGATTGGGTTATCAGATGAAATTCGAAACGGGGCTCGCAAAACTGCGCCGCCAACAAGAACTCGCGTCGAACCGCACGACGGTTGACTACTCAGAGGGCAAAGATCCTACAGTTTTGAAATTCGGAGAACCCGCCGTTGAGCACCTGGAGTATCTGAACCTTTTAAAAAACTTTTTCGAACAGATAAAGACAGGTCTGTTACTGGAAGACGTCGCGGTCGAGACTTTGCTTCAACTGCGCTCGGAGTTCGACAAGGATAACGATGGGGTTCTCAACTTTTTGACCTCGTCGGAACATCCTGAGGAAGCTGAAGTATGGTACGAACAGACCGAAGATCTGTTAAATGCTTTTGAGCACGCCCTTACCTATTGGGATGGAGAGGAGCCAGACCCCGATGTCCTAGATGAAAGTTGGCTCGAAATCTCCGAGATCCTCAAGGACAGAGAGCCTATCTATGCCCTCTTGCCCCGCGACGAAGAGACTCCTAGACCACGAGCGAATCACCAAACACCACCCGTTCCTGATGCGTGAAGTTTCCGTGAATCAAGTTCGACAGCCCATTTTTTAGGAAAATTTTAGAGTGACTTGCTAGATTTATGGAAAGCTCCGTAAGAGAGCTAAAAACGCTAAGGCAAGCTCAATCTCACTATGCTAATCCTCAATAACACTCCCGTTGATCGGGAGCGCTCAGGTATATCCATTGAAGCACGCTCTCCTCTAAGCCGGGCGGGCGTCACCACTGTTCCCACCTCTGGCATCGACATCGTGAGCATCGACTTGGCGCCCGCCAAGAAGATGTCCGTGGGAGAGCGCAAACAGGGCTGGGCCCAGATCGGCGCTTCGACTGCTGTCGCTACGTTCAACGCGGGCGTGGCTCTGGGCAGTTCGGCCGGACTTGGCTGGCTAGGGCATCACTTCTTCGGCACTGTCGGCGCTGTCGCGGGCGCTGCCGCGGGACTGGTGGGAGGTCTCGCGGTCAGTGCTTTCGGGGAGAGCAACGGCAAAGAGTTGCCTTTAGTTCCATTCAAGCGAATGGCCGCCATAGTAGGGGCTCAGGTAGGAGCGGCCGTGTCTCAACCGATGCAAGCTCTCTTCCCCAATAAGGTCAAGGAATATCAGCTTTCCCAAAAAGCCTTGCAGCACAAGGTCAGGGAGACCGATGTGAAAGACTTCGAGAAGAAGCTTAAGCCCGGCGACATCATCTTGACCCAATCCGACGACGATCCCATGTTTCACAGTATCGTCTCGACTCGAAAAAAGCCAATGGACTTCACCCACACCTCTCTTTACGCGGGCGGAGGACAGATTTTGGAGGCCAACGCCGAGACAGGCAAGGTGGGATTTCGGAGTTGTGACTCCGTACTGGGAGGCCAAACTCACGCCGTGGCCGTGCGCCCACACTACCAAGAAGGACAGGCTGAACGCGTGGTTGAGCAAGCCAAAAGTTACGTTGGCAGTCCTTACGACTGGTATCTGAGTCTCGACGACCGCCGCTTAGGCTGTGTAGAATTGCCTTATCACTCCATCAAGAACGTAACGCCCGAACATCAAGTGCCGATTAGCGGTTTGTGGGCCGGCATAGAATACATTTTCCCCTCCGACTTTCTCCTGACCGGCGACAGTGAAGTCGTTGCTTCCACCGGAATAGCCCGCCCCGCCTCAAAAATGAGGATGACTCGATATGCCTGGGCGGCGGCGGGCATCGGCGAGGAGCGGTGATCCAAGACGTGGCAACAGACCCTCGCAGGTCGGTCGGACTTTTAGAATCGAAAGACGCCGTGACTGGGCATGCCCGAACGCACAAAATCGACGTTATGAGCCGCGCCTAGGGCGACCGACAGAACTTCGCGGGTGTGACGAGGGTCGATGATCCCGTCGTCCCATAATCGGGCGGTGGCATAGTAGGGAGAGGACTCGATCTCAAACTTCGCACGCACCGCTTCTCGCTCCCGTTCGATACGCTCGTTATCCGGTTCAAGCCCCTTCGCGCGCGCCTGTTGCTCGGCCACCAGAGCCAAAACGCCGGCGGCCTGCTCCCCGCCCATCACCGCAATGCGGCTGTTCGGCCAAGTGAACAGAAAGCGCGGGTCGTAGGCGCGACCGCACATCCCGTAATTTCCCGCTCCGTACGAACCTCCCACGATCACTGTAAACTGAGGAACCGTGGAGGTCGCGACCGCCTTCACCATAGCCGATCCGTGCTTCACGATGCCACCGTGTTCATACTGACTTCCCACCATAAACCCAGTGATGTTCTGAAGGTAGATGATGGGCAGCCTGGACTGGTTGCAGAGCTGAATAAAGTGAGCCGCCTTCTGGGCAGATTCAGAAAAAAGTACGCCGTTGTTGGCCACCACTCCCACTGGAAAACCATCGAGATGAGAGAAAGCGGTGACCAGGGTTGGTCCATAGTCCGGCTTGAACTCCAGCCAATCCGAACCGTCAAAGACGCGGGCCATCACTTCCCGCATATCGAAGGGGCGCCTCTCGTCAGACGGCACGACTCCCAACAATTCTTCAACGTCGCAAAGAGGCGCTACCGAGAGACGCCGCCGCGCGGCCAGCGGTCTTTCTTGAGGCAGTCGTCCGATCAGTTCGCGACCCAATCGAATGGCGTCGGCGTCGTCTTCGGCTAAAAAATCGCTCACCCCGGATACGGTGGAGTGCATCAGAGCCCCGCCCAGCGTCTCGTCATCCACTTCTTCGCCGGTGGCCATTTTCACGAGCGGCGGCCCACCAAGAAAAACCTTGGCTTGGTCTCGGACCATAATGGTGATGTCACTCATCCCCGGCATGTAGGCGCCACCGGCCGTGGAACTCCCGAACACCAAGGCCACTTGGGGAAGCCCTAAGGCCGACATTCGGGCTTGATTGGCGAACACTCGGCCGCCATGCTCAGCGAAGAACTCCGCTTGGTGAGAGAGATTCGCGCCCGCAGATTCCACCAGCATCACACTGGGGAGGCGATTCTCTATGGCTATCTTTTGACCCCGAAGAATTTTCTGTACGGTCATGGGGTAGATGGCACCACCCTTCACGGTGGCGTCGGCCGCGGTGACCAAGCATTCCACACCGGAGATCCGACCCACACCGGAAATCTGCGAGGCACCAGGCGACTCATCGTTGTACATCCCATAAGCCGCCAACGCGGAAAGTTCCAAAAACGGTGACCCGGGATCCAACAGAAGTCCGATGCGGTCCCGGGGCAGAAGCTTTCCTCGAGAGCGATGTCTAGCTTGAGCCCTTTCACCGCCTCCCAGATGGACCAAGTCTAGTCGCTCTCGAAGTTGATCCACGAGTTCACGCATGGAATTACAGTTGGCGAGAAACTCTGGCGACTTGGTCTTGAGCTTGGAATCGAAGACGGGCATCCCCCAAGATTGGATAAACAGGGGGCTTTTCCTATACTGCGAATTTCGGGGACTGAAATCTCTCAAGGTGGCGCCCGCGAAATCCTTGAGATCAGCCTGGACCTGTTGTCTTAGAAGCCTGAGCGTTCACTCTTGCCCACCGGGAGTGTCTATCAAATCAAAGTCGATACCTCTACGGCTTTTTCCGAACTTCGCGCCTCAAAGCGGCTCTGACGACAACCGCAGCATCTCCCGCGCCTCTTCGGGCGTGGCCACTGTTCCACCCAGTTCGTCCACCAGGTGCGCGGCTTTGGCGACGAGCTCTCCGTTGCTCTGAGCCATCACGCCCGGTTTGAGGTAAAAATTGTCCTCTAGGCCGACGCGAACGTGGCCGCCCATACTTAGGGCCGCCGCCACCAGAGCCCACTGACAGCGTCCGATCCCAATGACTTGCCAGTGAGCACCCCGGGGCAGACTCTCCACCATGCACAAGAGATTGCGAGTAGAGGCCGGTATCCCGCCCAGCACTCCCATGACCAAAGAGTAGCAACAGGGTTCACAGATCAACCCGAGGTCGTGGAAAGGTCCGGCGTTATGAATGTGTCCTAAATCGAAACACTCCATCTCCGGTTTGGTCCCCGCGGCAATCATAGCTTCAAGGTAAAAGCGGATGTCTTCAAAACGGTTTTCAAAGAGATGGTCATGATAAAATCGCTTCTTCTCTTTGGAATACATGGCGTAGTTCATGGACCCCATGTTGAGAGCCGCTAGGTCCGGACCCAGCGCCTTGATGGGAGCGATCCTTGCCTCTCGGTCGATGCCCACCGCTCCCGTGGAGTAGTTGATAATGGCCCGCGGACATTCCGCTCGCACGGCTTCATCGATCTTCTGATAGCTGGCCACATCGAAGGCAGGTTCCCCACTGTCCTGGCGCGCGTGGATGTGAACCACGGAAGCGCCCGCGTCCACACTGCGTCGCACCTCTTGGGCAATCTCGTGCGCTGTGTATGGGATCGCAGGACATTGGTCCCTAGTGGCTAGAACTCCCGTTAGCGCCGCGGTGATCACGGTCTTCATGAGAGCACTCCGTCCACGCCATCTTCGTCGAGAGGCCGAGCCACGGCGTATCCTTGGGCCAGGTCGAAGCCGGCTTTTTTCAGTGCTTTCGGGTCGAACTTCGTCTGCAGGCGTTTCGCTCCATAAAGAACTCTTTTTCCGGCCGCTAGCGAGGGTGTCACCACGGGGTTCTTCTCATCGACGGTGATCTTGGCCTGACTGAAACCCTGGTAGCCTAAGGTGCCAAAAAACGAGCCTTCACTTCCGTAGTCGTCGAGACAGAGTCCAAACCCGGCCTCGTGCAGTTTGCCCAAAATCTTCCACCACCCCGACGAGAGCCTCAAACGGCTTTGGTCGCGAACTTCAAAGATAATGGAACTCGGTTCCAAGCCTGCCGACCCTAGGAGCGCCAAGGTCCTCTCAGCCAATTTAGGACTGAGAAGCTCTCGGTCACTCAAGTTGATCGAGAGCGTCACTCCGGCGCGCCGCTTTCGCCAGCGCGCTAAAGCTCCAAAAGCTCGGGTCCAGATCGATTCTGTTATAGGAACAATGAGCCCTGAGCGAGTGGCCACTTCCAAAAACTCCTCGGGCTGCAGAGTCCTTTGGTCACGGTGGTTCCAGCGTAAGAGCAGTTCCAATCCCATGACCTGGCCTTTGCCAAGATGGAAGATGGGTTGATACACAGCCTGAAACTCCCCACGCTCCACCGCCTGCATCATCTGCCGAAGGTAGGTGGCGTCTCGCTGGGCTTTCTGCCCCAGGTTTTCATCGTGAACGTAGAACTGGCCAATTCCTCGAATTTTGGCCTGTTCTAGGGCCGTCTCGGCTTGTCGTAGCAACCCCGCGGGAGTTTCTTTGGGCGAGCCTTGACTGAGGGCGATACCGATGCTGCCTGTCAAGGATATGCTCTCTCCTTTGATTTCGAACGGATAAGCCAGCGCGTCCAATAAACTCTGGGAGGCGTCACGAACGAAAGTCGTAATCGTGGCGCGTTCGAGATTGGCAGCCAAAAGAATGAATCGATCTTGGCTTTGACGGGCGAAGACGTGGTTGCTTCCTCGCATTCCCGCCAATCGTTCACCGACCGCTTTGAGCAAGATGTCGCCCCAGTCACGCCCAAAGGTCTCGTTGAGCACTCTGAATCCATCGATATCGATCAAACAGATGGCAACCGACCGCTGGTAGCTTTGGGCCTGCTTGAACGAATAGTCAAGGTACCGATCAACAATGTGGCGATTGGGCAGTCCGGTCAAGCTGTCTTGGAACGCCAACTTCTCCGTATCTTTGGCGGCAACCGCGTCGCCTTCGGCCTTCTTGAGAGCCACTCGGACGGAATCGAGTTGCTTCTCGGTTTCTCGCAATCGGCTTTGCGCGAGGTCCAGCTGGCTTTTGACCGCCCCTGAGGCTGGCTCGGCCACCAGCGTCGCTGAGGAACTTTGGAATTTCTCGCGAATTTGAAAGAGTTCCTCGCGGCTCTCTACCAAACGCGTCTTGAGGGCTTCCGCCGACATCTGAAGCTCTTCGTTTTCGGCTTGGTGGCGTTGGGAATCCGCTCGTGCCTGGTCCAACTCTTGACGGAGGTCGGAGTTCATCTTAAGAGTCTCTTTGAGGCTCTGCTCTCTACTCTTCACTTCCTGAAGTTCAGCTTTGAGCAGGCCTAACATTTTCGTCTGCTCTTCCTTGAGATTGTCGAGGCTCTCAAGCTTCTCCGAGAGTCTGACCTCCCGCCGGGTGGATTCCACGAAAGACCGCTTCGCTTCTTGTAAATCGGACTTTAATTCTTCCAAGAGATCCGGATTGGGCCCCTCCGTTGAGGCCTCCTGGACGGGGGGGTGAAGTTTCTCTTTGAGACGTCCAAACTCTGACTCTTGCTCTGAAAGCCGTTCTTCGAGCTCTCGTTTCTGGTCCACGAAGGCCTGTTGCTCTTGGTCGAAGGCTTTTTCCAGTTCCTCGAATTCGCGGACCTTGGCCGCCAGCCGTTCTTCGATCTGACGATGGGATTCCGCCTCTTCGGTTTGGCGACGAAATTCGGAGAATTCTGATTCAAGAGACTGAATCTTAGCCCGCTCAGTCTCCAGTTGCCCGCGCAACTTCTGTTCTCGCTTCGAGGAGGCCTCGGCGTCACGTTCTCGCTGCTTGGCCGCGTCTTCGGCTTTCTTTTTCCGGCGAGCCGTCTGCTTCTGATGCCGTCGAACCCTTTCTAGGTCCTGTTCGAGTTCCACTTCCCGCTCGGAAAGCTGCTCATCTGTTGGGTCGAGAACGTGTAAAACCGCAAGTTTGTTCTGCCAGGTGGTCGGCTGACCCACCCATCGGGGCTCAGCCTCTAAGGTTTCGGCTGCGCGGTTTTGCCATAGGATCTTCCCCATCGAATCCGACACCCTGACGGGGTGCGGCAAATGGGTCAGCAGGTCTCGAAGTTCCTGATTGCGTGGTTTCCGATAGTCCTTGGACGGCGCCATGTCAGCAATCCTTCGTTCTCTCTGGGGGGCCTCCCCCCTGAACTCTCTTTCTAAGACGGTGGCTGCAGAACGCGTTCATCTCCTGCTCTATGGGTCCAGCCTTTCTGGTCCATCCATTCCAGGATCGGGATAATATACTTGCGCGAAGTGTCGAGAAACTGTCGAGCCTCGGAGGCCGAGAACGGATTCCCCGCCGCCTTCTCGCGCAACTGCTCCCGGGCTTGCTCGAGAATCTCAGGAGCCATCACCAGCTTTTCACTGATCCGCTCCACACGACCGGTCCCCAAGAGATACTCCTCGATGACAGGAGCGTGCTTGAAATCCTGCCCCAAAACGACAGCCAAGGCCGCCTCCCAATCTCGTGGAGAAAAGCCTTCCCCATTCAAGAGCTCGATGGTCTGATCCGCTGCCGCTTGTAGCTCTGGGCTCAAGGCCGGTTGGTGGTCGATCGTTGAATAGAGAGCACCGTGGCGTTTCAATGTTTCGCGTCGGACCAGTTCTTCTAAGACGTCACTCGCTCCGTCGTCACGGCCGGTTCTCAAACCGAGAAGTTTTCCCAACTCCTCGCGTCGCCATCCGGGTCTCCATCGTGCCGCGTCCTGCAACTTCACCATGAGACTCTGAAGCTGTTCGGAAATCTCGTCGAATCGTACCTGATCCCAGACTTTGTCTCCCGTCAGGCAGAGAACTCTTCCCGAGTCCAGCAGAGTCGGTTTGAAAGCGACCCAATCGGCGGGTGCCCAGCCTAACGCTTTGCGCACTGTGGCTTCCTTGGCAAACCCTCCGGACTCTTGCAGAGCTTGCAAAACGGCCCCGATCTGTCCACCGCCTGCCAAATTTTGATACCGTCGAAGCCACGACTTCTTCTGACGTCGCTGGAAAGGTCTCTCGTCGATGGCCAGAACCGTCCCACCGCCCAGCAGCTTTTGATCGGTCTCATCTCGCAAAAGAAAACGGTCGCCTCGGCACAAGAACGTTTCCTCCGCGAAGGTCAACTGCCCGTAGACTTCAAGATCGTCATCGCTGTCTGAGATCAGGTTCACGCTGACCGGCCCATGCCCGGTCGCCTGGAAGAATGTGGCACGGAACTTTCTCTGTAAAAACTCGGGAGTGGGCTCCCCTAGCCGAAAAGACACGGCGAAACGCTCCCCTCGGGGCAAAACGGAGGGCGGTGAAACCAGCGTGGTGCCGCGCTCCAATTCTCCTCGCTCGAGCCCTGACACATTGACCGCCACTCTTTGGCCAGCGACGGCCTCATCGACACTCTCGCCATGGACCTGAAGTCCACGAATCCGACCGATTTCCGAACCCGGCATGATCTCGACCTCGGCTCCGACCTGCAGGGTTCCCGACCAAAGGCTTCCGGTCACCACCGTACCAAACCCTGTCTTGGAAAACGACCGATCCACCGGTAGCCGCGCCACGCCGCTCTGGGCCCGCGGTTCAGCCCCTTGCAGAAGATTGAAGATGGAGTGTTTTAAGGTCTCCATCGATTCGGGATCGTGAATGGAGGTCACCACCATCTCCGCCCCCTCCAGAAACGTCCCGGCTAGAGCTTCAGCGATTTCCCAACGGGCCAGTTCCAGGGTATCTTCGTCATTACGATCCGCCTTGGTCAGCACGATCAACCCGCGAGAGGTCTCGAGCAGATGAAGAATCTGCAGATGCTCCAGGGTTTGTGGCTTGACGCCTTCGGCCGGGTCGACCACCAGCAGCGCCGCATCGAAACCGCCGACGCCGGCGATCATGTTCCTCAAGAACTTGTGATGACCCGGCACGTCGACAATCCCGACCGCCAAAGATTCTTCAGGACTGGGCCCCGGTAGGAACATGGGGGCAAAACCTAGATCGATGGAAAGTCCCCGCTCCTTCTCTTCAGGAAGTCTATCCGTATCGACTTGCGTCAAAGCATGAATGAGACTCGTTTTTCCGTGGTCGACGTGACCAGCGGTACCAAGTAGAAAATGTTTCACGTGAAAAACCTCGCTAAAATATCGATCACCAAGGGGTCTTCGTCCGGAGCGATAGCCCGAAAGTCAAGAATCAACCGGTCTTGCTCGATTCGACCCACCAGGGCCGGACGCCCTCGACGTAAGTCTGAGTGGAAATCGGTCACAGACCGACCGGTGGGTGCGGACACGGCCAAGGCGAAAGACTCAAGGACCCCACCGGGTAACGAGCCGCCACCGACCTGTCCTTGGGTCGAAAGAACCTCTGCCTCTATCAAACTCCCTGACCTGGACTTCAGTTCCCCAAGGACGACTTGCGCCCGCGCTTGGAGCGAGTCTGCCCTGCCCGTCAAAAAGGCGTTCACCGGAATCGACTGCGGAGCGACGGAATGACGTCTCAAGACTTCTTCGAGCAGAGCCAAGGTGACCTTGTCGCACCGCAAGGCTCTATAAAGAGGATGCCGCCGACAGGCCTCCACCAAACCGCGACGTCCCATCAAGACCCCACACTGGGGTCCGCCCATCAACTTGTCACCCGAGAACGCCGACAAAGGGAAACGTGCGGCGTCGGAAACGCTGGGCTCGTTCTCCAAGGTTTTTGTCAGCATTCCCGAGCCAAGATCGTAAACAACCGGCAGGCCGCATTCCTCACCCAAAGCCAAAAGCTCCTCGGTCGTGGGAGCCTCAGTGAATCCGACCATCTGAAAGTTGGAACTGTGAGTGGTCAAAATCATGGCCGTCCGCTCGGTCACGGCCCCTCGAAAGTCAGCGATGCGGGTGCGGTTCGTGGTTCCTACTTCCACCAAGCGGGCGCCAGACATCTCAAGGATATCTGGAATTCGAAAGCCTCCGCCGATCTCGACAAGCTCTCCTCGACTGACGATAACTTCTCGATCCTTGGCGTGGGCGCTCAACAACAAGATCATGGCGGCGGCACAGTTGTTGACGACCAAAGCCGCCTCACAGTGGGTCAGCCAGCGCAAACGCTTTTCCGCCGCGCTTCCGCGTTGCCCGCGCCGGCCCGCTTCGAGGTCGTACTCCAAGGCCGAGTAGCCTTGTAGTTCAGCGGCCACAGAAGTGAGGACGTCGCCCAATGGAGCGCGCCCCAAATTTGTATGCAGAACCGTACCGGTCGCGTTGATCACACGAGCGTAGGAGACATCCAAGCTCCTTCGCACTGTGACGGCCAATCCCTCAAGGCCGGCCGTCGCTTTGTTCTGCAACAGACGCTCGCGCAGATCCGCCATCTCTTCCTTGAGCGCGGCCTTCACCATGAGGTCACCAAATTCTGTGCGCATATCGCGGTACTCTGGGGTGTCGAGGAGAGTCCCCAGTTGGGGTAGGTCCCGAGGATGACGGCATTCCATGCCCCAGCCTTCTCGCACGGTCAGCGTTTGCCTTTTGGGGTCTTAGCCACCGACGAGGTTACAAGGATACGATCAAAAGATTCACAGGGGGGATGCGAGAGGCATCGAGGGAAGAGTCGCGGATGCCGGCACGCCCTACTAAACACAAAAGAAATTGGGTTCGACGTGTCGATCGGATGCTCAACGACTCTTCTTCGTTCTCCAAGCGCCGTTTCGATTTCTTAGTATCGGTCTTGGTGGTGGTATCCTCGGTCCTGTTACTCTACGGAGCCTTTCCCAAAGGCAACCCCGCCATTTCGGGCGGGATGCGGACAATCGATACTCTCATCTTAGTATTTTTCTTGCTGGAGTATGTGGCCCGTTTGGCACTCATAAAGACCGGACTTCCCAAAGTCGTCAAGGTCAGTGCTTGGGTTCGTTGGCGCTACCGTCTACAATCCCGTCTCGCTTGGGCGCTTTCACCCCTTCCCATAATCGATTTCCTGTCCATACTCCCTCTCTTTGTTCCGTCGGACGATTTGAGTCTGTTCCGTGTTTTACGTCTGCTGCGACTGCTGCGCCTCTATCGTATTTTTCTGTATCACGATCCGCTGGAAAAACTTGGCAAAGCCTTTCGCGCCAATTCTCTACTTTACGGTGTTGCCTCTTTTATGGTGGGTACTACCATTTTTTTCGGAGCGGTCTCCTTCTACGTCGTGGAAGGTCGAGGCAACGCCAACGTCCAGAGTCCCTTTGACGCCATCTGGTGGACTGTCGTAACGCTCACAACGGTCGGGTACGGCGACACAGTCCCATCGACAATGGTGGGCCGGATCGTGGCCATGGCACTCATGTTGAGCGGAGTCGTACTCTTCGCCATCTTTACCGGGGTGATGTCACAAACTTTAGTTGGATATCTGCTAGATGTCCGTAAGGAGCGAATACGTATGAGTTCAACAGTCAATCATGTGGTGATCTGCGGTTGGAGCCGACGCGGTCCAATGATCGCCGAAGAGTTGCGACACCTCTTACCGGACGAAGAGATCATTGTGATAGCGGATTGTGAAGAGCCCCTAGAATTACCGGAGGGTGTGACGTTCTTGCGAGGTGACGCCTGCAAAGAATCCGAGTTAGGGAAAATCCGCCTGGGCATGGCGCGTAGCGTTGTCGTGTTGGCTCCCGGCGGTGACTCCCTGTCTATTTCCGACGGCTACACGGCGCTCGTGGTTTACACGGTGCGCTCCTTTGAGCGGAAACTCCTTAGCCAAAAAATCGAACGCACCGTACCCATTCACATCTGCGCGGAACTGATGGACCCTGAGAATTATGAGCATCTCAAGGTGGCCGGTGCCGACGAGGTGGTTCACACGGCACTCATTGGGAGCAACCTGCTCGCTCACTCATCGGTGAAGCCTGGAATGGCCCCCGTGGTCACAGAACTTCTTTCCTGGTGGGGACAGGGACTAGATGTCGAACCTCTGCCCAAGGAACTCCCTGAGTCGCACACCTTCAAAGAAGTCGCCGAGTTTCTTCACGCCCGCTCCGGATGTCTGGTGGTGGGCATCGTCCCACCCAACAATCAGCCGATCCTCAACCCTCCGGACGACAGAATCGTCCGAGCCGACGACCGCGTGGTGCTTATTCGAAAGCATGAAGTGGTAGACCAAGACGGTTACTAACCCAACCTAAAATGGAGTCGGGCTTGGCAAAGGACCGAGAACGTCCTTGATCTCCGCCCATATTTTTAAGGTCGTCGAATCTTGGCGACGTCCCAACTCTCGCTGCATCAACTCAAGGATCTGGTCCCGGTGGGCTTTAGAATCGAGACGAAACAAGGCTAAAGCGAGGTCGCGCTCGTGCCCGAAGGGATCGCGACGAATCATTTCCGCCGCCGCCCTGTAGCTCTCTTTGGATTCGGCCGAGAGGCCCTGAGACGCCTGGATTTCAGCCAGTACGATAAGAAACTGCGGGTCCTGATAAAGAGCGAACCCGTGGCGTGCAATCTCTGCGGCGGACTTCCATTCTTTGCGCCGTGCGTTCAACTTGGCTCGCTCAAGGTCCACTAGAGGAACTTCTACAGGAATAGCCTTAGCACTTTCCAACAGTTGGTCGGCCTTTATCAAGTCCTCGGAATCGACCTCTAAACGGGCCCAAACGGCCCGCAATCTGGCGGACTCGGCAGGCGATCCTGCTTCACTTTCTTTTCCTAAAGCCGCTTCATAATGAGCGCGGGCCTCGTCAATGCTCCCCACCGATTCGGCGACTTGTCCGCGCAAAAATATGACGGCGAAGTACGGCTGATTTTCGATAGGCGCCAGCATGGCTTCCGCCTCCTGCTGCTTACCCTGAGCCAGCAGCGCTCGAGTTGCCAAGACCCGTGCCTCTAGAAAGTTGGGTTTCTTCGCGATGAGCTCTTTAAGAATATCGAGACTTTCGTCGAAATGGTGTTCCATCTGGAGCAGATCGGCTTTCACCATCTGAGCCGGTTCATTGGGAAATTCCGCGAGCGACCGCTCAGTCCACTCTTGAGCCTTCTCAATTTCTTGGGCGCGCTGTCTCAGTTTGCCCTTCTGTAGGTACAGACCGGCCAATTCCGCCTGGTCTAAAAAGGCTTTGGGACGCTGCTCAAGACGCTTCTCCATAAACTCGATACGGGCATCGAGTTCCGATTTCGCTCCGGTCTGACCCTGCACAGCCGAAGGGCGATAGGCGAACGGGTCAGACGTCGGCGCCACAGAACATCCCGAGCCAAGCGACAAACAAACAAAAAGGGCGAGAAGCACCTTCGTGCTTCTCGCCCTCGACCGTCTTAAAAGACGGAGGTTCACAATCGATATCCTAGTTGGCCGGAGCCAAGAAGGGGAAGGTCGCGGTGCCGAAATCGGCGCTCTGACCGTTCAAACGCTGGTGACCGATGCCACCATTGTTCGATCCGGGTCCGACGGCGGGCTTGTAGTAAGGCACGTTGTCGGTAGTCACGGCACCACCTGTGAGATAGCCCAAGGTGATATCGATCACGTCATCGGTGAGTTTGCGCCCACCGACTAGCGAACCGTTGGCGTTGAAAGCCGCATTGTACGCTGAATCCGGGACAGCCACATTGAGTGTGGTGTCGATACGCATGACGTCGGGCAAGAACCCGGCCACGACCTCACCGGTGGTCGGACCGTTGTTAGGGTCCAATCCGGTCAGGATGTTGAGCACAGCCGTGGCCTGTGCGAAAATAGGAGCGGCCGCGGCCGCTTCCGGACTGTTGGGATTGTTCAACGCAGTAGCCACAAAACTGGGGCCGACGGCGTTGTACGTGTTCAGTAGGTCGTTAGAGAAAAGCAGTACTTCACCAATAGCGGGACGAGCCAAGAACTCGACCTGTTGCATAGTGACTTGGCCTTGAGCCTGAGCGGGAGGAACCGTGACAACAAAGCTGTCACGACTGGTTCCGCAACCTGCCAAAAGGGCCGAACCGGCAATAACAGTAAGAATTAGTTTTTTCATGATGTTCTCCTACTGCCTCGCTGCC
>JBBKWP010000131.1:0-35187 GCA_037968995.1 Candidatus Xenobia bacterium
CTGCCAAGCCCCTAGCATTGTCTCTCTGAAATTTTGACAATGGATTACCCCCTTTTCATATTCGAAACATTTCCCGCTTTAATATTTATATAGTGCTGACGGGATTCCTTCAATGGGAACTGAACAAGCTAGCCGGACAGTGACTTACAGCCTGCCGGTCGACAGTTTGCCGCTCGGAAAGTGGTGGGGCGAATGACCCTGTCCTAGAACCCCCTCGATTTGATAAGCATGGACCCATGCAACACTTGAGACCTCTCGAATCCAGGTTCACGTGTACAGACGGAAGCTGCGAACGACTCGTAACGACAAAGAGCTCTTCTTGAGTTATGAGGTAAGCACACTGCAGACAGCTTCTCGTATGCTGCAAGACGCGCTCGGTTTCCATACGGGCGCGCAGCCGATGAGCCGCTCGAAATAGAAAGGCGACCGAGGCGCCCTGGGGTCGCGTTCAGTTTTCAGCATTTTTTTGGACTCCTCACCTAAAGTGAGCTTATGAACTTCTCATTCGCCACATTGCAAGCCAGTCAAGCCACAACCGCCCTCGTAGGCCGGGTCAACGTTCAGATCCAACAAACCGCCGCCATCGATGAACAGCCCGGGATCGACCAAGCGCCCAATCAAAAGGGTGAAGTGTTGGTCGATCAGCAAGACTCGTTTGTGTCGCTATCATACGACCCGCAAACCACGGCACCAAAAAGCTTCGCCTTCAAAGCCAACCAAAACTTGGTGGCCGAGGATGGCACCGTCATGGTTCCGGTGGGTACAGAGAGCGGTTATGTGAACGCCGACAACAAGGAGACCTTCCGACTCCAGGTTCCCACCGAACAAGGGATCGCCAGCCAAGAAGCGGTGCTCGACAATCAAGCCTCCACAGTGCGTTATTCCGACGGAAGTGGCGCTGTCGCTGAGTTCTCCTATGAGGATCTTCAAGGGGCTCAGGTCACCGCCGAATTGGTTCAGAAACTTCAAGTCCAGATTCAACAGACCGCGGGCGTCGATGAACAGGCCGGACTTGACCAAGCCATGGGTCGTCCCGGACAAGTCTCCTTAAGAGACGCTGTCTCGGAAGTCGACCTCCAGGTGGACGCCGCGACCTCCCTGCCTCAATCGTTTGCCTTCAAAGCCACCCAAAATATCACCACACCCGACGGTCAGATTCTGGTGATGGCCGGTTCGGAAACCGCGTATGCTCGCGACGGCCAAACGGAAACCTTCCGTCAAGACACTCCCACCGACCAAGGGGTCGTACGTCAACAAGCCGTGTTAAACAATCAAGACCAGACCGTGGACTATCAAGAATTTATTCTGACGACCTAGACGACCAGCCGAAAAAATTTGCGTCATTT
The DNA here is from genome assembly GCA_037968995.1 of Candidatus Xenobia bacterium. Lineage (GTDB taxonomy): Bacteria > Vulcanimicrobiota > Xenobia > Xenobiales > JADMJV01 > JAEXNA01. The sequence goes on from JBBKWP010000131.1 coordinate 1,347, forward strand.
TGTACCTATGATGTGATAGACTGACGGCGTGGTCAGGCAATACTGGGAGAAAAAAATATCAAAGGCGGGCTCGGGTTTCGCTCTTATCACCATCATCTTGTTGACAGTGGTGGTGATTGCCCTGACCGCTGCTATCATCGCGAGGGTGAACTTCACAATCGCTAATGGCGTATCTCGCCAGAAGAAGTTACAGGCCGATTACGCCTCGAGCGCCGGCGTGCACAGAGCGATGGAGTTGCTCACGTCGGATCCCGACTGGGAAACCACCGCACCATTAACCGAGTCAATGTCCTCTAATCCACGTTTTGGGTTCGAGATAGAAGTGGTCAACAACCGGTTGGGGACGACACCCAGGGTTGTCTCAGGGGTTACGATTCCGCCTAAGCATGTCTGGGTCAAAACCCGAGGCGTCGTCGATGGCCAAGTTTTGAGCAGCGGGTTTGGCCAAGGCGAGGCTTTTGTTCAACGCCCGGAGCCGGTCTTCGACTACGTGCTTCATGTGCGCGACGACTCGAGTACATTTCCGTATCATGTTTTCTCGAACTTTAAAGTAGACAGTTTCGACTCGGCCACTGGCTATGTGGATTATCTGGCATCAGGTCAACCCCCGAGACGCGAATGTACCATGTGGACCGACCGAAATTTGGCCTTTTTCAATACCAATGAGGTCGATGCCGACGTTGTTCGCGGGGACAATGGTACGTATATTAGCGCTCCACCCAGCGAATGGTACGGGCAGATCGTCGGCGGGCCTCTTGAACAGGGTCGATTGGTCTTCCGAATGCCAAGGCAGTTCGAAGGCGTCGCGCCGGCCCCTATCCCCGCGAGTGGCGCGATCGCTCCGGGGCGTTACGGTTCGCGGGTTCGTACGACCGGCGACATTACTTTGGGCGCGGGCACCTACTTTTTTGATCGATTGTGGATAGGACCGGGAATGCGTTTGGTCTTGGACTCCTCAGTGACCGACTCCACCCCCTGTTTGATATATGTTGGTGACGAACTCGTCTTCGAAGAAGACTCGAGGGCCAACATGAAAACGACCGGCGAACCTGAACCGCCTCGTCGCCTTCAGATCTATTGTACCGGCTATCGCTCGGGCGGGTCCAACTCCCCCAGTTCCGTCAAATTTAGGGCGCGCGTCAGAGTGTCGTGCGTGGTTGCGGGACAAGATGGTTCAGTTGGCTTGGAAAACGACGGGTCTGGCCCGGCCCAACTGTTTGGCGCCCTCTACGTCAGATATTTTGGTAGTTCCGGGTCGATCGCAGTGCCACTGAACGGTCTGCACTACGATAAAGCGTTGAAAAATCAGGTCCTCGAGGGAATACCTGAGTGGGTCATAACCAACGAGGGCGCCAATTAATCCGTGCGGTGGCAAAAATCCGTTCGGGCCTTCAGTCTTTTAGAGGTCGTCTTCGGCGCCCTTCTTTTCTCGATGGTTATGGTGGGGCTGGCAACGGGCTGGAGTTTGCACGAAAGGTCTGTCAAAAAGTATCGAGACCAAAACTTAGCTCGCACTCTCCTCCAAAACGAAATGGAAGTCCTCCGCTCGACCGATTATCACGAACTTGAGGCCTATGCCGATACGGTGAACGCTTCTCCCGCTGTGGAGGTCCAACGATCGGTCGACGGTCAAGCCACACTGCGCACCTACCGAAGAGAAATCACCGTCACAGAAGAGAGCAATCGCGATGTCAAAGACGTTGTCGTCAAAGTCTCTTTCGTCGATGACAGAGACACGCTCAGAGAGTTGGAGGTCGAAACGTATGTCTTCTACTCGGCGCGATAACCAGGGTGTCAGCTTGGCCGAAACTCTGATCGCGAGCAGCCTCATGGTGCTCCTGGTCGGCCTTATGTACACGGCCGTTGCGTCGGGCATCCGTTACCAACGGCGCTCGGATGCCTTGATCGATCTCGACCAAAGCGCCGCCTTAACGGTGGCCTTCCTCACCCGAGAACTGCTAGACACGAACCTTCGTACGATCGTACCGTTTGGGCCCTCGGACATCGCGTTTTCTGTTCCAAAAGATCCTTCCGGTAAACCCCTCGTCAACAGCGCTGGACAATTCCTATGGGACAAGGTGATATGCTACCGCTTGGAAACGTTAGCTGACGGCAAAAGGCTGGTTCGCCAGGAAGAGCAAGTGGGAGGGGCCAACCTCCAGCCACTCAACCTGTACCGACTGACCCCACCGCGCACCTCGGCATACTTCGCCGCATCCACAATTCCAATAAGGGTACTCTCCAACCAAATCGCCGACGTCCGTTTCACTCTGCCTACATCGGCGGCTCGTCCGATCGAAGTGACGCTAGACTTCGAGACGAAGGCCGACGGTCATACTTATGGCCTCAAGGTGTCTAGCAAGGTAAATCCTCGCAACTGAGTTCTTGACTTGTTTCGTTTCGAATTTTGAACGGAAAACGTAATCAGCCCGAATTCATTCTGACGGCCCATAAGCTTCCTGAAAGCTGATTCCTTCGAGGAATCCTCGGGCCCGGTCGGTGAGTGGATATTTGGCCACCAACTGCCAGAAGGCCGGACTGTGGTCGGCGATCAATAGGTGGGCCAGTTCGTGGATGATCACGTAGTCGATCACGTAGTCTGGAAATCTCTTCAGGTTCACGGAAAGACGAATCGTGGCTTCCAAGGGGGTGCAAGATCCCCACCGTTGCTGCTGACGTTTTGACCAGTCGATGGTGAACTCAAGTCCTCCGAAGTAGTCCTTGGCAAGTCGTCGGGCTCTAGCCTCTAAGGCGTCATTGGAGCGATGGGCTTGCTTCTTGTCCCTACTTGACAGCAACTTCTCTCGCATACGCTCCACCCAGCGCACTTCCTCGGCCCGGCTCATGTTGGCGGGGATCCGCACCACCAACACTCCGCGATCGATGGTGGCCGAAACGGTCTTTCGACGACGCTTGCTGCGAACCACGCGAACGCTCTCTAAAGAGTCTGTCAACACGGTCGACTGGCCTCCAAATCAAAGTGGAGAGGGAGGAGGAGAAGAAAAGCGAAGCGCAGGCCAATCCGTGAGGCGAAAGCTGTGCTGTGCCTTGCGATAAGGGAGAAACATCGAGACACCGTGGGCGCTTTGGGAGCAACATATTTCGCGACAACAGCGCCGCTCGTGGAGTCGTTGGAAGGTGTCAGTCGATACGGACCAGTCGTCATCGCATTGCCCTTAATCGCTTTCTTGCTCATCTCCTTCGTCACCCGAGCGTGGGGTTCCGTTTCGGCGGGGGTCTCTATCTTGGCCCTTGTTGGCTCTTTCATACTTTCGCTGGTTATGGGGCTTGACCGACTGGGCGGCGACGCCCCCACTTACGAAATGGAAAAAGTCTGGTTGGGCGTCGGGGCTCCCCTAAAAGGCGCCATCACGGTGGGCATGTTGGTGGACAACCTCAGCGTTCTCACTTCGGTGATGGTCTGTTTCATCGCCACCCTGGTGGCCATCTATTCGTATAGCTACATGACGGTTGAGATCGGTCACTTCCCAACCCAAGGCTCCGCCTCGCTCTCCAGATTTTACGGCTACCTCTCACTTTTTGTCTTTTCCATGCTAGGTTTGGTGTTCTCCAATAACTTGCTGCAGATCTACATCTTTTGGGAACTGGTCGGCGTCTGTTCCTACTTCTTAATCGGGTTCTGGTACTTCAAAAAGAGTGCCGCCGACGCCAACAAGAAGTCGTTTGTGGTGACCAAGTTCGCCGACCTCTTCTTTTTGGTCGGCGTGTTGGCCGTGGGTCTGGGAGCCGGGACCTTCCGGTTCACCGCCTTGAACGCCGCCGAGACCCTCAACTTCGCCCTCTTCGGTTCAGCCGCTCTTCCGCTCATTCTGATCGCCTGCGGTCCTATCGGGAAGAGTGCTCAGTTCCCGCTCCAGGTCTGGCTGCCGGACGCCATGGAAGGCCCGACCCCTGTTTCCGCCTTGATCCACGCGGCCACCATGGTGGCCGCCGGAATATACCTAGTAGCGCGCCTCTTCGGCGTCTTTCAACTGGCCCCCATTGCTGCCATGTTCGTGGCCGTCATCGGGGCCGTCACGGCCTTGATGGCCGCTCTCATCGCAGTCGTCCAGAACGATATCAAGAGGGTCTTGGCCTACTCCACTATTTCTCAACTCGGGTTCATGCTGGCCGCCCTTGGCTCGGGAGCCTACACCGCCGGCCTTTTTCACTTGTTTACCCACGCCTTCTTTAAGGCTCTGCTCTTTCTGGGCGCGGGCGCCATCATCGTGGCCTGTCACAGCAATGACATCTGGCGCATGGGTGGACTCAAGAAGCATCTACCGAAGACCCATTTCGCCTTCCTTTTAGGCTGTCTGGCACTGTCCGGCATTCCGCCCTTCGCGGGCTTTTGGTCCAAGGACGAGATCTTGAGCGGCGTCGCCCACTCTCATCCCGCCCTTTTCGCCATGCTGGCCTGTGCGGCGTTCCTAACCGCTTTTTATGTCACCCGAATGTACTGCGTGGCCTTTCTGGGCGAGTATCGGGGAGATGACGAACCGAGCGGCTTGGAGGGCGTGGTCCCCAGTCCAGACTTGAAGGCCCCGCTCTCTCCTTCGAAAGACACCCTCAACTTGACTCCGGAGTGGACCGAGGAAAAGGCCCAGGTAGGAATTCATCCCGACAAATGCTTGGGCGCCAAGCAAGAGCACGCACCGCACCACGACGGACCACCTCGCGAGGTGTCGGCCATGATGTACGGGCCTCTGCTGGTTTTAGCTGCCTTCGCTGCCTTCCTCGGCTTCGCCGGGATGCCCAATGATCTGATCAGCGGCCAGACTCATCTGAACCTTTTCCACGGCTTGATCTCCCACGAACGCCAACCCACCGAGGAGTTCAGTCTGCTCTTGATGGGGGCCAGCATTGTGACCGCGATCTTGGGAGTCCTCTTGAGCGCGAGCCTATACCGTAAAGATCCCATCGCGGGAGAGCGCAAGGTGCGAAAGACTCTTGGAAAATTCTACACGGTTTTGGCTCAAAAGTTCTACTTCGACCATTTCTGGGCCTGGATGGTTTCCCACACGATGTACGCGGGAGCGAAAGTGGCCGCTTGGTTCGACGACGAAGTGGTCGACGGCGGGGTTCGTGGGTCTGGAATGGTCACAGGGGCCTTGGCTGAAAAAATTCGCCGAGAGCATTCTGGACAAGTCTCGCACTATCTCTTCATGCTGATCGCCGCCCTCTTACTGCTGACGGGACTGTTGGCCGCCGTGCAACCGGACTTCGCCCTCAGTCCCAGCCGGATTTTCAACCCTAATCTTCCGATGCCAGGGGGAGAAATGTTCCCGTGATACTCTGGCTGTCCATACTGCTTTGGCTTCCTATGGCGGCCGCCGTCCTCATTCTCCTGTTGCCGGCGGCCCAACCTAAAGCGTATCGAGGAATCGCCGTCGCCGCCGCCTTAGGAATGTTGGGGATCTCGACGTTTTTAACCGTTCAAGGAGCGCAGATGCTCCCGAGTTTGAAGCCCGGCGGATTCCTATTCACCGAGTCGTTCTTCTGGATGCCCGCCATGGGCATCACTTACAAGTTGGGCGTCGACGGCATCTCGTTGCCTATGATTCTCTTGACGGGGATCATCTCAACGGCAGTTCTACTGATGTCCCACCGCATCAAACAACGACAGCGTGAGTTCTATGTCCTCACTCTGGTCGCCCTCTGCGGGACGATCGGAACCTTCCTCACCCTAGACCTCTTCTTTTTTGTCCTGTTCTACGAACTCGCTTCCATTCCCATGTTTTTTCTGGTTGGCATCTGGGGCTCGGACAAAAGCGGCGACGGTCGACTGATCACCAAAAACAGCGCCGCCACGAAACTTCTGATCTACCTGCAGGCCGGCGGGGCCGTTGTCTTGATGGGCCTGCTTGGTCTTTATTTGGTCGGCGGAGTCAACAGCTTCGACCTTGAGGCTCTCCGTCAAGTCACCTTCACCAGGGGATGGCAACAGGTTCTATTCGCTATCCTATTTATAGGTTTTGGGATAGAATCCGGTCTGTTTCCTTTCCACACCTGGCTACCCGACGGCCACTCTTGCGCCCCCACGCCGCTCTCCATGTTGCTGGCCGGTGTGCTCCTCAAGATGGGCGGCTACGGAATCTTGCGCTTTGGTTTCGACCTGCTTCCCATGGGGGCAGCCGACCTGATGCCGTACTTCGCAGTTTTGGGCGTCATCAACTTAGTCTACGGCGCTCTCTGCGCCATGCGGCAGTCGGACATCAAGGTGATGATTGCGTATTCTAGCGTGTCTCACATGGGTATGGTGTTCCTAGGCCTCGCCTGCATCAATTCGACCACAAAAACCGGCGCCATGTTCGGTCTGACGGGAGCCGTCTTCCAGATGTTCTCCCACGGTATCATCACCGCTCTCCTGTTCGGTGTGGCCGGAACGCTATACGAGCGAACCCATGCGCGCGACTTCCGAAAATGGGGTGGACTGGCCGCTCAGACGCCTCGTTTCGCAGTCTTCTTTGTTTTGGGAGCTTTGGCGTCACTCGGGCTGCCCGGCTTCACAGGGTTTCCGTCTGAGTTGTCGGTCTTTTTGGGCCTGTTTCAGACCAATCAAGCGATCTGTATCATCGCCATCTTTGGACTCATTCTGACCACCACCTATCTGTTGCGTTCGGTTCAGTATGGTTTCTACGGCCCTCTGAACCCTGACTTATGCAATGTGAAAGACGCCGACGGCACGGAGATGGTTGTCTTCTCGATGCTGGCCGCCACAACTTTGGCCTTCGGAATTTACCCCGAGCCACTGGTGGCACTCTTTCAAAGCGCTCTTCAATCTTTGGGCGGGGGGACGTTGTTTTAGATGCTCCCGCTGTTCGCCCCCCTCGCTGTCGTTGCCGGAATAATCGTCATTCTCGTCACCGACCTGATCAAGCCGTCCGCCCCTCGCAGCCGAAGTCTCGCCTTGATCACTCTGGTGCTCGGCTTCACTGGTTCGCTTCTTCTACTACCAACGGATATCGCCACCAATTGGCCATCCATCGACACGGTCATGGCCTTCGATCCCCTTGCCTTCTGGTTTTCCGCGATGGTCTTCTTGCTGGCTTTTCTGGCCATGGCGATGTCGTGGAATTCCTTCGAGGAGGAGCGTCACAGTGCGGGAGAATACTACAGTCTACTTTTGACAGCCGTCTTGGGTGCCGTCGTGGTGATCCACTCCAAAGAGTTGATCACATTTTTCATCGCATTTGAACTCCTGTCTATACCGCTTTACATTGCCACCGGATTTCGACGATACCATCGGCAATCGGCTGAAGCCGGTCTAAAGTACTTCTTGTCGGGGGCGCTTTCGTCGGCTGTCTTTCTTTTCGGCGCCTCCTGGATCTACGGAGCTTCTGGATCCACCGAATACAGCGACATGCTGCTTGGTTTCAAAGACCACGGACAGCCACTCTTGGTCGGCATCCTTATGGTGATGGCGGCCTTCGCCTTCAAAATGTCCTCCGCGCCTTTTCATATGTGGGCCCCGGACACTTACGAGGGCGCCCCCATCCCGGTTGCCGCCTTTCTCTCATCGGTTCCCAAGGTGGCGATGATCGGAGCCTTCCTACGTTTCTTCCTGACGTTCACCGAAGTCCTCGAGTACGAACTCATGGTGATCGTCTCAGCCCTCGCCATCCTCTCCATCTTGATCGGCAATTTGGTGGCGCTCACCCAGCGCGAACTCACTCGTTTGGCCGCCTATTCTGGGGTAGCTCAGATGGGGTACCTTCTGATTGGAGTCTCAGCTCTGTTGGGCGCGTGGGGAGCGGGTCAGCCCCTCCTGGCAGTGGAAGCCCTGGGGGCTTTGCTCTTTTATCTCTTCATCTACACCCTCACGAATCTGGCCTTCTGGCTCATCTTGCTGACGGTCAACCAATCCCGGAAAAGCACCGATCTCGACGCTTTTGACGGCCTCGCTCAGACCTCTCCGGCCCTCTCGTTTGCTCTGATGCTGACCCTCATGTCCTTGGCCGGTGTCCCACCACTGGCGGGCTTCGTGGGGAAAATCTATCTTTTCCGGGCGGCTTTCTTCACCCAACCTTTGATGGCGCTCGTTGGAGTGGTCGGTTCGGTGCTCAGCCTCTACTACTACTTCAACATCTTACGAAGATGCTATTTCTTAAAGCCCCAGGCCGACGCCCTACCGGTGGAGATCCCCTTAATGACGAGAAGTGTACTCTTCGTTATTCTTCCTATTACTGCTCTGGGTGGTCTATACCCTAGACTAGCCCAGGGCTTCCTTGAACTCGCCGAAAGGATTCTGATCCGATGACTACTCAATCCAGCAATGGAAATCCACCAGAGGAACAGCCAGATCCCGCGGCCCACCTCAAAGCCGAAGAAGCCACCCTCACCAAGATCTTGCACGCCAAGATGCAGCGTCAGCAGTGCCTCCAGGAGAGCGACCAAGAAGCCGTAGCCTATCGCATCTCTGAGATCATGGTCGCCGCCAAAGAGCTTTATACCAAAGAGCTCCCTGGTTTGATGCGAGACGAAGAGGAAGTGGACGAAGGCAAGATGTTCGCTGAACTCGCAGGATTACGCATGGCATTCTTCCACTTGCGCGATCTCATCACAGACTTTGACGAAGCCTTCCTAGACGCTATGACTCATGAACGCGACGATGATGATCCTGACGAAGATGATGACGAGGAAGATCACGACGGTGAAGACGCCGAGGATGAAGAAGGCGGCGAAGGCGATGAAGAGGACCAAAGAGACGACGTCTGAAAAAGTCGACACTTAAGGCCTCTCGAGAACTCTTGTTGGAGGATTCGCCATGAAGAAGCGCGTTTATAGAATCGTCCGAAATGCAGTGGGGGAGTTCCGTCGGGAACTAGACAAAGGAACAAGACTCCTCGTGTTCATCGTGGAGCCCTTCAGCGGAGAACTTCAGGTTTGCTGGCCGGTATCCGACGTACCGTCACTTTCGGCCGCCGCCCAAGAAGTCGTGAAGACCTGTCTCAAACGAGAACGGAGCGTCGTGATCCATTCGCACGCCGATCCGTTGATGCAAGCCCTCTCCGGCGTGGACTTTGAAGCAGCTTTAGCCGTTCCCATGCTGGACTGCGACCGCAATGTCGTGGGAATCATCTATTCCGACAGTCCGCAACCCTCCGCCTTCTCAAATCAACAGCGCCTCCATTTAGAGCAAACCGCCCGGGGGTGGACTCAGGCTCTGCCGACCTTGGGTCAAAAAAACGAAGCGCCCAGCCCGGAGCCGCCTGCCGCCTCCCAGAACTTTAGAATTGCTCTGGCGGTCACTCTCATCTCAGTGGTTTTCTTCGGCGTATGGCTGTTCGCACCTGAAGATCGTCCGACCCCGCCCCAAGCCGACCCGAGTGCTGCGCCGACCGCCTGGGTCGAGGACCCCTCGTCAGTGGTCTCATCCTTCGACCAACTGCTCTTGCTCAGGGAGTACGAGCAAGCGTGGGCTTTACTCGACCCAGAACTTCAACAGCAGTGGCCTGTGGATGCTTTTAAGAAGGCTGTCCAAGATTGGCTCGGGGATTCGGCGCATCACTGGGACCTCTCGCGGCGCTCCGTTCGAATGGGAGAGGTCACCGGTGCAACCGCTTCGGTCTACTTGGACCCCGCTGAAGGAATGGATGATCTGCTTCCCTGGGAGTGGACGCTGCAAAGAGTAGGCGACCAGTGGCGGATTAGTCAGTTGCCCGGCGGACCTCTAAGCCAATAGCGCTCGGGTAAAAAAGCGCGTCGTCGATTTGCTCATCAAGGACCGGCCTAAAGCAACACAGACATCGCTAAAAGTAGCGTACGCTGAGAATATGGAAGATGGGAGGGTTCTCTTCGTCTTCTAAGAGGGTCACGTCGTAGTGAACCACGGCCGGGGCCTTGCTAGGGTCCGTAATGGACTCCCCGTCAAGCGTGACGATATCCGCGACCAAGGCTCCGTAGATCTGACCCCTGAGGACTTCTATCTTGGCCTTAGGAGCATAGGCCACGTAGTACGCCGTCGGCGACAGACCGTCCTTGAGGTCGGTGTGTCCCTCAAGCGTTACGGTTCCCTCGCCCGCAATCAAGAACTGAAGATTGATCGGCTTTGCGATGGGATTGACTAGAGAACTTCCCTCCATTCGGAGACCGGCGGTCTTATCAAGGGCGGGACCGCTGCCGGTGTCGATGTAAACCTTCACTGTGACAGGTTTGCCGACGGCGGGCTGCTTGACGGTGAGGGTGCCCCCCTTGAGATCGATGGCGTGAAAGATGTACTCGGCTGTTGATCCCTCGGGCAGCGCGGAGACATCTAAGGTCGCCGTTTGAGCGGCTCCCACCTTGAGATCATAATAGGCGCCCGGCGGAAGAACTGTCACGGCGGTGGGGATATTTGTGTCGACGGAAGGTAGCAGAGGAACCGGGGTGAGGGAAGTGTCAATGGTACCTACCGTACCCGGTGGCAGATTTTTGGGGAGCACGACCTCCGCCATGTCAGCCAGTTGATCCGCGACCTCGAAATTTCTGTAGGCCCTATCCTCGTTACCTGACTTGGACTTCACCGTCAGTTTCTCTATGGACCCCGGCGGGCCCTGGACGTTGGCCTTGGGGTCGAGTTCAATGTCGTCATCGTCCTTACTCTCTTTCGGCTGACCGGTGAGGGGGTCTATGGCGTTCGCCCAGCCGATCACCACAGAGTCGCTATCCCCAATCTCCACACCCTTATCTGGACTGTTGGTGGCGACACTCGCTTTTGAGTGGTCGACTTCGCCTTTGTCGCTATTGAAACTGTTGGTGTAAGAGCCGTCCTTCATGTAGACCTTACTGTTGCCAAAAATGGCATGATTCCAGCGACTCTGACTGAGATTCACAAGGATCCCCATACGACGCTGAGTCCCGCCGGCACTGGTCCCCACTGACTCAATGTAGTAAGTATCCGGCGGGGGAAAGGACTTGGAACCCGAACCGGGCGCCGTGACCTTCGCGCTGTATGTCGCCTTACTGCCCTTCATCTCTGTTGTCGGGATAGCGTTAAGATCTCCCGAACGGACCTGACCCATTTTTATGTAGGCCCCCGCTCTGGCGGCATAAATGGCTTCTTGAGACTGAGTGCCCGAATAAGCATGGGTAAGGTGCGCCGAGCCGACGGTGACCACCGCAGCCGCCACAGTTCCTAGGACCAGCAACGACACGAGGACAATGACGAGGGCAATACCGTTGCGAGCGCTGCTTAATCGGATGGTCATACCTGTCATTGTACTAGGGATTTGCCAACGTGACCACACTTCGACTGGTTATCGTCGTTTTTTTTACGGACCCAGTATCCACCGAGCACGACAGACGAAGACTTATCTGCTTGGCCATGGGCTCTTCGTTGACGCGCAACTCCGTGCACCCCCTGGCTATGATCTTATTGGTTTTCATCGTCGGGACTTTGAAATCTGAAACAGGCGGAGGATTCGGAGCGCTACCAGAGTCCACAGGAGCGCCTTTAACAGGCAAGGTCGCCCGTCGCAGTTCATTCGTTGTGGCGTTACGATAAAAACAGAGCCATTGATGGTACTGCAGAACACCTCCGGGCCCATAAGTCCAGTCCTGTCCTGACACCAGAGGTTCGGGGCTCAGCGCGATGATATAGTCGGCATCCACAAAGGGCGCGACCGGCGCGCGTTTTACATTGGAACACTCGCTCAGTTCCTCGGTCAAGTAGCGCATGCCAACGAGCGCGTTGTTCTGAGCCTCCTGGTAGGCATTTCCTGTACGGAAATATCGCATCGCCCCTTGAACCACCAGCGCGATGCATCCCAACAATAATAGTAAAATGGCAGCGAAGATCAGAACTTCAATCACTGTGAAGCCCCGGCGGCGGAGCCTTCCGATGCCTAGCTCTTTATTCAATGACATAGGTCTCCAGTTTGGTGCTGCGAGTCACCCCATTACCCTCCAACCAACTGATGGTCACAACGACCCGCTTCCGACGATAATTATTAGGGGCAACTGCCGCGGCTTCGTCGGTAACGTCTATCTTGGCTGTGAAGAGAGTGCTGGTGGCCACCCCGTTAACCGTCGCGGGCATGGGGATCACGATATCGGGAGTCTTTACGACTCCCGCGTACCCTCGCACAACCTGAGTTTCCATCACCTCGCGAGCCAAATTGGAAGCGACCGCCAAGTTCTTGGTGCTAGTGCTCAGTCGGTGTGACATGGTGAACACGCCGAAGACGAACAGAAGCGCGCTCAAGAAGATCGTGAAGCCGATCAGAACTTCTAGCAAGAGGGTTACTCCACTGCTGCGACCCCAAATTTTCCGCCCATGAAACCCCATCGACTTATGATTTCGCTACGGAACGGCAATCACCTTATAGAAAGGGGATATCGAAAATCTCCGGTCCATTATAGCGAGGGTCTCCTCGACCCTCGCAGCTCACATCCATTGCATAAAGAACAGAACTGCGAGCAGCGTCACCCCGAAACCAGGGAGGAATCGGCTGCGTTCCATCCCCACAATTTGTGGTAGGGTCAATTTCCCGTAGACTCCCCATTTTTCAATTGTGCGGCTCGACACTTCTGAAAATTCCGCGTAGAGATAAGAGCCCGCGACCATTCCCGCCATGCCTAGTAAGGCATCCCAGTGACCTTCTCCTAGAGCGGCCGCCGCCGACCCTGGGCAGTAGCCTATCAGGGCGAAACCGACCCCAAACAAGGCACCTCCCCCGAGGTTAGCCGCTAGTCGGGTAGGCTTCACATGGAGTTTGGCTTTTCCCATAGCGTGAAGGCTAAAAACGCCAATCATGCCCACCAAAATGGCTGTCAGCATCACTTTGGCAACCGCGAAGTCGGTCAGGAGGAGTTGCCCTAGCAAGACTTCAAACTTACCCATTCCGCCCTTCTGCAACAGATACCCAAAGGTCAGTCCGAACAGCGCGGCATAGACTAGATTGCGTCCCGACTTCTCGGTTGAGTCACTCATCTCAGGCCTCCGTATAGTAAAAATGCGGTGGCGGTTCCGCCAGCAAAGAGCGCCGCCAAAGTGAGCCAAGAACTCACGGCCAACTGCAAAGCGCCACTGATTCCGTGACCACTGGTGCACCCGTCGGCCAACCGTGCTCCTACCGCCATGACGGCCCCGCCGGCAAAAGCCACCAGGGATCGGAGCAATACACTGTCTTCGCCAAATCGCGCAATCCAAAGCGGCGGCAGAAAGGTCCCAGAAAACTGACCCCCGTTTAAAGCCGCCAAAAAGGCACCCACGACCGCGCAGACCATAAACACAACACCGTAGTTGAGTTTAGGAGGCTCATCTTTGAAGTATTTGAGATCTGCGGTGTGTGCGGGCGCGAATTTTTGCCCCAAAAGCCCCGCCAGATTGGCATAAAAGGACGAGGCTCCCAAGGGTTTGTCAGCACAGTAGAAAGTGACCCAGGAAAGAACCCCCACCCCAGCGCCCACTTGATAAGGCGACCACGCGGTGGGGAGAGATGGAATCGCGATCCATCCCGCGAGGCACGTCGCTAATCCTACCCCCACCCATCCGCGGGGAGAGATAGACATCATTTGGGCGCGACCTCCCCTGTTGAATCTTTTTTCCTGACAAAATAATACTGATTTTTCCAAGCTTGGACCATGATTGGCCTCCTCCGATTCAAGAATTAAAACCTACATTCTTATTCCTACCGAAAATAACAGACCCACCGAGCCGCGTCGGTATCCAGGACGTCCGTCGGGGGACATACCTAGGGCGACTCGACCGCTTGCACCAAAGTAGGGTTCGTAAAAGTTTGCGTTTGCGGCTTCAGTCATGGGGTAAGTTTAAAGCTAATGGAAAGCCTCCCACCCCCCTCTTCGAAAGCCCCCCTGTCTCCAGTGGAAACACAACGTCTCTCGGTATTGAGATCGCTCGGCATCCTGGAAACCGCCAGAGAAGAACGATTTGACAGAATCGTGAAGGAGACCCAACAAGCTCTCAACGTACCCATCGTGGTCATCACCCTCGTCGAGGAAGAGCACTGTTGGTTCAAGTCGGAGATCGGTATCGGAGCCGACCGCATGGCCCGCGAACATTCCATCTGCACCCTTTGTGTTGCCGACCAGAAGTTACTTGTCATTGAGAATGCCACTACCGACGAAAGAATCAACCAACTCCCTATGGTTCAAGCAGAACCGGGGATCATGTTTTACGCAGGGCATCCGCTAGAGATCCAAGGTTCCATAATGGGCACCTTGTGTATCCTGGACTGGAAGGCGCGAAAATTGACTAAGCAAGAAACTGATACCCTGGGAATTCTCGCGCGATGGGTCTGCGCTGAACTTGAACGCGACCAGTTCCTACAACTTTCCAGGCAGCTTGAGGAAAGTCAGGCCCGTTACTCCGCTGTCTTCCACGGATCCCCTCACTCCGTTGCTCTTTTCACAACTGACGGCCAATTTCTTGAAGGAAATCCGGCCGCGAAGCGTATCTGGGGTCCAAGGCCAGATCAATCGGACGAAAATTCCACCTTTGTCGGAGGCGAGGCTATGGGTCATAGTTTTCGTCAAGCCGCTCTCGGCATACCCACGGAGGTAGAACCCTTCTCGACAATCCTTGTGGACGGTACCCAAGTGTCACTCCAAGCTCGAGTCCAGCCGCTGCGGCTCACGGACTCAAACGATGGCATCATCGTTACCTTAGAAGACGTCAGTGATTCCGTTCTCGCCGCAAGGCGCCAGGAGAGCCTACTGCGGGAAGTCACTGAAGAGAAAAATGCCACACTGCAGGCGCACGACAGGTTGCGTCAGTTTGCAGCCACCCTGGCTCACGAGCTTCGCAATCCTATTTCTGGACTGCTGGGCTATGCCGAACTGCTGAGTGAAAGTCCAGCGAACCTAGACAGCCAGATGATCGCTTCCATTCACTCTTGTTCGTCAACGCTTGCACACCTCGTGGATGATGTGTTGGACATGGAACGGTTGGGGCAACAACGTCTCAGTCTCGCCATCGAAACGTTTCACTTAGGAAGCCTCGTCGATTCTGTTGTCGCCTTATATCAATCTCAGTGCTCCTCTAAAGGAATCAGACTCTCAAGCCAAATCGGGCAGGCCTGTGGTCACGTCAAAGGGGATGAAACGAGGGTGCGTCAGGTCTTGAGTAACCTTGTGTCTAACGCTGTGAAGTACACGCCGGAGGGCGGCTCCATTAGCATAGCATGTCACCCTGATGACCCGGGGTACCGGATAGAGGTCCGAGACACTGGAATTGGCATGACTCAAGAAGCGATACTTCATATGTTTGAGCCTTTCTTTCAAGTTGTGGGCGTCGCCAGAGATTCCAAGCACGGCGTGGGTTTAGGACTGTCGATCTGTCAGAGTCTGATAGAACTGATGGACGGTCAAATTGGAGCGGAGAGCGCTGTCGGGATAGGCTCCACCTTTTGGGTCAGTTTGCCACTGCCTTCCTGTCAGGATGCGAAGTCCGAGACACCCCAAATCGGGCCGCTCGCGGCCCGAGTGTTGATTGTGGATGACAATCCCATCAACAGACGGGTGCTAGAACTCCAACTCGGAAACCGAGGTGCGATCGTGAAATCGGTCCAGCACGGTGGAGAGGCTCTTGAGGAGTTACGGGATCAAACCTTTGACGTTGTTCTGATGGATTGCCAGATGCCGGTTCTCGATGGGTACCAAACATCTCAGCAGATCAAAGCCGATCCAGAGCTTTATGGTCGGCCCTGGATTGTGGCACTCACGGGGTCTGCGTCCAACGATTCCGAGCAGCGCTGTCTCGATGCCGGCATGGATGACTTCCTACGAAAGCCGGTGCGGTGTCTAGAGTTGTGCGAGAAAGTTTCCGCCCGTATTCCTAACGATAAATGAAGAAGATTTTTGAAGCCCTGAAGCTGGCCGGCAAAGACTTTATGGAAGACAAGTGCCTCTCCCAGGCTGCGGCCTTGTCGTTCTATGCCGTCACCGCTCTTCCGCCTCTAGTGGTCATCATTCTCAGTGTCACAGGGCTTATCGTCGATTCTCAGATGGCACTCAACCAACTCACCCAAGAGATCGCCACGCTCTTTGGAGACAGCACAGCCCAACTGGTCCGGGAGATCGGACAAAACCGCACAGATTCCGAGAATAAGGCGGCCACAGTGATCGGCTTTATCACTTTGCTTATGGCAGCCTCTGGTTTCTTCGGCCAGCTTCAAGACGCTCTCAACGACGCATGGGAAGTGCGCGTCAAACCCTCCGCGGGCTGGAAGGTCATGCTGCAAAAACGCCTTCTGAGCATGAGCGCGGTCCTGGGCACAGCATTTTTACTTCTGGTGTCCCTCCTTCTGTCCGCGGTCACCACGGCACTAGGTTCCAAGCTGGAGAGTTTGACCGGACTCAGTGCCGGGCTGATCGGGTTCATACAGATTCCCATCACGCTGCTAGTCATAGGCACACTCTTTTCATCGATATACAAGGTCTTACCCGATGCGAAAGTTGATTGGAAACATGCCGCCCTGGGCGGTCTCTTCGCGACCTCACTGTTCGTCGTAGGAAAGTTCGCCTTCGGGGTCTACTTAGGAAAATCCAACCCTGGAGACGCTTATGGCAGCGCGGGATCGCTAGTGCTGCTTCTATTCTGGATCTACTTCAGCACAAACGTTCTATTGCTCGGCGCTGAAATCGCTCAATCCCTGGCCAAAGTCGACGGTATGGTGGTGCGGCCGGAATCCCACGCCGAGCAGTTTGAAGAAGTTGTAGTGAAAAACGAAGACTAGAACTCATCGACTTCGGGTTCGTCATAGGCCGTCCCGGGCTCCGGTGTCGCGTCTCGGTTGAGAGCGATCTCGCGGTAACTCACTTGCGGCCCCTGACCGATCCCTTCACATTCCGCGCCTGCCTGTCGCCAGGTCCTTTTACTCTTCAAGTTCTCGGGCCAAAACGGCCAGGTCCGGCATTGAGTTGGGCGTTCACGATGCACTGTACAGCGCGTCAGACCTGTTTCGGGATCCCGGGCCAACAAGATGCAATCGAAACCGTCTCCGTCGGTTTCGGGAACTTCCTTAAGAATCCACCCTGCTCCAAATCTTTGGGCGAACTGGTCCAGGAACTCCTGATGTCCCAATCCCAACGCCTTGGCCATCCCCGCAGCCTCGGCGTGGCTGAACTCCACCGTACCAGAACTTCCGGAGCAACATTGTCCGCACTGAGTGCATTCAAATCGAAGTCCCGAGGTGTACCAAACTTCTCCGCGCTCACCGCGAGATTTAGGGCGTGCCATGGGCACAGAGCTTCGTGGACGGGCCATGGACGCCTGCCACGCCGGCCCAGAACCCCGGCCATGTAGGAATGACTTCTTGTTCCGCCAATGCTTCTGAGTGCCGCAAACTTTTACCCGGACCGCTATTCTCTTGGCTGCCCTTTTGGTTCTCGGATTCAGCCCTCTGGGTTTTATTGACGTGCCGGGTATCGGCCGAGCCCTGACCCTGTTACATATCCCCATGATTCTAGCGGCCACGCTCGAGGGACCTCTCGCCGCCGCGGTCGTGGGCGCGGTCTTTGGTCTTATCACAGGTCTAAAGTTCCCCTTTCCGGGCCTCCCTTTTCATATTTTGGCCCGTATCTTGGCTGGTTTGGCGGCCGCGCTAACCTACCAAGCCCTGCGCCGCACTTCTCGGCAGGGTTCTAGAGTCACCTTGGCTTCCGCCGGCGCTGTGGCCGCCGGCACTCTAACCAACACCTTGATTATGACCCTACTGGCGCTGTTGCTGGGAGGGATCGCGCCCGAGGAACTGCTTGTCGTCGCAATCCTCCACGGCACCGTAGAGTTTGTCCTAGCTCTAGTGGTGGTTGTGCCCACCACCGTTGCCCTCCAGGGAGGAAGACCATGACCGCTTTTCTCACTGTTGACGTGGGGAACTCTCAGATCTGCACGGTGGTCTACGATAACGCCCAGATCCTGGCATCGCGACGCCTCGAAACCCGTCCCTTTTTGACGACCGATCAACTTCTGGTGGAATGGAGAACCGTCCTTAGCGACCTGGACCTCACGCCGAGTCAGACCCATCTCAGTATCTGTAGCTCGGTACCGGATTACCGGCCCATCCTCCAAGAAGCCGCTCGAGCGCTGGCGGCCCTCACCTTTTATTGGGTGAGTGCCGATTCTCCGCACCAACTGAACCTGACACCGGGAATCCGAAGTGAGATCGGGGCCGATCTGATCGCAGGATTGGTGGGAGCGCGGGACAAGGCCCAGGGACCCTTGGTGGTGGTCGACTGCGGTACGGTGACCACCCTAACGCTCCTTTCAGGCTCCGACGAAGTCCTCGGAGCCGCCTTTCTCCCCGGGATTCGGACTCAACTCCGTTCCTTAATGGTGAGTGCTCCGCATCTCGCTCACTCCATGGCTCTCAGCCTTCCCGAACAGCCCTTCGGCTGCAATACGATCGAAGCTCTCCAGAGCGGAGTGCTTTACGGGCACGCCGGGAGCATCGAGAGTTTCGTGTCGCATTACCGCGATCTGTTCGCCCATGAGGCCCTGTCCGCTTTCGGTTGCGGCGGGCTGTTCGGGAGTATCGCCGCCCTCTGCCCCAGCGTCGGTCATGTGGACAGTACGTTGGTCAACGACGGCTGCCGACTTTTGAGCCTCCGACAACTGCAGGAGGGGGTTTGAAACCCGTCGAATCGCAGCGGGCTCAACGGCCATGACTGTCGCGACAACAAATATTTTAGCGATGGACGAACTGACTCTCGCGGAGGTCACTCGTTGCTATAAGGAATTCCTTTCTCCGGACTTAGCGCGACTGCTTCGCCTCACCGGATTTGGTGCCATGGAGATGTATGGCGAAGGTTCCTGGGTAACCGATCATAAAGGGAATCGATATCTCGATTTCTCTGGTGGTTATGGAGTCTTTTCTTTGGGACATCGACACCCCAAGGTGATCGCGGCCGTCAAGGATCAACTCGATTCGCTGGCATTGAGCTCTCGAGTCTTCTTCAATCCTCTTCAAGCTCAACTGGCCCAACGCTTGGCCCAAATCACGCCCGGGAATCTGCAGTTCAGCTTCCTATGCAACTCTGGGACCGAAGCGATCGAGGCGGCTCTCAAAGCGGCCCGCCTCTCCACAGGTCGCAGCCGTTTCGTCTCCACCATCGGTTCCTATCACGGAAAAACCTTGGGGAGCCTTTCTGTGTCAGGGCGGGACAGATATCAGACGCCGTTCCAACCTCTCATGGAGGGCTGCGAGAAAATTCCCTTCGGAGACATCCAAGCGCTCGACAAAAGTCTTAACGACCAAGTCGCGGCCTTTTTGTTAGAGCCGATCCAAGGCGAGGGCGGCATTCATGTCGCGACTCCCGAGTATCTGCGGGCCGTCCGATCCTTGTGCGACGAGCGGGGAGTTCTGTTCATCGCGGACGAGGTTCAGTCGGGACTTTGCCGCAGCGGCCGCTGGTTTGCCGTGGATCACGCCGATGTCGTGCCCGACCTTATGACGCTTGCGAAGGCCCTGGGTGGAGGAGTGATGCCCATCGGCGCCGTGATCATGACCCCGGCGGTCGCTCAAGCCTATCGTGGCCAACCCCTGTTGCACACCTCCACTTTTGGCGGCAATCCCTTGGCCTGCCGCGCCGCCTTGGCCGCCCTCCAGGTGATGGAAGAGGAAGACCTGGCCAAAAAAGCCGAGCACGCGGGTCTTCTCTTAGTGGATGGTCTACGGGATATCGCCAAAGACTATCCCGACCTCATCTCGGAGGTCCGAGGACAAGGGCTTATGGTGGGGGTAGAGTTCACCGAAGACAAATTTGGCGGCTCTGTGATCTTTGAGATGGTGAAACGCAAGGTGATCGCCGTCTATACACTTAATCAACCGAAAGTCTTACGGTTTGAACCCGCGCTCAATGTGGAAGCAGAAGAGATTGAAATAGCGTTTGTAGCGCTCAAAGAATCGCTCGACGAGACACGACGTCGGTTGGGAAAGGGGAGCCAGTAAGCATATGCCATCCGTAGAACGCAAAATCTTGATAGACCGAGAGCCGCAGGCCGTTTACGAACTCGCCAAGGACATGGAGAGTTACCCGAAGTTCATGCCTGACGTGGAAAGTGTCAAGGTGGTCTCGAGGGGTGAAAGCTCCACCGTGACAGATTGGGTGACCGACATCGACGGAACGCCCTTCCTCTGGACCGAGGAAGACCGCTTCGACGACCAAGCCTTACGTATCGACTATTCACTTATTGAGGGCGACCTCGAAAAATTTGAGGGCGCCTGGACATTCTGCGCCGTGGACGGAAAGACAGAAGTCTGTCTGTCAGTAAATTATGATTTTGGTCTTCCCGAACTCACCGAGTTGATCGGCCCGACCTTGCACGAAAAAGTCGGAGAAAACTGTGAAATGATGCTTTCTGGAATGAAGCGTCTGGTCGAGGCAACCAGTGAATAAGTTCGCCTTTCTCACCCATCCCCTCGGGATGAAAGACGTGGAGCGTTACGCCCCCAAGGCCAAGGGGAAACGAGAAGCCATCGTTTTAAAGATTCTAGAATGGATGCCGCCCTACAAGGCTTCCAAAATTCAAGGTGTTCGCTCCATAGCCGGTAGAGAGATTCAAGGCAATTTCGTCATGGTCCCCTTGATGCCGTCTCAGTTTCTCAACCTTGAACGGAGCGAAGTTGTCGCCCGGGTCAAGAAAGCCGCACTTCTAGGCCAAAAGCTGGGGGCCAAGATCATTGGACTCGGCGGCTACAACTCCGTGGTCGGACGAGCCGGCAAAGACGTCGCGGAGATCCTCGATGTCGCGGTGACCAGCGGAAACTCTTACACCGTCGCCACAGCTTTAGAAGGGGCGCTGGCTGCCGCCAGGATCCTCGACGTGGATCTGGAGCGCTCAACGGTCGCGGTGATCGGAGCCACCGGTTCGATCGGAAGCGTCTGTTCACGATTCATGGCTCAGAAAGTCAATCGCCTGGTGCTCTCCGCGCGCTCCAAGTCCCGACTCCGAGTCTTGGCTGAGACGATTCAACGAGAAAGCCGCACCGCCCTCAAGGTCGAAATGGACCTAGGACGAGCCCTCTCCGAGGCCGATGTGGTGATTACAGCCACCTCTTCTGGCGGGAGCATCATCCAAGCCGAACACCTCAAGCCCGGCGCCATTGTTTGCGACGTCGCCGTGCCGCACGATGTGTGTCGAGAGGTGCAAAAGCTTCGTCCCGACGTGCTGGTGATCGAAGGCGGCGTAGTAGAAGTCCCCGGCGAGGTAGATTTCGGACTCGATTTCGGTTACCCACCCGGGCTTGCGCTCGCCTGCATGGCTGAAACGATGATCTTGACCTTGGAAAACCGTTTCGAGAACTTTTCCATCGGACGCGGTCTCGACTATGATCGAGTTCAGGAGATCGAGCAACTCGCGGCCCGAAACGGGTTCCGCTTAGGCGGCTTCCGAGCCTTTGACGAACCGGTCACTGAAGACAAGATCGAACAAGTCCGTGCCTGTATTCAGGAGTCCCGAAAGCGCCTTCGAGTCATTTCGTGAAGACGGTCGTCTCCGTATCGTTGGGCTCTTCTCAACGGGACCACGAGGGTGAGTTTGAAATCCTAGGAGAGCCTGTGCGCCTTTCCCGTCGTGGAGTGGATGGACAGTTCAAAAAAGCCTTAGCTTTGCTCACCGAACTCGATGGTCAGGTGGACGCCATCGGCCTCGGCGGCATCGACATCTATCTCAAGAGCCGCCGCAAGACCTATGCACTGCGTGACGGCCTTCGCTTGAGGGACGCGGTAAAAACAACGCCCGTGGTGGACGGA
Organism: Candidatus Xenobia bacterium; assembly: GCA_037968995.1. GTDB lineage: Bacteria > Vulcanimicrobiota > Xenobia > Xenobiales > JADMJV01 > JAEXNA01. Next base: position 23,043 of record JBBKWP010000131.1, read on the forward strand.
AGCGGTCTCAAAGACAGCCTAGAACGAGAAACGGTTAGGATCATGGCCGCGGACGACCGATTCGGACTCTCCCAGAAAAAAGTCCTTTTGGTCTGCGCCATGGACCGTTTCGGAATGGCAGAAGCTCTAGAGGAAGCCGGCGCCAGCACCGTTTACGGGGATATGATTTTCAGCCTCGGCATCGATAAGCCGATTCTCAGCTTGGACGAACTGGAAGTCCGAGCCGAAAAACTGCTGCCGGAAATCTGCAAACTGCCGATCTCCATGGTCTACCCCACCGGAAAAAAGCAAGAAGTGATCGAGCCCAACGAGTTGACGCGACCTTACATCGAAGAAGCCGAGGTGATCGCTGGAGATTTTCATATCATGAGGCGTCGGCTTCCTGATCGCATGGACGGCAAGGGCATTCTCACCAACACAGTGACCAGCCAAGACATCGAGGAACTCAAGCGTCGCGGCGTCTCCTGGCTGGTCACAACCACCCCCGAGATCGGCGGCCGAAGCTACGGCACCAACGTCCTCGAAGCGGCTCTCTTGGCCATCCTCGGCAAGTCTTGGGAAGATGTCACCTCCGAGGACTACCAATCCCTCATCGAGCGGGCTGGACTCCGACCGCGCATTCTATTCTTTAGCTGAAAGAGCAAGCGCAGGGCCGTGGCACGAATCTCTGGAGTGGCCGCCTAAGGTGAGAAGGCGTCACTGGTGTATGGCAGCGAATCGGCTAGGTTGTAGTGGAGCGACTGCCTAGCGGCCTGTCGCAGATGGTCGAGGCAGCTCCCCAGAACCTTGGCTTTGTCCTGACGCGAAGCGGTCAGTGCAAAGGCCCCAAACGGCACGCCGAACGTGGAGGCGAGGGACGCTCCCAGGAAAGTGACCGGCCCCACCACTAGAGTGATACCGATCGTTGTTGCAGCGACGACTCCACCCATCATCGCAATGTGGCTTCCCGAAGCCTTGGCACGGCGCTGCGACATCAAGACTTCACTGGCTTTGAGCTGGAGGTTAAGAAGTTCGAGGCCTCGTCGCAACCTTTGTTTTAGGCGCTCGTCACGCACCAGATACAATGAGCTAATGTCTGTTGTCAGATCGTCGGCTCCTAAATAGATATCGTAGCAGAGCGGACCTCCGTGCCTACGGAGAGACAGGTTATCGCGACCGCCGGTCCCGGGGGAGAGATGGAGACTTTGATGATCCTCCGTTCCGAGCAGCTCTTGAGTCTGACAAATGACCCCGTCTCGCACCCAGTGGCAGTAGGAGGGGAGATTGACTCCCTCGACCACAAAACGACTCGGTTTCTCTTCATAAACACCCTTGTAAATGTAACGAATCTTAAGGAACGCTTCAGTGAGGGTCTGCTCTTGATCTCCAATCATGTAGCAAAGGTTACCATCGTCAAAATCGCTCACGCCCAACCACGAGCGGGACGGAGACTTGAGCCCCTTTGGTAAGCCCAGCAACGGCGCCTGTGGATCGTTGCTCAGTTCGGGCCATCCCAAACTGATATAGCTATGCCCCAGATTCCAGGGAAGTTTACGGGCGGCGCTCAGGGTGTCTAGTCGGCGCCCATCAAAGTGAATCGGAATCGGAAGCACTTCGGCCCCACGCACCATCTCCAGATACTCCTCACCCGCCAGTCCCGCGCTTCGAAACAGTCGGCCCAGTCTCCGACCCCTCTGATCTGGCGGGAAATCGACTGTCAGGGTGAGTCGGCAGCCTGCCGGGGTGCTCCGATCATGGATCGCTACGGATAACTGCAATCCGTTCCAACTCAATATGTGGCATCTCCCCTCTTGCTCCACAGTTAGTTCAAATGCTCGACCCTGACCGAGGCCCAGGCTGCGAAGAGCAATAGCCATGGATTGTACGTAGCCAGATCCATCCAGGGTCGATGCCAGCGCCATTTGAAGCGCTTGAAGTTCGAAAAGACGGGGAGTCTCCAAGCGTACGACGGTCGTTTTTCTGGACTGCGCGATGGTGACGGACCCTGCTTCCAGAACCACCGCGCTCTGGACGACCTTTAGGAGCCAGGCGGACGGACGCGGCAGTTGAAAGGCCGCCAGCTTTAGCAAAGCCTGTGATGCGGAAAGCGTAAAAGCGCCGCCCGAATGGTGCGTTCCGCGCGACCGTTCTTGGCTTAAAAAGTTCCCTAAAGGGTCGTCCACTGGCTTCACAGCTAGGATTTCAACCCTGCTGACTCCCAACCCTTGGGGAATGAAGTTCTTCGAGCGTACGGATCTCTTTCGAAGGGAGGAGTGAGTCCACTCCGCAGCTTTATCTCCTCTCGAGGGCGATGGCCTCCTAATCCCATCCATCCGGCATGTTATCCTTCGGATACCCGAAGGATGTCCCGGCGGCGAATAGCGCCCCGTGCAGATAGCTGCGATATTCGAGCCATGGAACAACACGCGCTCAAAATTTCTTACCCTCTCGACCGTCTAGAAGGTCGTCGCCTCGTGGTTTTTACTAGCCTCGACGATTGGAAAACACCGCTGGAAGCCCAAGATGTCCAAGACGGATGTCACTACTTTTATCCGAACACCGACGAACCGTTTTTTCACTTTAAGCCCTGTCTCCAGGAGGATGGAAAAGACGATGTCTGGGACGTGAGCACAAACTACCTCGCTCCGCTTCCCGAAGAGCGCCTTATCTATCCGTCCTTCGAAGTCTCCCCCTTTGGCACCATTCTCGATCGAATGAGCTTGGAGGCCGAGGACGGGGAAGAGTACGGATATCGCATCTATCTACCCCCTGGATATGCGGAGAACACCGAGCGCCGATACCCAATTTGTCTGATGCACGACGGACACAATCTTTTCTTTCCAGAGGAAGCCTTCGCCGGTCAGACCTGGGAAGTTCAAAAGACTCTAGAGCTTCTGGACAAGATGAACTCGATCGAAGCTTGTATTGTGGTCGCCCTCTATCCCAACGACCGCTTCAAAGACTACACGGAACCCAATTGCGCCCGCTACACCGATATGATCATCTCGCGTCTTCTGCCACACCTGGATTCTGAATATCGCACCTTGAGCGCCGCGGAGCACCGTCTGGTCATGGGCTCCTCTTTGGGTGGCTTGGTGTCGTTCTATATGGCCTGGCACCACAGCGACGTTTTCGGACGGGCGGCGTGCTTATCGAGCACCTTCGGCTATGACAACAAGCTATTCGAGGCCGTGAAGGCGGCCGATCAACGTCCGTCCGTCAAGCTCTACCTCGATAGCGGTTGGCCCGGAGACAACTTCGCCGAAACCCAAGCTATGGTTCACATCCTGCTGGCTTTGGGATTCGAACTCGGAAGAAACGTCCACTATTTGGCCGTTCCTGAAGCCACCCACGACGAGACCTCTTGGGCCCAACGACTGCATCTCCCATTTCAGTTCCTACTGGGACTAGGTTACGGCAACGACGCCGTCATCGATGTGCCCCTAGCGGAGGTGGAGGGGAGTAAGAATGAAGAGGTGGCGGCCTAGTCGCGGTGTGACTTCCGGTCCTAACAGAGCTATAATAGGGGTGGTTCGTGATCGAGAGGAACAACCATGGAACCACTACCCGACAAGAAAGTCTCCTTTGAGGAATACCGCTCTTGGACCGACGAGAAGCGTTGGGAAGTGATCGACGGACATCCCTATGCGATGTCCGGCGCGTCCGTGGTGCACCAGGAAATCTGCTCCAACTTTCCGGAACTCGCCGTAGATACTGGAACAACGGCGACCGAACCCCTTGATGAAGAGGTGGCCTGCATTTAAGTCAGTTAAAAGTCAGCATGAACAAGGCACTTGAACAATATCCACCAGTCGGTCGAAATCTGCTCGCCGTCTGCGAGTCTCTAGTGCGTGCCCTGAAATCCCTCTGTCCGGAATTCAACGTTGTCATTTTTGTGGGCTCACCTCCGGTGCCACTCGCCCACGACGTTTCTGAAACGGCTCAAAAGCGCCTGATGGAGTTTCAGCTGAGTGGAAAGCTTGAACCTTTGCTGGTGCGCGTAGTCGAAAGAAATGAGCCTCACTTTGAACGTCCTAAGACTCAGCCTGAAAATTGTGCCCTCCAACAAGACGATTGGGCCGGGGTCTGGCCGGTTTGCAAGGGGGCTTACGTGTACCTTGGCGGGCCCGCCCAACAGCACCTTGGCACCCAGGAAGCAGCTTTAGTACAAGAGTTGCTTTCCGCCTATAGGCCGGCTGTCAAGGATAAGTTGCGCAGCACCCTCGACCAGTCTCAAGTGGAGCGCACACGCAGCATGCTAGCAAAAGCCGAAGGTCGCGCTTCCATTCTTGAAAAGGCTTTTCAGAGTGCCGAAGTCTTTGCTCGCGGTCTCGATGAGGCGGTCATTCTCGAAGACCTCTGTCGGCTGCTACAGAAGGAAATATCCAGTCGGGCCGGCCTCGTCATCACCTCACACGGTACGAGGAAAGAATGGGGCTATCGCCTCGGTCTCTTGAGAGACCTCGCGGAACAGCCCCCCACGAAACTCGTCTCTAGGCTGGCGGACGGAAGCTCGCTCGCTAGCTTTTGCCTTGAAATGGACGGCGTCAAATTGGGAGCCTTCAGGCTCTTGAGAGACCCAGATTCGGCTTTCCTTGAGTCCGAGCTGAAATTCCTAGGATTGGTTGCTCATCAGGTTTCAGCGACGCTCGCCAGAGCTCAACTCCACCAAGAATTGGTCAGAGCAAAAAAATCTCTGGAAGAGTCTCAGGCCGAGTTGTTACAATCTGGCAAAATGAAAGCTGTAGGCCAACTTGGTGCTGGTATCGCTCATGAATTGAATACCCCACTTGGTGCCATCTTGCTCAATTTGGAGATGCTAGAAGAAAATATTTTCTCAAACCCGAAAATCGCAGAAAGAAATATCGTAAACGCGAAGAGAGCTGGCGTCAAAGCCCAGCAGATCGTGAGTCGAATCCTCCACTACTCGGGCGCAAAAGGCGCCGAAAGCGATTTCACGCTTGGCGAGGTCGTGGAGAACGCGCTGCAGTTCCTGAGTCGCCCCCTGGAATTGGCAAACGTCGAGCCCGAAAGAGCTATCCGTTCCACCGTGAGTGTAAGGGGCAAGTCCCGAGAACTCCAACAACTCCTCATCAACCTCGTCATAAACAGCCTTGATGCGATGTCCGCGATACCCCCGATCGCGAGACGATTGACAATCGAGGTGGGACTGGAAGATGCCATGCTCACTCTTTGCGTCCGCGATACGGGTTGTGGAATGGACAGTAGCCAACTAGAGAAAGCTTGCGAGCCCTTCTACACAACAAAGCCCATAGGCAACGATCGTCCCGGGCTAGGACTCTGGGTCGCGTACAAGATCGCCACCGCCCACGATGGAAAACTTGAGATCCAATCAAAGGTCAATGTCGGGACCTCTGTCACGCTCAGCCTTCCCGCGGGATCCACAAGCACGCACTCAGCCAGCAGGGATGAAACCGCTCGGGTCGACTGAGAGTTTAGGAGCTTCTTACCTTGTCATACAGCGGATACGACCTACATTGGATAGTCGGACCTAATCCTGGCAAAGTGATCCAGTTAAAGCCAGGTCTTCTCTGTATTGGGCGAGGACAGGAGGGCGAAAAGCGTTTTGGCTGGTTGCTTTTGCCCGATCCTACAGTCTCTCGTCATCACGCAAACCTTCGTTGGTCACCCTCTAAATCCAAATTCTTCTACGAACATCTGTCCAAAACGAACCCAACCTTGGTGAATGGCCGCCTAGTGAATGAAGACGTGCCCCTAGGCAATCAAGCTCAGCTGGGCATTGGTCTATCCCAATTCGTGCTCCGTAGAAATCGCATTCAATTGGGTAATGCCGGGACTCCGGCGCAGGGGAATCACAAGGCGGTCACGGAGGAAGTCGACCCGGCGGATCATTTTATCCAGGTGCTCCCGAACGGCTTTCGCGAGAGACTCAATAGGCTTCAGAGCAGCCGAATAGGCTTGAACTCTTGTATACTTTGGATCCCACAGAAAGCGCGCTACGTACTGAACACCAATGGGGACAAGAACGTCTGGATTTCTAGAACGAGCCCAGGGCGAGTCGAGAATCATCAGGTCGATAAACCTATCGAGTTGATGGACGGGGATGTCGTGACTCTGGATTTTTGTCAATACCAATATTCCATAGCTAGACCCACTCCGAAAATCTCAGAGCCGGGAAAAGATTCTCTATCTCCCAGCAATCCGGCAGGCTATCAAAAACTGCAATCCATTGGCCGGGGCGCCTCAAGTGAGGTGTTCCTCATGGAAAACGGCAAAGGCAACAAGTTAGCAGGAAAGTTCCTGCTACATCATCTCGCTCACAACGAGCGCGCTCTCATGCGCTTCGAGCGGGAGGCCAAAGTCGCTCTGACATTGGACCATCCAAGACTGCTTAAGGTCTATCATCAGGGAGTCACCCCGGAAGGAGCCCGCTACATTTTGACAGAGTATCTTGGCGGAGGCACTTTCGAGGATCGACTCAAAACCCAGGGCCCGATTCCCAAAGAAGAAGTTGCCACGCTGGCCCAAGACATCGCTGAAGGTTTAGACTATCTCCACGCTCGAGATTTGGTCCATCGGGACATTAAGCCCTCAAATCTCTTTTTCAAGCATGGGCGGGCCGTGATCGCGGATTTCGGTATCGTGCGCGGCGTGGACATGAACACTGCAACAGAAACCGGCTTCACCACGGGCACCCCACACTACATGTCTCCTGAACATTTTCGGGGGTACACGGAGCCACGCTCAGATCAGTACGCTCTAGCTCTTGTGCTCTACGAACTCCTTACCGGGGAAAAGCTTTTCGACGCTGACGATCCCATAGCCTTAGCGTTTATGCACGTGCATCAGGAACCTGATTTCTCGCAGCTACAATTTTTGCCGCGACAAGCCGTCGAAATTCTGAGCCGAATGCTGTCCAAACAATCCGGAGCCCGCTTCGATACCGTCAGGGAGGCCGCTCGTTGGTTTTCTCAGAGTCTCGCGTAATGGGCCGCGGGGCATTCGGATCTTGCCCACGAATCGACAAGGCTCTCAAGATTGTTTTTGGTTTGACTTGAACGAATCCGCCCCACGAACGTTGCGACGCAGCGATTTGAGTTGAGGCAGGTGCTCGCGCATCCAGTTATACTTTTTGATCTTTTTGTCATAGGGTCGAATCTGCTCTGGAGTCAGGTGGTCCTCCGGGCCGAACACCGCCACTGGGTCCCGCAGCAGATTGTGCGCTGAGTCGGTGACCAGGCGACCCTGAATGTCCACCGCTTCTCCTTGGTCATTCTCGAGAATTTTATACTGTTGGTACGCCACGGTGGGATCCGCGTAGTCATCCTCAATGGAAGCCTTAGCGTCTCGAGCGAAGCCCGGACTATCGATCACCGCCGCCACTTCGCTGTTGGTGACCGAACTGATGAGGTCCAAGTTATAAGTCCCCACCACCGAGATTCGGTCATCGATCACGGCCACTTTTCCGTGATGTTTACGCTCGCCGGTGGCGCCGTATATCTCAAGGTTGGGAACCTCGGCTAAAACTTTGTCCCAGTCGTTGAGAAAAAAGACTTGGGTGAAGGCGCTGTCGCTCGACGACGGAGTGTTGGTAGCTATGCGAATCTTAACTCCGCGGTCGCTGGCCTCAGACAAAGCATCCAGCATCGGATCCGTCAGCACAAAATAGGGATTCTGAATATCGATCTCAGAGGTCGCGCCTTTCGCTAGAGCCAGGAGGGATGCGTTCATCTCATCGAGGCCACTCCCCACAGCCGACGTCCGGTCGATCACCTTCATCTTGACGTCGTGCTCTGCTGATGACGCTTGGTGATAACTACCCCGCAGCGCCTGCTGGTGGACCAACTCGTCGGCCGACTCTTTGAGAGCCTGCAACTCGCGCTTGTTTGGCTCACGGTCGATCCCAAGATAGGGCAACCGCGCGACTGCCCCCGCGACCAGATCTTCGGCCGTAGATGCTGAACCCGTGCCTTTGAGCCAGGAATCCATCATAGAGTAGGCCCCGAGCAACTCGATATCCCGCTTCTTCCAGTTGCCTAAAAGGTCTGGCTTCACAGTGTGGTTGAGATACTTGAGATCAAACTCTTCTTCGAAGGCGTCGCGCAACTCGTGGGCAGCATCCCATCCAGTCAGATGAACATCGGTGTCCCGCCACGCTTTGGGATCATCTGAGGGGTGGATGAAGTAGTGGTGTCCGATATTGCGACCGCCCGTGATCGCTTGGTCGCCGTCGACTTCTAAGATCTTATCGTGGTTCGCGGCGATGCCGTCCGTCTTGGTAGGATGAAGCAGTGCGTTCAGCGGCTTTTTGTAGTGGGGATGGTAGACTTTCGCCTGCGCGTTGGGCAATGCGACCAGTTCTTGCAAATAGTCCTGTCCGCCCCACTTGGCTTTCATACCGCGCTTGCCGACCGGATCTCCCACGGCGTCGACCATTATGCGGGTGTGGACCCCTTCTCGGGCCTTCAGAAAGACGTGGCCCAGAAGGGCGCGACCGAACACGTCGTTGTCCCAGGTATAGGCGGTTGTATTGATCGCGTAATCGGCTGACTCCAGCAACTTCCAGCGCTGATTCCAGGCTTCAAAATTGTCTGAAAGCAGACGCGCTTTGGCGTCGATTTTGGGGGTGGGAATCGCATCGAAAGCTTGGCCGAGGGTGTCTGACGTCTGAGGGGAACGTTGGAAACCGTCCTTCACGTCGTCCAGGGCGCCGAGCGCTTGGGTTAGACCTGAAGCAGGTCGCCCCGCGATACCGGCAACGGGTATGGAAGGTACTGTCAATTTTGGCGATTTCGAAGAGGTGATCAACATGACTCAAGTTTAGGCTGGGAAACTGGAACGCCGCTGGAATAGCCACCTTCTTCCTGCCATTTCATGTTGGCAACTTGTCACCGGCCGACCGAAATCCTCGACGGCTTCTCTACTATCGTAAGGCTTTTAGAAGAAGGGTCCCCTGCGTGCGTCGTAAAGGACTCTCAAGGAAAGTTGACTCAAAAATGCCCTCTCGATCTCAAGACGGACTTTATGAATATCACGGAAGCACCGTCCACCTCGCCATAGATTCCGTGAAAGATCTCGACAACGCGCTGACTTTGGACGAAGTTCACTGGCTCGCCTCGACGGCTCCTTTGAGTGATTTCCTGTTGCCTGCTAAATTCCTGAATCTCCTCGATGAAGACGACGACGGTCGGATCAGAGTGGAGGAGGTGAAGAACGCGATTCGCTGGCTGCGGGCCTCGAGCAAACTCGAAACATCGACTGGAGAGTTCCAAAGAAGCCAGCTGAAGAGTCAAGAATTAGAAGAAGGTTGGGACAAAATCGCCCGAGCTTTCGAACTTTCTGAATCTGAGCCATTGACGACCACAAAGCTCGCGAATTTCCGAACGAAATACCAAGAGAACCCGGTGGCCTGGGGCTCTGGTTCCTTAGTGCCCGAAGAGGTCGACGATGAAGAGCAGCGACGGCTTTTATCTTCCATCCAGCAAGCCGTGAAACCCGGCATCGAGGCCGTAACGGAAGAACAGTTGGACCAGTTTTTAGAAGATGCCCGAATCGTTGTGGACTGGAGAAATAGCTCCCCAGGTGACGACGCATGGGCCGATCAGTATCCGGCCTATAAAGTCTTGGGCGAAAAGCTCCAAGAGTACTTCCTCCTCGCGGACGCGGCTCACTACACCAACAAACAGCCGGAGTTCGAGTGGCCGAAGAACTTAACAGATGAGGAACTGCTCTCGGAATTCAAGAAGATGCCGTTGGTTCAGCCGCTTCGACGAGAAGCTCTAGAGTTCGAGGACCGTCCCAATCCAGCTTATCTTGAGGAACTGGCGGAATTTCGACACACCTTCTTAAAAAGCGGAGAGTCCGCGCTGTCGCGTACTCAATTCTGGGAGATGAGATCACGGTTCCAGACCTACTCAGGCTGGCTCGATCAGGCGCCCTCCACCGAGGCGACCAAGCTAGACACCTCCACGCTCGAGACTTGGCTCCAAGACGAAACCCTCATCGCCAAAACCCGTCAAACTCTTCAAGCCAAACGTCAGTCAGGACTGGTGCTGAAAGACTTTGACAACCTAGAGAAGTTGATGCTTTTGCAAGAGCATCTCGTGGACTTTTGTCGGAATTTTGTCGCCTTCCCCGACCTTTACAATCCGAATGAGCGGGCTCTTTTCGAGCGAGGCACTCTCATTATGGATGGGCGAGAGTTTCATCTCTGCCTGCCTGTCGATGACATCGCCAGCCATAAGAAGGCGGCCGCCCGTTCTAACACGTTCGTTCTCTACATCGCTGTGGGAAAGGAAACTCTCGCCGTACCCGTGACGTCCGGCAGCCAGGGTTACCTCGCCACGGAGAAGCGAGGTATCTTCAATCATGTGGACGGAAAAGAGAAAGAAGCCAAAGTGCTCGATCTCGTGACCAATCCCATCAGCTTCTACGAGGCCCTCATCGCTCCGTTCCAAAAAATTGTCCAATCGCTCAAAGATAAGGTAGAGAAACTTTCCTCCGATAAGGAAAAAGATCTCGTTTCTGGAACGATGACGCCGGCACAACCGTCGACCTCGGGCGGTTCTCAGAAAGGCTCCATGTTAGCGGGGGGGGGCTTGGCGATTGCCGCCATAGGCTCCTCACTCGCCTTCGTTTTGAAGACCTTGGCCACTTTGACCATTTCGAAAATTTTGATTGGGTTTCTGAGTCTATTCCTCGCCTTCTTCATACCCGCGGCGTTGGTCGCCTACATAAAGCTCAAGAACCGAGATCTCAGTGCCATTCTTGAAGGCAACACGTGGGGAATCAACGCACGGATGAAGCTGACGTCCGCTCAGGCCAAGCAGTTCACGCAATCACCTCGCCATCCGGGATTCGTGGGAGGCGTGGTGTCTCGCTGGATCGGGTTCGGACTTTTGTTGGGATTTTTGGGACTCGGATACTATTACCGGGAAAGCCTTTGGATTCTAGTGGCCTCATAGGGATCGGGCCTAACTCCCTAGACAGGGAGCTTACGCTAATTACTGGCTCGGGCACGCCATCGAAGAAAGACGGATCGATTCCTTGGGACCTCGAAGTCCCCGAGGGGACTCCGGGACCCTTCCAACGCCGGGGCTCAGACTTCGTTGCCTGAACCCGCATCGAAGCCGTCGTTGAGTTCGCCGAGGTCGTCCTTTTTGACGCTGTCCTTCCAGTCATCTCGGACATCGGTGATCACCTGATCGGAGACCTTCTCATAGTTCTCTCCTTTGGATTCCATCTGACGAATCATGGTTTTGAGCCCGACTTTCAGGCCGGCGCCGATGATTCCGGTGGGGTCGGGGGCTGTCAAGACGTCCACGCCTTCCCCCGCGAGATCCAAGTTCTTGGCACGCTCTTTCCAGGCTTCGCTTTTGCCGTGGAATCCACGTAAGGTTGCACCGGTCAGCCAGCCTTCATTGTATTTTTCCACGTTCTCCACAGTACCGTCAGGAAGAGTTCTTTCTTTGGGAAGAACGTTTTTGGCCTCATTGACTTTGTCAGTCAACACCTTGAGGTCTTCCTTGGTCTCCACCGGGTACTGTCGGACGACGTTGGCGATGGCTTCAGAGTCAGTATTCTTGAGGGTACCGTTGTGGGGTTTGCCGTTGACGTCTTGGCTGTGGAGCTCCTTGACCAGAAGGGGCATCTGGTCCACAATCTGCTTGGCGGCTTCCTCGTCGAGTTTCACCTTGCTGCGAACTTCGGGGGAGAGGTTTGAATAGGTCTGGTTGACCGCCTGACCGGAGTTCTTCTGTTCGCTCAGACTCTTCAGCAGATACTCTTCGGCCTTCTGGTTGGGCGGGGTTTCCATTCCGTCGCCCTTGCCGACGTCACCGGTAATTGTGGTAGGGAAGCTGACTTCTTTCCCTTCCACTTGCTTGAGAACAGCCTTGCGCTCCTCGGGGGTGAGTTTGTTCATCATCTCGGGGGTCACCCGTGACAAGTCTAGGCGTCCCTGGTCGTCAGAGGCGCCGTCGAGCGCCTTAGGGATTTCGCCCTCAAACTTGACCGCCTTTTTTTCGTCAAAGGGGCGTGGCCGCTCGCCCGTGAGCTTTTCAATACGGTCGAGTTGAGATTTGGCGTCCAGAGATTTCCCCGCGTCGCCCTGGCCGACCCGTCCGCCGAGACGGGAAATCATGTCGCGGCCTTCGGGGCTTTTCGACAGTTCGGTGACCTCTTG
>JBBKWP010000132.1:0-6845 GCA_037968995.1 Candidatus Xenobia bacterium
TCCCACCGCCGGTCAGAAACCACTGGACGGTAATGATCTGCGCGATGTGACCGTGGGTACAATGCGAACTCAAGTAGGAACGGTCATTCAAGAGTCGGTCCTCTTTGCCGGCACTATCGCGGAAAACATAGCCTGTGGACGTCCGGATTTCAGTTTGGAGCAGATTGTGGTGGCGGCGAAGTTGGCCAACGCCGACGAATTCATTTCCCGTATGCCCGAGGCCTACCAAGCGGAAATAGGAGAACGCGGAGTTCGTCTCTCGGGAGGGCAGCGTCAGCGGATCGCCATCGCGCGCGCCCTGTTACGCGAGCCTAAGGTCTTGATTTTAGATGAGTTCACCTCAGGCATCGACACCGAGTCCGAGAATCTCATCTCTGAGGCCATCGAGCGGATTATGCGCGGCCGAACCTGTCTGGTGATAGCTCATCGACTGAACACCATCCGACACGCCGACCGCATCATCGTTCTGGACGCCGGTCAGATCGTGGAGGAAGGGACTCACGACGTTCTTTTCGAGCAAGACGGTCTTTATCGAAAGTTGTACGAAGCTCAAATTCGAGCCCCACTCTTCTCAGGCGAGCCCGACCTGGAAAGTATTCCTTCGCTGACTCCCTAGGAAGTCGACGGGAAACCCCGTGGGGCCGAGCGAGGTTCGCTCAGTGGCCTTTCGATTCGGCCTGCTGGGCACGGTCGGCTGCGATCATTTGGGCTCGTCGGGCAAACCGACGACGGTAGCTCCGCTGACCGACTTCCAGAATGGCCTCCATGAGGTGGTTGTTGATGCCGGCGTTGACGAAGGCGCCGAACACCGGGATCATCGCCACCGCTTTGCGGCGAAGGAGAGCGCTCAACAGTTGTCGAGCCAGAAGGGCCAGGCCGCGGCCGGAAAGCGCGTAAGAAATCTCGGGAATGGTTGCCAGGTCTTTTTCGATATCGATGGAGTCGAGTTGGTCCACCTCAAGGTCGCGCTTTTTCTGACCTGGCACATGGCCGATTCTTAACAGTTGAAGGATGTATTTCTGTTCGTGCTCTTTGCGGGGGTCGAAGCCGTAACTGATGGCTATCTCCTGGAGAGAATGCACGGCATAGAGATAAAAAGCGGGAATGTCGGCCAGTTGTCCGATGGGCCCCATAAATCCGGTTACGCAACTCCCGAGCACTGTGCGCGTCTTGATCGTCGTTCGCAGCGCGCCCACAGCCTCTTCGATGGCCGCCAGATGTCCTTCGTGTCCTCCGGGGGTGTCTTCTCCAGGATAGGCACGGGCTTTCTTTAATCGCAGGTCCATTTCTTGAGGGTTAAACATCGCCTGAGAGTGGTCTAGTGCGGTCTGAAGGGCTGCCGCTACACGCTCGGTGAGGGTTTCACCCACTTCGTCCGGAGCCGACTGGATCAAAGTGTTGATGGGGGTCGCACCGGCTTCTAGAGTCTGAGTCATGGGGGAATGGCTACCCTTGGTGTCAGGACCCTCGGTGTGAGGGGAAGGAGCGTTTCGTTTGTTCTTGTCCATATTCGTCTCTTTCATATTTTCGAGTCTAACCCGCGCCTGAGTTTCGGGTTCTTCCTGCTCAGGATTGCGCCGCACCCCGCTTCGCTCCCTTTTGCTCAAATTGTGATCTCGATCCCAACGTGGACCTGCTCACAGCCCCAACGTCGCGATTGGTGTTTCATGTTGACAGTGCCACGAGAGTGAACGACTGAAGGAGAAACGCTATGAAAGTCCACAAAATGATCTTTTCCACTGCCCTAGCCGCGATGATATGGGGCGGAGTTCTGCTCTCACCCGCCGCGGCCCAGAGCGGACATAGCATTCCTTTTCAGAGCAGTGAGCGCTACGTGGTCACCTACTCCCTTGGCGATGGACAGCGCGGCGCCGACCTCTGCCCCGGGCAGATCGTCGGGTTTCCCGCCTATGGAGAGCAAGACGGCTCCCGCCGGTATTACGTTCAGTACGTCGACTCCACGTTCCCACGCGGCGAAGATCCCTATCAAACGACTGGCTATAGGCAGGTGAACGAATATCCGGTTTCCGCTGAGCAAGCTTATGAGACGCCCCCCAACTGCGGCGCCAACGAGGAGACAGTTTTCGAAGTGGCCGTCGCTCCGCAGAACGAAGTGGTCGAAGATATTTTGCGCTTGACCAACGCCAGCCGATCAGAGCATGGGCTGGCTCCACTGCAATGGAACGGCTCTTTGAATTTAGCGGCGTCTGAACATTCCAACGAGATGCTGGCGCTCAACTATTTTTCCCACACCTCTCCAACCCCGGGTCGCACCGACGCCTCCACCCGGGTGCGCGCCGCGGGAGCGAATCCCTCGAGAGTCGCCGAAAACATCTTTCAGGCCGACGGATATCCTCTCTCGAGTATCGCCCAGGTGACCGTCGACTCGTGGCTGCGCTCTCCCGGACACCGCGCCAACATCCTCGACCCTCAGGTGACGCACATCGGAATCGGTATGGCCCAAAAAGGGGGCCAGATTAGCGTGACGCAACTCTTCGGTGGCGGGCTTCGCTAATCTCTACAGTTCAGAGACCTCGCCACTTGAAAGGCCCGATCGTATTCCGGTCGGGCCTCTTGTCAAATGGGACCTAGGCCGGGAACGAGTCGAGGTAAAACCTCGCTGAACGCGAAGTTGCCGAGATGAGCAAAGGTCGACTTAAGGTGGATGATAAGTCCGCTTGCATGCCTATATCGGGATCCTTGAAAGAGATGTTCGGTCATCGCGTCCGATGAGCATGTATCGATTGGATACACGGCGCCTCAGCTGGAAAGAATCTTGGCGCCACGGCGGGCTGGTTTTACTGGTTTGCAAAACCGTGGGCTTTAACATTGGTGGTACGCAGCCCACTGCTATGGATTTCGGAACTTTGGAGCCGGTAGATGTTGACGATCTGCCACTCGAGACGTATCAACACTGGAAAGAACTGTTAGAGCAGGTAGAGGAGTTAGGCTTCGACTTCCGTTTGATTTACCGGATGCCCAACCCTGAAGGCAATCGCAGCTACGGAATTTTTTGTTCAGACAAAAAGTCTATCACGGCCCTGCAACTGCTTTACTGTCAGAACAAGGACCTGATAAATGTAGCGATAGGCTTCACGACACGTCTCGAGTCCGGCCTGGAGTTGACGGATTCGGACCAGAAGCAAAAATGGGATCCGCTTCCGGGGATCCTGGACCGGCACCATCCGGGAAAGGGTATGGACACAATTTGGGCTCACCACCGGGCGCGATTGGTCGACGTTGAGCCTCGACTGCTACCTCACAATAAAGACGAGATCTTGAAGGCTCTGTCGGAGTCCAATCAGAAATGGATGGCTTGGGCCAAGTCGCGAGGAATACTGGTTCCTATCGAGGAGGGATAATCACTTGGGTGGGATTCTGTCTCGATGCAGGAAAGTCTTCAGCGGCGGCTACCGAAAGGAATTCACAGATTGAATCGAACGCATTTTTCCACAGTTCTCTTTTGTCTGTTTCTCTCTCTTTTGGGAACCGGTTGCAACCTCGACCCCCCCAAAGAGGTGGTGGTAGTCCAACCCCCTTCGTCAGAGGTCGCTCGGACAGTGGAGGTACCGTCTGACCCCGTCATCGCGACTCCTGAGGCCTCCGCGCCCACTGGCCAATCATCGACGACCTTTCGTCTGCGAACCAGTTTCATTGGGAAAAGCGAAATCGCCTTCGCAGTGGTTCTCAATGACCGTCAAATCGGAACGTTCAACACCGACGCCGAAAGCGACTTGACTCCCTACGTCCAGAACGGAACGAATACGGTTCGCGTAACTTGGGAGAACAAGCCGGGAATGGAGTCGGACAACGTGGCGAAACTCTTCTTGGAAAGCCAAAGGGTAGGTCAGGACTCGTGGAACATCGTTTTTTCTCGAGAAGTCACCCGGGAGAGCAAGGACACCGAGTCCGAAGGAGCGTTTACGGTAGGCCCTACGTCTTGAAAAGGCTTTTTTCGCTCAGGAGGCAAACCTGCCGAAAATGCACTATAGTGCTTGTCTTCTGAGGGAGGGGTTTTTCCATTGATAGGTATCCAGATCGCCCAATTCGGTATTTTTCTGATTCTTTTACAGATGGCGACGCTGCTGTTCGCTGATGGACTCCTCCTTTTCGGAGTGATCCACATGATGGCGTCGGGCGAACTGGAACTCGGCTTCAAGATGTTCATGTTAGGTGGGATAAGTCTCGTCATTGGACTTCTGGTCGGAGGGGGCGGCAAGCTTCTTTGCCTCGGTGCGCCCGAAGAAGGAACCCGCAAGCTCATCATCGGTTCGCTGGCCTGCGATCTCATTGGGGGTGTTCTGCGCTTCTTGCAATCGAGTGGCAAATTCAGCTTCACTGGCGAAGGAATCGTTCTCTACATTCTCACCATGGCATCGTTTGCTTTCTTCCTGGCATTCTTGGCACGGATGGGAGACAACATTGGTGAGCCTAAGGTCCGCCAGTATATCGGACTGATTTATGGACTGATTGGCGGAGGATTCGTTCTCCTCGTGGTTCTTTTTTTCAGTTGGAAACTGGCATTACTCTTGCTTGGACTCGATATTCTGGTCTCGTTGGGCCTCTACACTTACACCATCTACACACTCTTCCGGGCTATGCCGCTCTACATCGAAGAGGTAAAAGCTGGAATCGTTGACCCTACAGAATCTGCTGAAACTCGCGCTGAGGCCGAGAAAAAGGCACGCCGCGAAGGACCGAAGAAAACCAGGGTCGCCGCGCGAGTAGCGGAGGCTCCAAAGGGTGAACCGCCGGTCGGCGCGCTGCTCTACCGAATTCCCAAAGACCTCGAGCCTTTGCACGTGGCGGTGAAAGAGGGTGACCGTCACAAGTTGGAAATGTGTCTAGCACAAGGCGTAAGTCCCATGGAACCTGTTCGTCACGGACTGACACCCCTCCACATCGCGGCCAGTGTCGGCGTGATGGATGTGGCGGATGCCTTGTTGGTTGCCGGCGCCAATGTCGACGCAACATGCGAAGAGGGCCTGACCCCGCTCTTCTTCGCGGTCCAGACTGCTAATCCGTATATCGCCGGTCTCTTCCTAACCCGCGGAGCGAATGTTCACCACGCGAACGCCCAGGGTTTGATGCCCATTCACTGGGCCTGCTGCGCTCCACACAGCAACTTGGAAGGCGCCTCGAGGCTGAATATGGTGGAAACTCTTCTGGGATACGGTGCGGACCTGACTGCGCGGACGAAAGACGGTAAGACCCCCAGAGACCTAGCCGAAGAGAATGAACTCAAGGAACTGGTCCAGTCGATCGACCGCCAGTTGGGAACATCCTCGGCTTCGACGGCGCCTCAAGCAGCGGAGACACCAAGTTATGCAGCGCCTGCTTCTGGCGTGATCACCACGGAGAGCGGCGCCACGGTTAAGGCGTTTCGTGGTATTCGATTGGTTGTGATTCCTAACGATCTTCCTGAACTTCACGCCGCCGTCAAGGATGGCGATCCTGAAAAGGTCGAGCGTCAGTTGGCGGCCGGGGCGGTCATTAGCGACCGAATCGAAGGAGGCATCGCGCCCATTCACATCACCGCTATCACGGGAGTCATGAGTGTCTCCCAGCTTCTCTTGCGGTACGGGGCCGACGTGGATGACTTGTGCGATCACCTTCTCACTCCGATGTTTCTAGCTGTTGTAGTGAACAATGTGGGTATGGTTGGCTTTATGCGTTCGCGCGGGGCCAACATCAACCATCGCGATGAGGAGGGACGGACTCCGCTCCATTGGGCTGCAGGTGTGGAACACGAAAAGTTAGACCGCCAGAATCGCTTAAAGATGGTCAACTTTCTACTAGAAAGCGGAGCGGATCCCACTTTGAAAGACGACGCAGGGATGACGGCCGCACAAATCGCGGTGACTTTCGGACACGAAGACGTAGCCGCGGTTCTGCAAGAACTTGTGGCTCCTGAGGCCACGGAGGCCCCCGGCGAGGATGCGGCGGGCGACGAAGACGAATATTACGTTTGATGGAACGTTCTGGACTTGCGGAATGCAAGTCTAGAGGGCTCCCGGCGGCAGCGATGCTCCTTAACGAACGGGAGTTCTCATAAAGAGAGTCGCGACAGCGAGTCCGAACGGGAGAGCGCTCGCGATCATCAGCGCTTCGTGATAGCCGCCCATAAGATCGTGTGCATAGCCGAGCGGTAGCGGACCTAGCGCGGAGCCCATGACCACCAAGGTGGTTGCGAGTCCGCTGATACTTCCTAAGGATGTTCTACCGAACAGGTCGGCCCATACGACTCCACTGACCATTTGGAACAATCCGGCGGTGACACCCATGGTTATCCCATAAACTAGGGCCATGGGAAAGCTCGTGAGATGGGTGGCCAGGATCAGGCAAACACCCAAGAGAGCGAGACTTGCCGCCAAGAGGTATTGGATTCCGAAGCGGTCCTTCAGGACACCGCTGATCAGAGTGACCAACGCGGTGGTAGCGGCGATGGGGAAGAAGATATCAGCGGCCACAGTCCGATGCAATCCACTGTCGGCGAAAATACTGATGGCGTGAAAGTGGAGCCCTGTGATCAGCATGGCGATGGTAGCAAGGCCTGAAGCGACCAGCCAGAAAGCCGAAGTTGTTCGCGCTTCTTCAAGAGTCCAGTCGGTTTCTAGTACGCTAGATCCGTCTTTTTTGGGTAGGCGCGGCGGGTCGCCGTCAGGGGTGAGGCCGAACAGTTCCGGCCGGTCACGGAAGAGTAGTCCCCCGACCGGGACCATGACGACTAGGACCAACAGGCCGAGGGTCAAAAAGGCTGCTCTCCAGCCGAACGCCGAGATGAGACGGTTGATGAGCGGTGGAAACAGTCCCACGCCGAGTAGGGCCGACGCCATCCCGGCCAC
>JBBKWP010000133.1:0-9897 GCA_037968995.1 Candidatus Xenobia bacterium
GAACGAACGAATCGTCCATTTTAGCCTCCTTGGCCGTGTTCAAGGCTTTGATAGAGATGGCGATCATAGAATATGCTGGCCAGCAGGAAGCTCAGAAGTATACTGACAGCCAGGCCCCAATGTCTCCAGAATTTTGTACTCTTCCCCCTAAGTATCATAAGAAAAACCAGGGAATAGGCGGTCAGTATTCTGGACCACAAGACGTAGACCGGTTTCCGGGCCAGATCATACTGGGTAAAATAGGAGTCAGGAAATCCGACGAGGCTGTTAACCTGATGAAGGCAAGCCGCGCAGATGAGAACTGCAAGGGCGCTGGCGATCGCCAGCGCACTTCGGACGAATTTGCTCTTGCTCTCAGCCATGGTCGGGAGACTCCCTTAACTTTCCCGGTATGAACTCGACGATCATTGTTCCGAAGGGTTCGAAGGGCGGTTTCGGAGCAAGAATTTCATGTGCGAAGGGCTCGACAAAAAGCTCGCGCCCAACCTAGACGGTTTCTCAGTCACTGCGCCGCAATCGTCGACTCGACAAAGGGTCTCCGCAGTGTTCGGCTATCCACGCGCGAGAACGTGCGGCCAGATCGATGAGATCCTCCCACTCATCACCCTTGGCCCACATAGGAGGACCGATGGTAGCGGTCACTTGGCCCTTGGACGGGACCATGAGTGGCCAAGGCTGAACACCACGCACACCCGTCAGAGCGACCGGCACCACCGGGACTCCGGCCGCCATCGCCACTTGAAAAACTCCCAAAGCGAAGGGCCGCAGTCCCGGGGTCACTTCCAAGCCCCCTTCGGGAAAACCCGCGAGACAGTCCTCACCTTCCAGCATCGATCGGATCTCAGCCTCTTGGGCCTTGGCGGCATCGGGATCACCACGGTGAACCGGCAGATGCCCGAGACGATCGATCAGGTGCCTGAAAAGCGGATGCTTGGCAACCCAAGGAGCCACCAAAAACTTCACCGATCGAGGAAACACCGCGGTCAGAACGACCGGGTCGAGGGTACTGGCGTGATTGCACACCACCAAGCACGGGCCTACGTGATCGAGACCGTTCTTCACGCTGACCTTCACACCAGTCCTGTTCAAATAGAGACGTGCAGAAGCGCCCAACATCTTTTGAGCTCGGTCCCGAGAAACCAGAGAAACGATTTGAGGGGTGAAGACACACCCCATCAACCATGCGTAAGACCACACCGTGCGCGCGAGTCTGGGAGGCATTTCAACGGCCTGACGTCCAAGGCGCTTCGCTCGGCCCGCCAGCAGGTTCCCAACTTGAGACACAACACCGCCGGGAGGTTTAAGCCGACCTTCGGCAAGCCGTTGTTTGCATTCTGAACGACGGATCTTCCCACTGGGAGTCTTAGGCACGGTCTGAGAGGGCACCAGATGAATCTTGTCCGGGGGAAGGCCGATGAGTTTGGTGACTTCGATGGCGATCGCTTTGCGGAGAGCTTCCAGGTTCTCGGGATCGGTTTCGCGACACTCCGCGACCACAACTAAAGCTTCGGTCCCTTCAACGTCATCGGCCACTCCGAAGGCTGCCACACAGCCTCGCCGAACTCCCTGTACTGAGGCGACAGCGTCTTCGATATCCTCAGGGTGTAGGTTGCGACCGGCGATGACAATAAGGTCTTTGCTGCGACCGGTTAGGTACAGTTCGCCCTCCGAAAGATACGCCAGATCTCCGGTCTTCACCCAACCGTCACTGTCTTTCACAGCCCTCGTCGCCTCCGGATTATTGTAGTAACTGTCCAGGCTTGAAGGGCCACGAAATTGGAGATGACCGCGACACCGATCTTCCAAGAGCTCTCCATCATCTCCCACAATGCGGACTTCCATGTCCGGTAAAGGGCGCCCGCAGGCAACCAAAGAGATGCTCGGATCGTTGTCTCCACAGGCCTCAACCGATCCACGGCGCTCCAAAGCCGTGCGGTTCACCACGTCAACCACCGGACCGCGTCCCGGTGGCGGAAAGGTCACCGCCAAGGAAGCCTCGGCGAGGCCGTAGGCCGGATAATGCGTCTCGGACGTGAAGCCGTAAGGTGAAAACCTGGCGGTGAAGCGTTCCAAGGTTTCTGCCCGCACGGCTTCAGCACCGTTCAAAGCGATGCGCCAACTAGAGAGATCGAGGCCCTCTAGCTCAGAATCGGGGATCTTGCGAGCACAGATCTCATAGGCGAAATTGGGAGCCGGAGAAACCGTTCCACGGTATCGATGTATCGCCCACAACCAGCGAGACGGCCGCGCCAGAAAATCCTGGGGGCCCATCAGAACCAAAGGCTGCCCGTGATAGATGCTTCCCAGCATCGTGCCGATCAACCCCATATCATGGTAAAGGGGCAGCCAACTGATGGTGACGTCATCCTTGTTGAGTTCCATACCGTAGCCGTAAGCCCGCAAATTCGCGAGCAGTGCCCGCTGGGTCAACACGACTCCCTTGGGAACTCCCGTGCTCCCCGAAGTGAACTGAATCAGACCCATCTCATGCGGTCGAGCGGGCGGAGGCTCCGAATCCAAATCGGGCACAGTGACGACATCTTTGAGTTCAGGGCACTGCATTTTCAAAAGCGGCAAGACGGCTTTGGCCCGATCGAAGCTAACCAAAAGCTTCACACCCGCCAAAGCAAGGATCGCGGATTGGCGACCCACGTAGTCCTCGAGCTGATCGAGTCGGAAGGGCGGATAAAGGGGTACGGGTATCGCGCCCAGCCAGAGCACCCCGAAGAAGCTTGCTAAATAGTCCGCCCCGGTGGGCAACATGATTCCCACCCGATCGCTGTAAGCCACGCCCCGCTTGGCCAGACCCCCAGCCACTCGACCCGCCGCAGCCTTGAGATCGGCATACGACCATTCCGCCACGCACTCGCCTTCATCCAAAAAGAACAGCGTTCGTCGAACCGGCTGATGCTGAGCTTGGTACTCAAGGGCTTCGATCAAATTGTTGACGTGAGTTGGATAGGGCGGGATCTCACCCGTCGCGAGATTCAAAACCTCGTGGGATTGGACGTCGGCTCCCGGCAGTACATTCACCAGATCCGCGACCGTCACCGCTTCAAACACAGCTCGACTGGAAAGACGTGTTTCTAAAGCTCTTTCAAGACGAACCAAAAGTTCGGAGCGCTCCACGCTCGCCAAGCCCAAGTCCCACTCCAAGTGCGTGGCCAAAGAGACCTTCGGCTCCTTCCCCGTGTTAAGCTCCGCCCCGAGCCCTTTAACGACTTCGATCACTTTTGCCTGATGTTCCGCTGTTTCCATGCTTCAAAAGTACTAGGATCTCCAGAAATCTCCTAGGGGCAATAGACCCTGAACTGTGTGAGCAGACGTAGAACGAGGGGGGAGCTCAGCCGCCGACGCGGGGGCTCTCAGCCTCGCAGTCCCGCAGCGGGCGCTAGCCGCCGATACGAAGGCTAGCCGACGAGGCGAGGGCTGAGAGCCCCCGCAGCGCCGCCTTGAATGTCAGCATCGCAGCCCCGCACCCCAGTCCCACAGCGCCGCCTGGCATGTCAGCCTCGCTGCCCCGCACCCCTGCCTGACTCGGTTTATAGATCCACTCTGGCTTGGGTGCGGGGCTTGCAGTCGCGGGCAGACCAGTGGAGCGCCGCCTTTGTTGTTGGGTCTGCGGGGGTGGGATGCAGGTGGAGATGTCGGCTGAGTGGCGCTTTCCAGCGTGGGCGATTTGGGCTTTCGCGGCGCGTAGGGACTTGAGGCGGAGACATGTTCGGTTACAGGGGCCTCGGGGTTGGCTTCGCTTTGGGGGATCCCCGCTCTGAGTGGATCGATCGATCCAGCCGGACCGGGGAGAGTGGACTGGCTGGATCGTCTGCCGGGTCGGCGAGGACGCCACCTTCGACTGAGTGGCGGGGTTGGCGGAGTTGTTCTATTTCGACTCAAGGGTCTCAGCGGAGTTCACGCGAGTCCACTGCGCGCACCCGGCTCCAGACCCCGTCGCCCGGGCTGGGCCCACGACGGTGGGCAGTTGGACGTAACTCAATGTTTTGAGTTACGCCGCGCGGGCGACGGAAGCTAATGAGGGCGAGGGTGGCGCTTACTATGGACTAAAGACTTTGGACTAAAGACTTTGGACTATGGCTTATTGCCTGCGCCATTGCCTGTGAAAACAATCTGCCCGGCGCAGAGTTCCTAGCGAACTCCACCCCGGACAGTCTCAAGAGATGGGCGATTGTGCCGCGGCATTAACAGCGACTGCGGGAGACGAGTGTGAGACTTTTAGTCGAAAAAGAAATGCTGCTTAGCGCCGCCGGCATCGGTCAGATTCCAAGCGGTGCTAGAGCCTTCGCCCCAAGCGTCTTTGCTCTCGCGGAATATGTTCAGGGTAGTCCCGTCAAACTCGACAGATGTCGTGTTGGACTGGGGCGTGTCAAAAGTGTCCCTGCTGGTGACGGCTTCGGTGAATGAGAACGCGCCGTTCGGGTCGGGCGCTTGGTAGCTAATGTGGCGCCAGTCATCGTAGAAATTGGTTTGGATGGATCCAGGCACGGAATCTCTATCTGGGAAGCGTTGGTCCCCGCCGGCTTCGATGTTTACGAAATCCTGAATCTTGGCTTCGGCCCAGGCCATCGTCTCTTTGGCTTGACCAGCGTCCAGGCTTTCACTTTTCCCGCCTATGGTTCCGGACTCTTTGAACTTTAACAGTGCGTTTCTCGCGTGATCTTTTAGTTGCGAGCCTCTGGCGGCTTGATCTAGCTGTATCATTGTGAGTGAGCTCCTATTATTATTATAGAATGAGCTTAGCAGCGCCGAATGAAATTTTTCTTAAAACCAAAGAAGGGATTCCGGGTTACCAAAATTCCGAGGAGTGCCTTCCGAAACTTCGCGGAAAACAGACTATCCACTCAAACACGGGCTAGCCGCTCAAAGTAGGGCTAGCCGCTCAAACACGGGCTGCCGACCCGTCGAGACGCTATTAAGAGCGCAAAAGACATCTCCAGGACCTCCGAACGCAAAGTGGCAGCCACACTAGAGCCACCACCACTAGCCAAAATCCGTGGAAGCCCCACCGCCACCACCAACCGACAATGGGACTCCATTTCTGCTCGTGTCGGGGTTTGCCCGTCCAGGAGACCGCGGTGCGACTCCACACCAGGAGGGCGTCGGCTACAGGAATTTCACCGAACAGATAGCGTCCTCGCACGGGAAAGCCAAAGGTCGCGATCAGTTGCTCGAAGGGACGGAGCAACTCCTGATCGCCCTGAAGTCGGGCTGCTCCCGGCAGCACTCCCGTGGCCGAAAGGCTAAACCCTAAAATCAACGGTCCGGAATCGACGTCCCCCACGCCATCCGTACCCACGGGATACTCCCGGGCGCCGGGCAAGCCGAATTGAGTGGTGACGTATCGTTCGCGAAAAGTCGCATAATATCGTTGGGCCAGAGTTGGATCCACCTCGTACAGAAACCGAAGGATCATCACCTGCGAGCTTCCCCTTGCCATATCGGTCGAAGGAGCCGTCTCGGTGGGTAGGATGTCAATCGCCGTTGGCGCTTCTTGGTGTACTTCTCCATCGACGCCCGTTGGCGCTTTGTGAGGCAAAAGACCATCGACCTCAGTGGACTGGATCCCAGAGAGCCAATGTTCGATGGTCGTTTGAAAGCGAGGTTCATACAAGGTGTCGTGGAGCGCCAGTGCCGCCACGGCTACCGTGCTGTCGCAGGGCCAAGCCTCTCCTGGATATGCCTTGAGATATGGGCTCTTTGACTTTGCAAAGCTCTCCGACAAGATCTGACAGTCCCTCTGAAAGCTTTCCATCTCAGTGCCGCTACGGTCTAGCTTGAGGATTCCACCCCGCAGCCAGTTGATCCAGCCCAGATAAAAGACGCCCAACGGAGGTTCGAGGGTCCTCTGAAACGGGACTTTGGCTGTGTCACTTTCTAAAAACCCAAGCGCCCAACGCGCTTCTCGAAGGGCGCTCTCTTTTTGGCGGGAGTCTGCGATGCCCATATCGATCCAAGACGCGCCGTACAGAACATAGTTAAAGAGGTAGCCCTCGGGAAACAAGGCCTGCATTTCGGTCGCCGAACCAGACTCGAGCTGCTGTTTCAAAAACTGGAGATGCGGAGATATCTCCGCGAAATCCGAGCCCGGAGTGGAGTAGAGTCGGAGATTGAGAAACAGGACAGTGAGGCTGAACAAAACCGCCACGAAAAAATAGAATTTCTCAAAAGCCTTCATTGGTCTCAAAGATCCCCTCGGAACCAGTTGTTCAAACACTCCCGAAATTTGAAGCGTTCGTCCCGCCCCTCTCGTGGCCGGTGGTCACCGCATCAGGATGATTCTCTTGGCTCTCGCAGAAAGCAAGGCCATGCACGAACGCCAAGTCAAAATCGTCGAGGTAAGTCCCCGCGACGGGCTTCAGAACGAAAAACTTCCTCTCTCCACCGACTTCAAGCTGGAACTGATAACACGCCTAGAAGCCTGTGGTTTTCAAGAGGTCGAGGTCACCTCGATGGTCCATCCCAAGTGGGTCCCGCAACTCGCCGATTCCGTGGAGGTGATGGACGGACTTTCCCTTTCGCAGTCCGCCCACGCCCGAACGGTCTTGGTCCCCAACCTAAAAGGCCTCCATCGGGCTATGGAAGTGGGCGCCCGCCGAGTCGCCGTTTTCATCGCTGCCAGCGAAACGTTCTCTCAGAAGAACACAAACCGCTCAATAGACGAGAGCCTAGACCAAATATCTGAGGTGATCAAAGCAGCTAGAGGCGAAGGGGTCACCGTGCGCGGATATCTTTCTACGGCTTTCGTTTGCCCTTTCGAGGGCATAATTTCACCGCAGACGTCGGCCGCACTCACGCGACGCCTCTTGGAACTTGGCTGCGATGAGGTCAGCCTTGGTGACACCATCGGAGCCGCTGTTCCCGAAGATATTGACGCCGTTTTGAGTCAACTCGAGGGCGTTCCCCGTCCCAACCTAGCACTTCATCTTCACGACACGTACGGCACGGCTCTCGCCAACGTCACACGGGGCCTCAGTCTGGGGATTCGTACCTTCGACAGTTCCGTGGGTGGATCCGGAGGCTGTCCCTATGCGCCGGGCGCCACCGGTAACCTGGCCACCGAAGACCTGTTATATATGCTCGACAAGGGCGGCTGGGCTCACGGAATCGATCGCCACGCCGTTCTCGCCACCGCGAGTTTTCTCGAAGATGCGCTCGGTCGCCCACTTGAGAGCCATCTTTTACGTCTGTCTCGAGGGGCAGAAGGTCGCCCTCGACGGTCCTCGTAGGAGTTCTTCCTTCGGACCACAAACGCCCCTCCATGTCAGACATCGTCCTGAGTGGAACCGGCTTGTTCACTCCTCATCAGACCATCAGCAACGCCGACCTAGTGGACTCCTTCAATGCCTACGTCGCGCAGAGCGATTCTGAGCTAGCTGAGTCGTCGGCGGATTTCATCTTTAAAGCGTCCGGCATAGAGCATAGATTTGTCATGGATCGCGAAGGCATCCTAGACCCTAGCCGCATGAGACCCCAGTTAGAGGTCCGCCCCGATTCCGAACTTTCAGTGCAGGCGGAGATGGGAGAGGCCGCCGCCCTCGAGGCGTTGACGGCCGCCGGGCTCCAAGGCAGCGATATCGACGCCGTCTTAGTCGCCTGTTCCAACCATCAACGAGCCTATCCAGCGATCGCGGTGGAACTGCAAGAGCAGTTGGGCTGCGGAGGTTTTGCCTACGATATGAACGTTGCTTGCTCGTCCGCGACCTTTGGTATTGCCCAAGCCGCCGCCTTAGTATCCTCGGGCACCGCGACTCGAGTACTCGTGGTCAGTCCAGAGATCTGCACCGGCCACCTCAACTTCCGGGATCGCGACAGCCATTTCATTTTTGGGGACGCCTGCACGGCTGTGATCGTGGAAAAGCAAGAAACCGCTAAGGGGCCTGAAAATTACGCCGTTCTTAGTCAAAAACTGTCCACGAAATTCTCCAACAACATTCGTAACAATCGCGGCTTCCTTTCTCGTTGCGAAGATAGAGACGACGACGACCCGAGTCTGCTATTTTATCAAGAGGGGCGAAAAGTCTTCAAAGAGGTCACAGTTCTGGTCTCCCAGCATCTCGAGGCCCATCTCGCGGACCACCAGTTCGGGCCCAGCGACATCAAGACGCTTTGGCTGCACCAGGCCAACGCTTCGATGATCACTTTGATCGCTAAGCGGCTGTTGGGCCGAGAAGCCACACCCGATGAGGCACCGCTGATTTTAGACCGCTACGCCAACACCTCGTCAGCCGGCTCGGTCATCGCCTTCCACACGCACCGCGCGCATTTTCAGCCCGGCGATATCGGTGTTCTCTGTTCCTTCGGTGCCGGCTACTCTATAGGAAGCCTACTCCTGAAGAAGCTGTAGTCCTGGCATTGGCATATGGGCCCGTACCATCTCGACTCAACAGAGACCATACTCCTTGAATACTTTGGCTGGACTCGTTGAGCGCCTGCTGCGAGCGCGCCCGAAAATCTACGTCTTCCATCAACTCTTTGGCGCGAGCGTTGTCGGGTTCAGCCCGCAGTACAGCTTCGAGATGAGGCACCGCTTCCGTGTCGAGCCCCTGCTCGATCATGGACTCCCCGCAGACGAGATGAGCGAAAAGATTGTCACCATCAAGACCTAGGATCGTCCTTGCCGCATCTTCGGCCGAAACGAGATCGCCTTCAATAAAGAACAGTTCAGCGGCACGAACAAGATCCAGAATCGCACGAGTCGGATTGTTCATCCGCTCCTCAGACTGCCCGGCGGCCCTCCAATAGGCGGCGACGCCAGGGGCCTTGGCCACCGCCTGCCTCATGTGAGAACGGGCTTCGAGCAATCGTCCTCCGTCAAGCAGCTGCAAACCCTTCTGGTAATGTTCAAGAGCCCGTGTGGATGCGACCCCAACCGCTCGACTCAGATCGGCATCCCGGCCTACCGGAAAGACTCCAATAAGGTTTGTGAGAGTGCGCCTGGGGTTTACCACCGTCTGACCACCAACCGACAACCCCGAAGACGATCCCCCGTCCAGATTCATAGCTTGTACACAGCCAAGATCCGCCATAATGTGGGCCAAAGTCCAGAGAGTGACATTGTGTGTGACCACGACCATACGAAGCTTGCCGTCGGAAGTGACACCAATAGCGGTGCGAGGCCTAGGATGGAAAAGACTGGGGTCTCTAAATCCTTCAGACCTTGGGTCCATAAAGTATTCGCCGTTCGCAATCAGGGTAGGACCCCCGCCTACAGCGAAGTCCACGTCCGCCCAGTCTTGGTATCGACCAAGATTTCTGGCCGACGAGATCAGTTCCACTGCCCCACTTTTGTGGAAGACGAGGTTCGAGCCTGCCATCCCCTCGCTGAGGAGGCGACCGTTGGACACCAAGTTGCCGACGGTAATGCCAGTGAGGGTGTCAAAAAATGTTCCGTTGATGGCAGCCAATGGACGATGCTTTTGAACGAAGGTCTTGAGTGGGTATCGGTGGCCTGAGGGAGCGATGACGGGACGAAGGACGATGTCCGTTCGACTGAGATCGACATTCACCAAATGAATTGGCACCCCCGCCGCTTCAAGCTTCACATAGTCGACACCGGGATGGGGTCGCGCGTGAACCGCCACAGTCAGCAGCAGCGAAAACAAAATCGCGGCAAAACTGCGACAGACTGGAAAAAACAAACAACACCATCCTCTGATTTTAGAGGTTCCCTGAACAATATTTACTCCCTGTTAACGGAAAAGGAAGACCTCTTTACTCATGGACCACGGAAGCGGTATGAAGTTTCGCTCAGGCACAAAAAAAGCCCGTCGAGACACGCTTGTCCCAACGGGCTTAATGGAGCTTGAAGCTCTTAGGTCGTAGATCGTAGGTCGTCTAGCGTCGTCCGCCGCGGTCTCCGCCGCCGCTTCGGCCGCCACGACC
>JBBKWP010000134.1:0-6233 GCA_037968995.1 Candidatus Xenobia bacterium
ATCTCCGGGGCCGCCAACCCTTACACCGTCACCGTGGGCCTCGACGGAACGGTCTCAACGCAGAAGGGCCTAGCGGGAGCTTCGTCGAGCCTCGCGGAGACCAGCGCCGGAGCTGTAGAGGTGGCGACCCTCCCCTCGATTTCGGGCAAGCCAACGACCCCGCCGGAACTCCTCAAAGTGGAAGGCTTTCCGAAAGTGGTCGCGGCCGACCCCGACAGCCCCGCGGCCGTGGCCAAAGACGGACTCTTGTCGGTGATGGTGGACGCCTGGAGCCCTGAAGGCGTCCCGCTGTTCGCGCGCTGGGAAGGCGATGGAACCTTCTCCTCGGCAGAGGACGTGCCCATGGAGTGGAACCCCACCGAGGGAGTGTGGAGAGGACGCCTGGAATGGAAACCGCCGGCCGCCTCTAAAGACGGAGACCAGTATAAGCTCAACGTTCGCGTACGCGACCAGTATGGACAAGTCAACGCCAATCTTGGGGTGGGTGTTTTCGAAACCAAGATCACCGAGTCGCCTTGGCGGATCGCTTATCTCGGGGGTGGTGATGTTTGGCAAGTGGAAATGGACGGGAGTGGGCGCAGGAAGATCTGTGAGGGAGATTTTTCTGGCATCATACCCAGTCCAGACGGAAGTAAGCTGATCGGAGTTACCCGACATACTGATGGGACCGCGGAGTTCGGCTTAGTCATACCAGGAATTGGTCTGGTCCGAACCCTCTCGCCAGAAGGGGCTGACGCTAGGATTCCCACTTGGTCGGAAGATGGAGGACTCATCTACTTTTACACTGCGGGCTACACTCATTCTATCAAAGCGGATGGAAGCGATTTGAAACGGCTGGCCCCGGGCGGCGCGAGTGACATAAGTCCGAGCCGCAACGAGATCGCCACGAGGCGGGCCGGAGTTCGGATCTCCAAGATAGATGGTTCCAGCCCTAGAAACCTTACGAACAGCTGGTACGACTATCCAGGGGAATTCTCGCCTGACGGCACTCAAATCACCTACATCACGGACTATCCACCGACACTCAAAGTCATGTCAACCAGTGCCCCGGGTCCCGCCCGTGTATTGGTTCCTGGGAGCGCCGGTATCTGGAGTTTCTCGGCCGGTGCTTTCGCCTCTTGGTCACCTGACGGGCGTCATATCGTATTCCCAACTGTCGGCGGCACAGGGACTTCGAGAGGGCAGGAGGTCGTTGTCGCCGATGTCGCTTCTGGAGACTGGAGAATGCTACCGAACAGCGATACTCTCAATACCCCCGAGGGAGCCTATTGGTCGCCGGACGGGAGTAAATTGCTCGCTCGTAGTGCGACCGGTGAACTCGTACTGTTCAATACTAGCGATTGGAAGCAGACCGTCATCTCCCCTGACTATGCGTGGGATGCCCGGTGGATCAAATGAAACTCCGTCGCGACGACTCCCTCGTCGGCCCCGCCTCTAGCGCCAACTCGGTTGTGCAGCCTGAAACACATGCTGCTAAGACGACTCGTTCTCAGATTTATCCATCGCTGGCGGAGGGTCAATGCGTCAATCTCGTGACTGATTCGCGACCCGCGTTTAAGGGTCATCTGCTAGGCTCGTTGTCATGAATCGACATCGCGAGATTCCCAGTTCCGGTTTCACCTTGGTAGAGATTCTGCTGGCTATGGTCATCATGGGCTTCATGCTCACGGCCACGGTCACCAGCATGGGTACCAGTTCTCGCAGTCAAGGGGCAAGCGCTATAGCCGACGCCTTGGCCGCGGAGATACGAGCAGCCCGCTCACAAGCCATGGCGACCGGGTGGCCAACCGCTATTGGGATTCCCAGTAGCGGGGGGAAGATCTACGCCGCCCAGGGATTCTACGAACTCGAGGGCCCTGTCTTGCCCCGCGTCACCCGTACGCGTTCCTTCGAGAGTGAAGCCAAAGGCGTTTATCTTTCCGTGGCCACATGGGCCAAGTCCTCTGGCGGCGACTGGCTCCGCAAGTCGCCCGAAACCGGGTCGGGCTTCGTGCCGGACGCCTGGAGCCCACCCTTTCCTGAAGACTTCTTGCTCCTATTTCTCCCCTCCGGTCAGGTTCTCAGCAACGGCTGGTCGTATGATGAGAACGGATACTCCATTGTCGTTTCCAACGGAGTGACCGCCACCGTCGGGACAGGCTCCTCAGAAACGTCTTCCTTCACCGACACCCCTCCCGACTTTCAGATCTCCGGGGCCGCCAACCCTTACACCGTCACCGTGGGCCTCGACGGAACGGTCTCAACCCACAAAGGCCTAGGGGGAACTTCCTCCGGTGTCGCGGAGACCGGCGCCGGAGGGGTCGAAGTGGCAGCCCTTCCCCCGATGTCAGCCAAGCCTACGGCCTTACCCGAACTGGTCAAGATGGATGGTTTCCCCAAGCAGATCCTGGAGGAGCCCAACAGCCCCATCGCGGTCGCCCAGGATGGCTTCTTGTCTTTGGTAGTCGATGCCTGGAGCCCTGAAGGTGTGCCCCTGTTCGCCGAATGGGGGGGAGACGGGCGGTTCTCGTCGGCTGAGGCAACGCCCCTGGAGTGGAATCCGACCGAAGGGGTGTGGCGCGGACGCGTGGAGTGGAAGCCGCCCGCTACCGCCAAAGAAGGCGATGAGTACCAACTTAACGTTCGAGTGAAAGACCGTTACGGCCACCTGAATGCGGGGGGCGATGTCGGTGTGCTAAAGATTGTTGTCACCAAGCAGCCTTGGCGAGTCGCCTACCTGAAGGACGGCGAGATCTGGCGCACCGAAATGGATGGAAGTGGGCAGACCAAGCTTTGTGAGGGGACCTTTTTGGAATTCGACGTGAGCGCTGATGGCTCGAAACTCGTCGCCACGACTCCAGACGTCGTCAATGGCAACAATACACTGGTGCTTGTTATACCAGGGGTCGGGATCGTTAGGACTCTTGCTCCCTCCTCGGTACGCCCGTCTTCTCCAACTTGGTCTCCAAGCGGGGAAGTGATTTTCTACAACTCAAGCGTGGGTCTGAGCTCTGTCAGGCCCGACGGAAGTAACACCAGAGCGATTGGGTCGCCCTCATACGGTAACTACGCCGTCGACTCTAGGGGAACCAAGCTGGTGGTCAAAGAGGGACGCGACATCATCACCATGGACGCGGACGGTAGCAACAGGAAAAAGGTCGCGTCGGGATGGTTTTGGGGGCCGTCGCTCTCTCCCGATGGGAGTGAAGTGGCGTTCGCCGGCGAGTTTCCCTGTAGATTGTATGTTGTCCCCGCCAACGGCGGAGCCATAGAAACCTTAGCTTCCAACATATCTGACGCTTGGACCCTCTATGCCAACATCCGGCTATCTTGGTCTCCTGATGGGTCTAAGGTCTTGTTTCCTACCTTGCCTTCTCCCATTTGGAATAACCCAAATGGGATCACAGTCGTCGAGCGAGCGACCAAGACTCTCAAGAAGATACCCGATAGCAAAAATCACGGAAAGGCATCGGCTTACTGGTCGCCTGACGGCAGCCAACTTTTGGGCTTGAATTCTTCAAAAGGCGAACTCGTTCTCATGAAGCCAGATGGCAGTGGACAAACCGTTCTGGCTCCCGGCTATGTCAGCGACTGTCGATGGATCAAGTGAACCTCCGCCGCGGCTACTCCCTCCTCGAAGTCGTCATGGCGCTCTTTTTGTTAGCGGTGGCGGCGCTCCTGGTGTTCAACCTATTTCACGTCGCTCTGCAGCGTTCCCGAGGGACTCAAGTGCAAAACACGGCACGCCTGTTGGTGGAGCAACGTTGGGCGGAGTTGCGGGCTTGGGCGAGGTCCGGCGGCTACACCGATCCGGCCTCTCTGTCGGCTATTGACGGTGAGGTGAGTCGACCGTCGGAGTATCCTGAGTTTGAACTCCGCGTTTCGGCGCGTCCTTATCAACTGGTTTCGCCCTCAAAAGAACTAGAGCGGGACACTCCTGTAGCGGATCTCAAAAGTATCGACGAGGCCGTCGCGCTGGTGGAGGTGACCGCCCAGTGGAGCGGGTCTCGGGGTTCTGGAACCCTGTCGCAGACCGGCCTACTACCTAGAGCGCCCCAGGTTCTTGAGAGGATCGAGGTCAACCTTTTGGGTTCAAACCCGTTAAACCGTAACGCTACCTTGCCGCTGGAAGCCCTGGCTATCGACACCGACGGAGCTCCGATCCTCGGAGCGAGTTTTGGCTGGTGGGTGGCCTCCCTGGGGGGAGATGCCACCATCACCCCCCGCTCGAAAACCTCTCTAGCGGATCTGGTGCATCGCGTCGGCTATCTGAACGGGACCAGCGAATTCAAGGATGGCAAATGTCGCGTTGGAGTATCGACACGTTTTGGAGGGAGAGTGATGACCGATGACTCAACGGTGGTGGACCTTGTTCCTTAAACCTAGGGGCGTATCGCTAATGGAGGCCCTCGTGGCCATCCTCCTACTCGGAATCGTGGTGGGCCTGATCGCTTCCTTGGCCGGCGAGTACGGCAATATTATTACTTACAACCGAGGAAATCAGAAGACGGCGGAAGCCCAGCGTGCGCTGCAGAGAATCGTGGACGAAGTGAGTCGAGCAGTGGAGATCACTACCCCCGAGGACTCCAATCTTGTGGACAAAGTCGAATTCCAAGTGGTGAACACTCATGGCGAAGCCCGCTGGAAAACGGGCCAAGAGTGGGATGATGACGGCGAAGAGCCGACAGCCGATTATGGTCTTTGGGCTCCCGCTCGAGCCCTCGACCGACTGCGAATAGTGTACAGCTTGGACCAGGGCCGACTGTTGCGATCGGTGACCAAGGCCAATCAAGCGCCTTCGACCACCGTCGTCGCTGAAGGCATTCTCGGTTTCAACGTCAGTATGCCACAACCCGAATTGATAAAACTGGAAGTCTCAGTGCAAGAAGCCAAACGTGTGGTGACCTTCACAGGTGCCGCCTATCGGTGGTTGCGATGAAGGCGACCAGAGGTTCCGCGCTATTGGCCGTCCTTTTGGTGACAACGCTCTTACTGATCACCGGGATGGCTCTGCTCAGCGCGAAATCCAGCGAGTATGAAGAGGCGGCGCGTCTGCGCCAGGCCGCACAAGCCAAAATGTTGGCGGAGTCTGGCCTTGTGGACTTTGAGACGAAGGTGATCTACGGCTTCGATTTCCCCCCGCCCCTAGTCGCCGACAACCCCTTCTTTCTCTACTCTGAAAAACTCACCCAAGCCGATGGAACCCCGCTCGGCAGCTACACCGTCAAACTGGACCGGTCAGTTGAGAAATCGCCGCACCGAGTTTGGAAAGTCACTTCCGTCGGCTCCTTGGGTCCCTCGGATGCGCCCGTGGCTACGCACACCTCCTATGGGGAGATGGATGTCTCTCCAAACCTGCGCGAGGACCGCAAAGAACCGAACCCAAACTATTTGCACTGGGTCAACTTCGAACCCCTGGTGGCCGGGGCCGGCGGTGGCTAACCAGGAGTTCGAAGCTTGGGAAAAAGAGATCAGAGCCCCTCGGCAGTCCGTCGTCTTTTTCACCCGCCAACTTGCGACCATGCTCGACAGTGGTGTGAATCTGATCGACGCTCTAGAATGTCTAGGTCTGCAAGGCGACTCTCCCGATTTCAGTTTGGTGATTCAAACGATGGTTAAAGACCTCGATCGGGGAGCGAGTCTTTCCCAAGCCTCCGCTCGCTTTCCTAAGGTATTTCCCAGTCTATACGTGAATATGGCTCGTGTCGCGGAATCCACCGGTCAATATTCGGCGGCGCTGGCTCGCACCGCCGACTGGTTGGAAAGGGACCAGGCCATCGTCCAAAGAGTGAAGGGGGCTCTCACCTATCCACTGTTGGTCCTCGTCGTGTCTATGCTCCTAACGCTCTCGGTTTTCACCTTGGTCTTACCGAGGTTCATGAACATCTTTCTTTCTTTGGGGGCAGAGTTGCCCTTTTTGACCCGGGTCGTGATGCTGATCACAAAGATCGCCACCAATCCGGGGAGTTGGGTTCTTCTTGGCGTGTTGCTGCCGGTGATGTTCTACGCCGCTCGCGAGGCCTGGTCCGACCCCGCCACAAGGTTGAGAATCTTCACTGTGATGCTCAAGATTCCCATTCTCGGTCCAATTTTGCAGTTCGCGACGCTGGCCCGTTTTTGTGCGGCGGCCCGGTTAAGCCTGGCAACCGGCCTCGATCTGCTGGGCAGTGTAGCCCTGTCGGCTCAGGCGAGCGGGAGTCCACTCATTGAGCAGAACGCCATCGAATTTCGCCAAAATTTAGCGGGCGGTCTCA
>JBBKWP010000135.1:0-13178 GCA_037968995.1 Candidatus Xenobia bacterium
ATGGCGATGTCAGGTGAATCAGGTCTACTGGGAACTGATCCCAACCCGCGGCCTCGTCGACCAGCCAACCGAACTGCCGCGGGTTGGGATCAGTTCCCAGTAGACCTGATTCACCTGACATCGCCATTCGATCTCAGTTTTGGCTGGCCGCTAAGGTGCCGAATTCCGAAAGTCGTTATGTTGCACGACTTTTTTTCTCTCGAACTGCCCTTGCCGGGTTGGCGGTCCTTGGCTCGTCCGGTCTATCGTTGGCTAGCTTGGAAACTGACAACCGCAGATCATCTGGTGTGCAATTCGTCGTTCACGCGCGGGCGCGCCCAAGCTTGGCTGCGACCTTGTCCACCGGCGACGGTCACGCCGCTCGGCGTCGCTCAGCCGAGTCCTCCGGAGGATTTGCCGGTCGGATGTCCCGACAGATTCTTGCTGCTGCTGCCTTGCTGGCCACGGCACAAGAATATCGAAGCCGTTGTGGAAGCCCTTCGTTTGACGGGAATCCCTTTGGTGCTCGCCGGCGAATGTCCCGAGGAGTTCCGGCGTCACGTCCAAACGCTGGCCGGCGATTCGCCGCTCCACTGGACAGGACGAGTTTCAGAATCCGAGCTCAGCAGTCTGTACTCGAAATGCACAGGCTACGTTTTTCCTTCTCTACACGAGGGTTTCGGCTTGACGGTTCTCGAGGCGATGAGCTACGGAGCGGCGGTCGCGGTCAGCGACCTCGCTCCGATGAACGAAGTCGTGAATCGGGCGGAACTCCGCTTCGACCCTGAGAACCCCGAGGCCATTCGCCAGATCTGCCGTTCGCTCTGGGAGAGCCCTCAGGCTGAGGAGTGGCGGAGTTGGTCTTTGGCCCGGTCCCGCGACTACCGGTGGGAAGTGACCGCCAACTTGACTGTAGAGGCCTATACGGCCGCGGTGGAGCCCTCGCCGCGTTTCCGGAAATAAGAGTGGATAGAAGATTGAGAACTCTTCACGTGACGACCATCGATTTGACAGCACACTGTTTTCTGCGCAGCACCCTCCAAGCTTTGCGGGACACCGGCCACGAGGCCGCACTTGCCTGCAAGTTCGAGCGGTTTCGCGAGGAACTCGAGCAGGTCACTGATCGGGTCTACCCAGTGGAGATCCCACGGCGAATCCGTCCGCTCCAGGATTTTCGTGCTTTTGTTGAGCTTCTGAAAGTCATAAGGGCCTACCGACCGGACATTCTTCATACCTATACCTCTAAGGCAGGTCTCTTAGGACGTCTGGCTGCCTTCATTATGCGAGTTCCTGTCATTGTTCATACGATTTACGAACTGCCCCAGAACTCCACGTCCTCCGTTTGGACAAAGCGTTTCTACTGGGCCCTCGAAAAGTTGGCCGCCAGTTGGTGTCACCACCTGATAACAATCTCACGAGTGAATCAAGAACAGATTCTTAGAGAACGTATCTGTAGGTCTGGTCGCCTCTCACTGATCCCCGTCGGCTTGTCCCTAGACGACTACATCCCCAAGCGAAGTCGCGATGAGGTCCGCCACGCTTGGGATCTGCCCAAAGACTCCATTGTGCTTGGCATGGCCGGCCGACTTGAGCCCGTGAAGGGACATTCCGACCTCCTCCAGGCGTTCGCTCTGCTGGCGCCGCGCTACCCGCGCCTCCACCTGGTCCTGATGGGAACGGGGTATCTCCTTCCCCAATTAGAGGATCAAGTGAACGCGCTGGGCCTGGGACAGCGCGTTCACTTCTTGGGCTGGGTTGAGGATCTCGTTTCCCATATGGCCGCGCTCGACTTCTTTGTGCTTTCCTCGCGCTACGAAGGTCTTGGAGTCGTACTGCTGGAGGCTCTGGTCTTGGGAATTCCCGTAGTATCAACCAGGGTTGGCGGGACTCAGGATATCGTCGACGATGGGGTCACGGGGCTTTTCTCTGCTCCCAACGAACCGACCGCTCTTGCTCAGGCCATCAGTCGGTTGATGGACGATCCCGAGCAAGCACGGCGGATGGCCCAAGCCGGTCGCGAGAAAGTTCTCCACGAGTACGATGCGCGAAAGACTGACCGAAAGACTATCGAACTCTACCATAGACTGTTCGCTCAAAGAGTCGGCCCGCGTGGCTGCCATGGAGAAGTGGTTTGAGAGTTCTTTTCGACGCGCGAATGGCGGCGGCGGGGCCCACTCATGGGATCGCCCGCTATATCCTAAGGCTGCTCGAATATATTCCGGAGTTGGCGCCGGAGATCGTCTTCGAACTGCTGGTTCCTGAGGCCGACCTGCGTGAGGCCGGGGACCGTTTTCCCAACCACCGCCTAATACCCACCCAAACTCGTCCTTTTGATGTTTTCGAACAGTTTGAACTCCCCTATCTCGCTTGGCGTCGCCGACCTGACGTAATCCACTTCCCTTCGGTCGCTGTAGCCCACTGCCTTGGCGTTCCGACTTTGGTGACCGTGCACGACCTCATTCCCTTTCTTTTTGAGCCGAAGCTGTCGAGGCGTCTTTTCGCCCTTTTGGTACTGGGGCCGGTCGCCCGTCGAGCGGACCGGGTCTTGACCGTCTCACATCACACGAAATTGGACACAATAAAGTACTTGGGTGTCGACAGTGCCAGAATTCAGGTCAGCTATAATGGAGTCGACCGACCAAGTACAGTGATAGATTCGGACGTGGTGGGGCGCTATAAAATAGAGAGACCTTACCTGTTGTGCGTGAGCAATCCCAAACCCCACAAGAACGTCGCTTTCCTGTTGCGGGCTTTCGCGAAGCTCTCTCTTCCGTTGCAACTGGTTCTTGTATCCCCAGGCTCTGAAGAACTCGATCGCTTAATGAGTTCTGACTCCCGGGTCATCCGCGTTCATCCCATTCCTGAAGACGACTTACAATCTCTGTACGCCCAAGCCTGGGCTGCGATCACTCCGTCTTTGTATGAAGGATTCGGTCTGCCGCCGGCAGAGGCGATGGGCCACGGAACACCGGTCTTGGTCGCGAATGCGGGGTCGTTGCCGGAGATCGTAGGGGAGGCGGGTCTTCTCTTTGACCCCACCGATGAATCCTCGCTCATCAGGCAGCTAAGTCTGCTCTATGACAATCGGGTGTTGCGAGAGCGTCTCAGAGAGGCCGGTCTCAAGCGGGTGGAAAGATTCCAATGGCGGGAGTCGGCCAAAGAGCACGTTGAGCTTTACCGGGCGATCGCCTCGAGATCCTCAGTTCCTAAAGGGTCTCTCAGCACGTAAAGAGTTCGAGCCACCGTCAAGACGCCCAATGTGCAAACAGCCAGTAGAAACGACATGAGGACCTGGAACGTCCAGTCGAGGTGCCGGGTCAAAGCGTAGCATCCGCCGTAGACCACCAACGCGATCACCACATTTTGGCTGTTGAACGCGGTTCGGCTGGAGGCGTCAAGAATGGCGGAAAACGCTCTATAGTAAGCGTAGGGGAGGAGCGTCGGTAGCATCCACTGTAAAATGTGAGAAAATTGTGCTGCTTCGGGACTGACCCAGAGAGTCAGCACCGGTTTGACCACCAGCAAGCCGATGAGGATGATGGGCACCACCAGTACGGTCAAAGCAATCCAAAGTGTCTTAACCTGTTTTAACACGGCCTCCCGCCCTCCCAAGGCTATCGACCGCGCGGCTTGGGGTAGGAGAACAGCGGACACTGGATTGACGAGCGATTCTACCAACGTAAGAAGGATGCCGCCCAAGGAAAGGACCCCCGCGGCGACAAGGCTGTCAGCTTTGTCGGCCGTCAAAAGGACTGGTAGCGCCATAAGGAAGGCTAAGCCTCCCGCGGCCGGGAGACGCGGAGCGGCATAGGACGCCAGTCTACGAAAATGATCTCTCTTGTTTTGCAGACTTGAGGACTGGCGGCTTGTTCTCCAGCGATAAATGACCGCGTTGAGTAAGCTACTGAAGACCAACAGGGCGACTCCGATTCTCCAAAAGACGTCCCCCACATCTTTTCCTCCCGATAGGAGCATGGCGGTCGGTAGGATAGAGCCCCCCACACAGCCTACCAGGCTTCCCCACCCGAAATCCAAATTCCCCACCAGGTAGCTGGCTCCAATGAACATGAGTGTGAATGCTAAAAGACAGAGTGATAAAGGGGCCAGGAGTCCGGTGTAGACGGAATTCCCGAACAGCTTCTCGGCCACGAATCTCGGCCAGGCCAAACCTATTGCGGCCATCGGCAGAATGAGCGCCAGAGAGAACGCGTGGCCCGCTAAAAAGTAGTCCCGCGTGTTTTCCTGAACGTCACGTAGGCTGGACGCGACGTGATAGGTGATGCTGACCCCCAAGGCGGGAGTGATAGCCGACAGTCCTAGAGAGAGAAACCGCCTGCCGGTTGCATACTCAGCGAACCCCTGGGTGCTGAAGATTCGGGCGCTCAACCAGTAAGAAGCGATGTTCACGACCAGGGATAGCAAAGCGCCCGCGTAGGTGTAAAGGTATGGACGACGAGACGATTTTACTTCCACGGCGCTCACTCGCTGAGTGGTTTGGGGAACAAGACCATGGCACCTTTGTGCCTGGGAGGCTGCTTCAAGTCCGTATCAAGGAGGCGGCGGGGGGGGGAAGAACGGATTGATGTCGTGGGCCTGTTCTAGGTAAGGCCGAGCTTCGTCAAAACGCCGTTGAGTCCAGAGCGATATTCCCAAGCCGTGAAGAGACCTTGGAGCGTGATCCTGTTCGACAAGAAAGCGGTAGAGAGGTTCCGTCACCTTCGGTTGATAGTAGGGACTGAGGTTATCGGCAATAGAGTACATCAGAGGAATCAACTGAGCTGACAGCAAGGCTCTGTGGGCCTCATGGGCTATTTTGATTCGCTCCAGCGGAACGTAGCGGGTGAGAGCAGCTTGGGTCACCCGTTGCTTCAAGGCCTCATCGCCCGTCTGAGATGCAATCGAAAGAAGATTGTAGTATAGAATAGGGCGATTGAAGGGATCTAACTGAACGGACCGATCGAAGGCACTTCTGGCATCTCCAAATCGGTCTTCTCGTAGAAAGTAGTCGCCAACAAGCTTGTAGGCACCGGCGTCGTGAGGCCCATAATTTAAGATCTTCTCCACGATAGGATTGAGGATGGCGGTAGGTTGGGCGGAGTCTAATCCTTTCTGGAGGGCGGTGAAGCTTGGTGCGGGCCAGACGGGTAGGGCAGTCGTCACGGCAACGGAAAGATTGAAAGCCGCTGCCGGGTCGACCATCCGACGACTCAATTCGTTCCCTCGCTGCAAGGGGACGAGAACTCCAAGGCCTACGAGCGCGAACCCTCCGCCTAATAAGGCCAAGATGGAACTGGAGTCGGTCTCCCGAGACGTCGGCGAGCGCATCAGGGCAGCCAGGAAGGCGAGCGTGGTCCACAGGGTGGCGAACTGATAGCTCACCTCGATGCCGGCGAAGAGGCAACCGGACACGACTCCTAAGAGTGCGGTCCGTTGCAGGGCGCTTCCAGTCCAACCCCTTTTGATGTCTCGGGCCAGGGCCAGGGTCGCGCTCAGAAAGAACAGCACGCCAACCCAACCAAGTTCGGCCGCCAACTCTAGAAAGGTGTTGTGAGGCGAATCGCTATAAAAATAGAATTCTCGTTGGAATTGGGGAAAGTTGGCGCTGAAATTACCCGGGCCAACGCCAAAGATCGGGTTAGCGTTGGCCATGGAGATGGCTGCCTCCCAGAACTCAAGACGCGAGGTCGCTGAACTGTCTTCGCTGGATAGAGTTTCGAGTCGAGCTTTGGCATTGTCGCTGAGAGTCTGCTGAGGGCGCAGCCGACCGATCATAACCACACAAAGCGCGACGATACAGAGGGTCGCTCCGAGGCGGAGGAGAGAACCTGTTGTGATGTTTTTTCGGTACCATTCCGTGAGGACCGGAATCATAACGGCCGCCGCGACGGCTGCCAGCAGAACGAAGCCGTTCAAGTGAACTCGTAGCGCCACCACGCAGGAGAGGCCGGCCACCAAGTAGAGAGACCAAGCCCCGACCCGCCTCATGGACAGCGGGCTTTCTAGTAAAAGCAAGCATGCGAGTTGGACCGCGCCCAAAAACCATGCCATTCTCGAGAAGGTGAGAACCAGCAACGATAAGGTCAAGACCGAGTTGATGAAGACCGGCCAGAACAGATGGGTTCGGATCCTCAAGAGATCGCTCAAAACCAGGGGTAACACAAGGACCAGCCAGTTGGACAATACTCCAGGGAGTTGAAACGGCCCGGCTGCTCTTGGTAAGTCCGACCCGAAGAAAAGTGGAACCAAGCCCATGATTGCGATGCACGCGACGGGTAAGTGGAGAAGGAGGACTCGCGATCTCGAGGTGATCCGATGAGGAACTACTCGCGGGAACGCTGCCAGAACGCACGCTGCGGCTAACCACGTTTGAGAGAAGAAGAGGCTCCCTACAGGGTCATTTCCAGCCAAACTTGACACTCCGCACCAGCCCAAGAATGCCAGCGTGAACCATCGGAGTGCCCCCCAGTCTCTCCAGCTTCCCCGTGGGGTTACCAGAACTAGGGCGGACAAGGATAGCATGAGCAAAATGCTCCGGTCAGAGTCCGCGTTGCCAACGCCTGGCAGTAAGATAGGCGAGGGGAACTCAGGGAACAAGAAGTCCCACAAGGTGGCCAGGCAGGGGAAAGTCCAAGCCGCCATCAGGAGAGTCCGCGCTATAGAGGTTTTGTAGCGAAAATGCCAAGCTGGCTGCATTCGGTCCTCGAGGTCACTCTCTACCGTAGGTGTTTTCAAAGACTCACCCACAGCGAGGTGGCTTCTTGCCCCCTTGGAACACTATCGCGTCCAAATTGAAAAGACCTTTGGCTACTCCCAGGCGGCGATCAACCCACGGTCTTTGGAGTTGGACAGAGGAGCGGGGAGCCTCACTTCTACAAAGGTGCCTTGAGGCTGGTGATTGCCCATGGTGAAGCTTCCGTTGAGGAGTTGAGCCCTTTCTTTGATTAGATAAAGCCCTATGCCTCGTGCACGGTCGCTAGATTCTTGGATTCCGATTCCGTCGTCGACGAGCTTGAAGATGATGCTCTCGCGATCTTGTGTGAGTTGAATCACCACCGACGACGCTTCGGCGTGGCGAATGATGTTCCCGAGTCCTTCTTGTGCGATACGAAACAGGGCGATTCTGGTTTCCGAATCGAGGGACAAGACGGGTCCTGTCTCCAACTGCCACTTGAGGTTGGTGCTTGTGCAGGTGTCCTTCAAAAGCCACTCCAAGGCGGACTCCAGACCAAGGTCGTCGAGGATCGGTGGACGCAAGGCTGCGGTGAAGCGTCGAATGCTATTGAGGGTGTGGTCGGCCATGGAAGAGAGACGGCCTGCGTTTGCCGCTGCCTCGGCAGGCAAAGTGGCCTGTAGTCGGTCTAACTCGAGCTTAAGGCCGGCGAAAGTTTGGCCCAACTCTTCATGCAGTTCTCGAGCGATGCCTTGACGCTCTTGTTCTTTTACGGCCTGCATCCGTTTGGTGAGTGCCCTCAGGACCGGATCCGTCTTGATCCGGTCCGTGATGTCTTCGAGACGCGATAAAAAGTTCGTCGGTACCATGTCGTCGTCACGTTCCAGGGTGGTGGACAGTAGCGCCCAGATAATATGGCCATCGCGATGAATGTAGCGTTTGATGACTTGATAGCAGGTGGCTTTCCGCCGGGCGGCTTTCTCGACCAAGGCCAAGCTCTGCCTACGGTCTTCTGGATGGGTCACCTCGAGTACGGTTAACTGGCAAAGGGCCTTTTCGGTGTAGCCCATGAGGTTGGAAAAAGCCGGATTAACCTGCAAGAACTGGCCCTCTGGCGAAATGAGAGCATAAGGAACAGGATCGTTTTGAAATGTCTCCCAACTGGAACGCATAGTAGAAAATCCCCCGGTTTCAACGTTTGCCGCCCAACGGAGATTGCCTTTTTCCGTCGGATGTTCATAGTTTTGGGTGAGATTCCGGCTGGGCTGCTATGCTCCGTCGTCGGTCATTCCGTCGCGGGCGGTAACTTGATTACGCCCGGCAGACTTGGATTCGTAGAGAGCCATATCGGCGCGCTGAAGGGCTTTTCTCCAGTCCTTGAAGCCCGCCAAGGAAACGACTCCCGCGCTGAAGGTCACGCGGACGGGGTCCCCGTGAGGGATTTCGATGTCCAAGTTCTCGATCTCGGCGCGCAACCGTTCGAGCAGGATGGCGGCGCCTTCAAGTCCACTCTGGCGAATATAGAGAACGAACTCCTCGCCCCCCCAACGCCCGACCAGATCACCTGTTCGCACACCATCCTTGAGCCGTTCGGCTAGAACCACCAACACAGCATCACCAGCTAAGTGTCCGAGGTCGTCGTTGACTTTCTTAAAGTGATCGACGTCTACCAGAGCCAAGCAGGACTCCATTTTGTGTCGGGTAAGGACAGTGAACTCTTCTTCTAGTCGTTCTTCAAAGGTTCTTCGGTTGAAAAGGTTGGTGAGAGGATCGAGAGTCGCGCTCTGATACATCTTTTGCAGCAAGCCTTGCACGCCCAAGGTGGAGACTTCAAGTCGCATCTGCACCTCAGGACCGAGGGCGATGGTTTCCCCGGTGGCGACAAGGCGCTTCTTGACAAGGGTGCCGTCCACGAACACGCCGTTGGTCGAATCGAGGTCTTCGAGCATCGCTTTGCCGTGAGAATCGATTGTGAGACAGGCGTGTTCACGGCTCACACCGCGGCCGGTCAATGGCACCGTACATTTGTCGGAACGGCCCAAGGTTGAGCGCCCCGCCTGAAGATTAAAGACAGCCCCTTTGTCAGGACCCGCCATGACCAAGAGATAGTAAGAAGCGTCTTCTTCGAAGTGCTCCAGACGAATTGGAGTGAGAAACTCCATCGTTTCAGTTAACGGCTCTTCCACGAATCCTCGATTACCTTCCAAGTCCAGGAAAGCCTGCTAAGCTTAAGTAGCCCATTCCTTGGCTCTTTCGACGGCTTTTTTCCAACGGGCTCTGCGCTGCTCGCTCTGGTCCAAGGACTGAGTGGGCTCGAAGAGGCGGTCGATGCCAACGTTTTGGCCCAACTCGTCAAGGCTGGCGAAAAAGTTTACGGCGAGTCCCGCTAAAAAGGCGGCTCCCATAGCCGTAGTTTCTGTGTTTTTTGGACGAACCACTGGAACCCTCAAGAGATCGGCCTGGATCTGGAGCAGCAGGTCGTTGGATGACGCTCCGCCGTCGACCCTCAACTCCTCGAGTTTGATCT
Source organism: Candidatus Xenobia bacterium (assembly GCA_037968995.1). Lineage (GTDB taxonomy): Bacteria > Vulcanimicrobiota > Xenobia > Xenobiales > JADMJV01 > JAEXNA01. The sequence goes on from JBBKWP010000135.1 coordinate 9,177, forward strand.
CCGCGTCCTTTTGCATGGCTTCCATAACGTCGGCGACCTGAAAGGCGATCGCCTCTATCGTGGCGAGAGCGATGTGGCCTCGATGGGTCCCTCGAGTGAGCCCGAGGATGGTTCCTCGGGCATCTTGGTCCCAGTGAGGGGTGCCCAAACCGTTGAATGCAGGAACGAACACAACTCCGTCACTCGAGTCCACGGTCCGAGCCAGGGCTTCCACGTCGCCGGCCTTCTCGATGATACGCAGCCCGTCGCGTAGCCAGCCGACGGCGGCCCCGCCGATGAAGACACTGCCCTCGAGTGCGTAGTCGGTTTTTCCTTGGCGGGTCCAGGCGATGGTCGAAAGCAGTTGGTTTTGGGATGTTCGCGCGACTTGGCCCGTATTGAGCAGCATGAAGCAACCGGTTCCGTAGGTGTTTTTGGAGAGGCCCGGTCGGTGACATCGCTGTCCGAATAGGGCGGACTGTTGGTCGCCGGCAATCCCGGCCAAGGGGATGGGGGAGCCGAAAAGGGTGGTTTCCGCGAAGACGCCTTCTGATGCGATAACCTCTGGGAGCAAGCTGTGTGGAATATTGAAAAGTTCGAGCAGCTCCTGATCCCACTCCTGGTTTCGAATGTTGAAGAGCATGGTGCGACTGGCGTTGCTGGAGTCGGTGACGTGAGCCCTGCCTTCGGTGAGATTCCAGACCAACCAACTGTCGACGGTTCCAAAACAGAGATCGCCGGCTTCCGCGCGCCGACGGGCGTCGGGTATATTCTCCAGAATCCAAGCGATTTTGGAGGCGGAAAAGTACGCGTCCACCACGAGCCCGGTTTTTTGGGTGATTTTCGGACCGTGGCTCTGCTTCCAAGCTTTGCAAAGACTGGAAGTCCGACGGTCCTGCCAAACTAAGGCGTTGGAGACCGGTCGGCCGGTTTTGCGGTCCCAAAGCAGCGTCGTTTCTCTTTGATTGGTGATTCCAATGGCTTTTACATCTTGAGCGGTGGCCTTCACTTTGGCCAAGGCTTCCTTGGCGACGGACAGTTGGCTATTCCAGATCTCATGAGGATCGTGCTCGACCCAACCGGGCTGTGGATAGATCTGAGTGAATTCCAGTTGGGCTAAACTGACGATTTCGGCTTGCTGGTTAAAGAGCAAGGCGCGGGAAGAGCTGGTTCCCTGGTCGAGCGAAAGAATGTATGACACGATTTACCTCAAGGTTGGCGACTTCGCAAGGACAGGCGGTCGTTCCTGGGAATAGGGCCCCTCCTGAGGCATGTCCTTAGAGCGACAGAAGCGGAAGGAGACGAAACCCATTGGCACACGCCGACTTAATTTTGCTCGATGGGCGCGACCACACGGGTCGCGCCGTTGATGTTTGCGCCACAGGAGGGTATATCACCGAGGTGTCACCCGCGGGCGACAGGAAATTTTCTCGAGGTCCGGGCACACAGGTTCTTTCTCTTAATGGGCGCTTAGTGACCCCGGGACTGTGGGATGCTCACGTCCATCTCTATCACTGGTGCCTCTTTCGCGGACAACTCAGCCTTCAAGGAATGAGAAGCTGCGAACAGCTTCTGGCGGCTCTGGCTGCCGAGGACACGAGCGCGCCTTGGCTTTTGGGACACGGCTGGAATATGACCGGCTGGAGAGACTCTCGACCGCCTCATCGCGAGGAACTGGACAAAGTCACCGGCGATAGACCTACGCTCTTATGGTGCAGCGACTTACACTCTGCCGTGGCCAACACAGCTGCTTTAGAACTGGCCGGTCTGATGCAGGGCTATCGAGAAGTGGCCGGCGGAGTCATCGAGCGAGATGAAGACGGTCGATCCACTGGATGGCTTAAAGAGATGGCTGCCAACCTCGTCAGAGACTGTCTGCCCGAGCCCGACGACGAACAGTTGTCTCAGATTCTCCTCGAAGCCCAGGGCGATCTCCACAGGTTGGGGCTTACCGGTCTGTGCGATCAACGGATCAAGGACCAGAACGAAGGGCCTCGGATTTTAAGAGTCTTGCGCAACCTTGAAGCTGAAGGCCGTTGGCAGATGAGGACCAGCGTCAACGTAGCTGCCCATCACCTCCCAATGGCTGCCGCTTTGGGGTTGACAACTGGGTTCGGGAGCGACCGTGTGCGCCTAGGACATCTCAAGATCTTCGCGGACGGAACGCTTGGCTCAAGAACCGCCCGTATGATCACCCCATTCCTCGAGCAGGCAGTCGGTGAAGATGGGCGGGGCCTCTATTTGACTCCACCGGAAGAGATGCGTCAAACGATCTTTGGAGCGGCTATGGCTGGTTTCAGTGTATCCATTCACGCTATCGGGGATGAGGCGAATCGGGTCTGTTTAGATCTCTTCGAAGAGCTTGAGGCGCAAGGTTGCCCTCGTCCTAGAATACCACACCGCCTTGAACACGCTCAATTCCTCGATGACGCGGACGTGGCAAGGTTCAGGGCACTTAACGTCACGGCCAGTGTGCAGCCGGGGCATCTGCTCGACGATCGAGTCGCAGCGGTGGAGGCTCTCGGTGAACGGGCGCGTTCAGCGTATCGGCTGGGCGATCTGCGACGGGCGGGAGCGCTGTTGGCTATGGGGAGCGATGCTCCGGTCAGTGAGATCGATCCGCGCTACGGAATACGCGCCGCACTCGTCCGACGGGCCGGAAACGACCCCACTTGGTATCCCGACCAGTGTTTGGACCCCGCATCGGTGCTCTTTGGCTATACTTTGGGTGCCGCCACAGCGGCAGGCTGGGGGGATGAGGTGGGTACGCTCGCTCCCGGATATCGCGCCGATGTTGTGGTCTGGGATGGCGACCCTTTTTCCCAGGAGAGCGACCGGGAAAGTCGAGTCGCCACCACTATCTTCGACGGTTCGGTCGTCTATTCCGTCGAGGAAGTGAGTGTTTAAGTCCGTGTTGCCATTCGAGACTCTCTATACGGCAAAGTCGGCCTATGTATATTCCCTCTGCTTTCATCTGGAGGCTGACGTCGAGCAGGCCGAACGGCTTTTTACCGAACTTTGGCGGGCTGTGCTTGAGATTCCGCCAGAAGTTTTGGCAGCCGACGGAGTCCTCGATGAGGACCTCTGTCGGTTGCTGGCGGAGTTCTTCTTAAAGATGGGCGGAGGTCAGAGTCGCTTGGGGACGGGGGGCGACGAGTTCTCTTCGCTTCTCACTTTGCTGACAGGAGAGTACCGACTTCCACTGGTCTTTAAGGAGATCGGTGGCTTGGATTATGCTGGCTTAAGTGTGGCCCTGGGTGTGCCTGAACCGACAATCCGTTCACGCTTGGCTCGGGCTCGGGCTTCTTTTCGAAAGGTGCAAAATGCATGTCTACCTTGACACCAGTCGATGACGAACTGCTCTCGGCCTACCTGGACCAAGAACTCCATTCGAAGGAACTTGAAGCCGTCGAAGCCCTCTTGCAGTCAGACCAACGTTGGAAGAAACGTCTCAAAGAGTTTCAAAGGGACGCGGAACGACTTCGGTCGCTCGAGAGTCCAGAGTTAGCCGAAGAGACAAAGGACCTGGTCTACCGTGCCGTGACAGGCCAGTTCGCTGTTGGGGCGGAGAGGCGTCGGGTGCCGCGCTATCGACGTCGGTGGATTCTTGTGGCGGCCTTGGTTCTACCTTGCGTGTTGACACTGGTTTATCTGCAGAATCCCAACAAGAGTTCGCGTCTCTACATCCGAGGGGACGACTTGGTCTTGCGCTCCGGTCGGAGCTTGGGGCGGGACCAGTTCACCACTGCGCGGGAATGGAAGAGCGGTAAACTTTGGGGGAGGCACGTTGAGGGAGGTCTCGCAACGACGGCACTGCAGCTTGAGGGGGGAGAGACCGTTCGCCACCGTGTGACCGCGACAGTCACCTACGATTTTGATGGTAATGGACAGAGCGACCGAGTGGAACAGCTTGAGACGGTTACCTTAGACCAAAAGAAGGGTTGGGAACGCTTGACCCCCCCTTCTCAAGAAGTTTCGGGCGACTTTCAAGACTTTTCCGGAGGTTTCGTGGTTCTCACGCTC
>JBBKWP010000136.1:0-10546 GCA_037968995.1 Candidatus Xenobia bacterium
GGGTAGGGGCTGAGAAAACGGAACGACTGCAGCCCATGGATTTTCAAGATCCAGGGGAGACGGAGCCGCCAAAACCGACGCCGAGCACTAAACGACCGAGTTCTAGCGGGGGCAGTAGGGGGCCGCGGAGAGGCTTGATTGCAAGCGGACTGAGTATTAAGCATGGACTGATCGATCCGAATGCGGGGGGCAAGCCCATGCTCGGCGAAAAGCCGACGTTAGGCGGGCCTTCCCGTGGAGGAATGCGTCGTGGGTTGGGTCTGAAAACCGGTGGTATGTCGCCGCTCATGGGAGACAAACCGATTCTCGGTGCACACTCCGGGCCTGGAGGAGACCGTCGACCCTCCTTGGGACGACCTGAGCCTTCAGGTTCGTCGATTGAAAGTCCCACCCCCCCGAGGGCCGTCGTCGCGGAAGCTTCGTCGGTCGATGATTTTTCCGCGGACATGGCGCTAGAAGATGTTTTCTCGGAACCTCCGGTTTCAACCGCTGACAATGAAAGTTTACCAGAATCTCCGCTCTCTAACGATTCAGGGTTTGACGCTGGCACAGCTTCTGAAGGATTCGATTCTATGGGGTTTGATTTTGACGACACGGACGCTCCGGTCGTCGAAGTCGGGACAGGTCCAGTCATAGGCTCCTTCGCCGGTTCCGAACCGAGTGGGGAGCCCGAAAGCTCCGATCCCGTCTCTTTGAAGCCCGACTACGCGCTCGATGTTCCAGACTTTGATAGCTCGTTGGGAGATGATCTCTTCGATTTTGATGCGGCAACGCCGGCCCCGATGGCTTCCCCGGAGGCTTTCCGCCCTACCATTCAGACGGGTGGAATATCCGAAACCGATGTTTCGCTTGAGGACGACCTTTTCGGCGATGCCTCAGCGACGAGCGACGATCTATTTGGGGACAATGCCTCAAGCAGCGACGATCTCTTCGGCGAGACGAGCTCAGGTGCCGCCGACCTCTTTGCCGAAAACGGCAATGGAGTGGCGGCAGGCTCCTCTGATCTTTTCTCAGAGCACAACACCGAAAGCTTGGAAGCATCGGATTCCGGCGGATTCTTCGACGGTGAAAGCGATCCGTTTGAGAACCTGTTTGACGAAGCGTCGGCGTCCGACGAAGAGTCGGAAGCTGTGGGGGCCACTATCGGTGGTGTTCAAGCCTCTGCGAGTGACCTAGTGTTGGATGACACCCCGTCCACGGACGCGGTTCTCGGCGAACAAGACTTCGGTTCCCTGTTTGGCGAGCCAGTTTCCGGGCAGGACGCTTCCGTCTCAGACGTTTTCGACAGCGCAGGGTCCGAGTCCGAGGCACACACAGATGAGGCTGCGGACCTATTCGGTGACGATTCCGGACCAGATGAGCTTTTTGTTGAATCAGAGATGTTTTCGAGTGACACGGAGGGCGGAGATCTTTTCGCGGGTGCCCTAGGGACTGCCTCGACGGGCGATCTTTTTTCCACACCGGCAGTTGCGGACTCTACCGCTGGGGATCTTTTCTCTGAAGAGCACACGGTCACATCTGGGGCAGACGATCTCTTCTCGATGGGAGGCGCGGGCGACATAGAGCCTGTTGATCTTTTTTCTGATGGGGCGGACGACTTGAGTACGGCCGACGATCTCTTCTCCGGCGTGAGTGATTCTCAAGAAATTCTGTCGACCGCTCCTCCAATCGAGGCGGTAACCACCGATGACAGTGGACAGCTTTTTGACGAGCAAGACGGCGACGATCTCTTTGGTGAACGTGAGGTTGAAGTTGAAGAGTCGCAAAGTTTGTTTGGTGACTCGGAAGATGATTCTCTTTTCGGGGCCGACGGGGCGGAGTCTGATGGTCTCTTTGGAAATCTCGATGTGGGCCCGCCTGCGGTGGAAGAGAAGGCGGTTTCTGATTCGAGCTTTGTTGCTGAAGATGACCTTTTTGGGGGCTCCACAGATTCAGGGGAATTGTTTGGTGGCTTTGATTCATCCCACTCAGCCGGCGACACAGTCGTAGATGCCCCTGGCCTCAGTCTAGAACAGAACACCGATGATCTGTTTGGTGACTCTTTCGGCGACCAAGCTGAACCCCCGGAATTGGATTTTGACATTCCACCTCCCGTTTCTCCCTCCGAAACGATCGAAGAAGTGGTTCCGGCGTCTGACGAAGCTGTTCCGAACGCTGAAACGCCCGCAATGGATGAGGCTAAGGACGATCTGCACTTACCGCTCGATTTTTCGGGGACGCCAGAGGCGTCAACCACGGATGGGTTCCAGGCGGATGGAGATGAGGCAGTGCTCGGCGGCCTCGAGCAACTCGATTCGGAGCCAAGGAGCGTCAACGAGACTGCGCATCCTGGCTTTACGGACGAAGAGGATTCGAGCGATCTCTTCTCCGGTATGAACGTAGTAGCGGGAGTCGGGAGTATGGCCTCCATCGAGTTCGAAGAGCCGGAGCCTCTTATCGGGCTTGATCTGCCGATGCCCGGAGACCCGCCCATTTCGTCCCGCACTTCCGGGGAAACTGAGTCTGTCGATTTCCCCGAAGTGGAAGTGGAGCAGGATTTCGACTTGTTCGGCACCACTGACACCCAGATTGATTTCGGACTGAGCGACACTCCAACGGGGGCTTTTGACGAAGAGCCAGGACTCCCCCTCGATCTTGACCTACCCATGCCGGGTGACGTACCTTTGGCAAGTCAGGACTCCCCGGACGAGCCCATAGTCGAAGCGGTCGCTGTAGCAGTTGATGATTTCGCGGATATCGATGAACCACTTCCGTTTGACATACCGGAGTTGCCCCGTCCAGCCGAGGCCTTCGCTCAGCCTTCGACGATTGTGGAGGAAGGTGACTTTGAGTCCCCAGAGCCTGATATTGAGCTCGCCGAAGTGGTCCTCGAGGAGCCTTTGTTCGACGAAGAGCCTGTGGAGATCTCCGTCGACATCGCTGTGGCTCCGGAGGCTTTTGAGTTGGAGCCAGTGGCTGATGAGCCCGCCCCAGTCGTTGAGGAAGTTGTTGATCTGCTTTCTCAAGAGGAGAAACTGGAGATTCTACAGACCGAACAGGCTGACCAACTGGAAGCCTCTCTGGCCGACGCCGATGTAGCTTCTAAGATCGCGGCGTATCGGAAGTCCTTAGAGGAGAGTCCGGATAATTTGATCCTTCGAACTCGCTTGGCGGATATCCATTTAAAGTTCGGCTTGCTCGAAGATGCGGTCGTGCAGTACCGCCAAGTTATGCGGCGGAACCCCGATTCGGTCTCGTTGCTACACAGCGTGATTCAAGCTGAGTTTTGGAACGAAAACTATGTGGAGGCCGGCGATTCACTTTTGGCACTCGCACACCTCCATCTCAAACGCGACGAGCATCACGAGGCACTCGATGCACTGCAGTCGGTACTCTCCCTGGATCCGTTGCATTTCGAAGCTAGAAAGGTTTTGGTAAGCGTGTTCTCGTCTCTGAATGAGAGCAAGTTGGCCGCACACCATCTCCGTCAACTCGCAGAAACAGCGCTGACCAAAGGCGAAGTAGAGGGCGCTATTTCTGCTTTTCAACAGTTACTAGAAATTTCAGACGACCCCACCTTCGAGGAACGGTTGGCGCAAATATACGAAAGCCAAGGCGATGTAGAGAAGGCCCTAGCGAGTTTTCAGAGCCTCGTCGGAAGGTATCGTCTCGAAGAGCGATGGGAAGAGGCTGCCCGTGTTACCGAGCGGATCGTTGAAATCGATCCCAAACTGCTCGACGAGAGAGAAGCTTTGATCACTCTCTACCAGAAGCTTGGCCAAGCCGAACAGGCTGTGGAACAACAGTTTCGTCTGGCTCGGCTCTATCAAGGTCGCGGGGAACTGAAGCCGGCGATCGATCTCTTCGAAGCTGTCGTGAAACATCAAGTTGACAATTTCGACGCGAGGCGGTGTCTGGTCGACGCTTATCTGGACTCGGGGAACGTCGATTCGGCTTTGGAGCAGACGGAATCTCTGACCGAACATTACCTCCACACCAAGGATCACGACACCGCGATCACTCTATATTCTCGTTTCGTGGACGCGGACCCTGAGAATGTCGATCTGCAAGAGCGTCTCGTGAAGTTTTATGGTTTAGCGGGTGATCCCGAAAATGCCAAGTCTCGTTGGATTCACTTGAGTCATCTCCACGAGCAAAAGGAACGCTACGATAAAGCCGCCGAGGCTGTCAGGAAGGCTCTTGAGTTAGACGCCAGTCAGGTGGATTTACAGCATCGATTAGCCGTACTCTATGCAGAGCGGTTGGGAGACAATCAGGGCGCTCTCGTTCAGCTGCGCAATCTTTTCGAAGTCGCTCCGGATCGTCTCGACGACGTCAAGATGTATATTGACATTCTCTTAAAGGAAGAAGAAGTCTCGGAAGCCGGACAGGTTTTGCAGCGCCTAGAGCAGGCGGGCGGTGACGGAATCGCGATCAAGAACGATGTTATCAATTCGCTGAGGACGAGCGTCGAGAACAACCCTTCGGACACCAAGGCCCGCTTTAATTACGGTGAGCTTTGCTACCACCTAGGCGACCTTGACCACGCTATCGAGCAATTCCAGCAGACTCGTCGTCATCCCGACTTCGAGTTAATGTCCTACAATATGCTTGGCCTATGTTTTGCGAGCAAGAAGGGCTACATGATGCTAGATCTCGCCGTAAGACAGTTCAAGAAAGGTCTTGAAAGCAAGGCTCGTTCAGAGCAAGACTATCTGGAAATCCGCTACAATCTCGCGATGGTTCAATATCAGAATGGACGCGCCAACGAGGCTCTCGCGGAGCTCAAAGAATGCTACAATGCGGACATCGCTTACCGGGATGTCCGAAGTTGGATTCAAAAAATAGAGAGCGAGCTCGCAAACCCAGGCTCTTAAGCCTAGATTGTGAGACCTAAATTCGAGATTGACGCTTTGCCGTACTGATCTCAGGAGGAAACATTGACAGACACAGCGCGAACATCCCAGTGGTTGGAAAACGCCAGCACATTCACTAATCAAGGGCGCTGGGACGAAGCCACCGAGGCGTACCAAGAGGCTCTCAAGGAGGACCCCCACAATCTTGACGTTCGCGGTTATATCATTTCTCTGTCCTTGAAGAGCGGGGACTATTCAGAAGTCATCCATCAGCATATGGAGTGTGCTGAGATTTTTCGCCAGCAGGGTGATCTCGACGCCGCTGTGGAGAGATATCGTGAAGTTCTGCGCTTGGAAGAGACCATTGAAACACAAGGTTCCTCTCTGCGGGCTGCCGATGAGATTGCGCAGGTCAAGGAATCTGTAAAGAGAGTTAAGCCAGAGGTCTGTCTGCAGATCGGCCGTTTCCTGCTGCAGCGTAACGAGGGCGATCAAGCTGTCGAGTATCTACGAAAGAGCATTGACCTTGGTCCCGGCCGATGGGAATCCCATATGTCGCTGGGGCGGGCATATATGCAACTGGACATGGACCGGGAAGCCATCGATCAGTTCCAAGAGGTGTCCCGACTGGCTCCGCAAGAGGCGGCCCACGCCTACGAAATGCTGGGTGAGATCTTCGCACGGAAGAAAGGGCGCAGTGTCCAAAATACTAAGGTATGGTTTCAACACGCGGCGGAGATGTATGTTAAGAAGAGTCTCTTGGGGGACGCGACTCGCGCTTATCTCAGGATTTTGGATCTCGAGCCAGAGAATAGAGAAATCCTTCATTCTTTGGGAGAACTCTACGCCAAGCAAGACCGATTAGCCGAAGCGGTAGAGACGTATCGAGCGCTGGCGGGGCTTTATGTTGACAACAAGCCTCTCGATAAAGTGATCGGTCTTTATGAGACGGTTGTGTCTTGGGATCCTCAGGCACTTTGGGCTGTCGGCCAATTGATCGACATCTACGAGTCTGTTCTTGAGCGCAACCCTACCAACATCAGCATACGTAAACGTCTTGTTGAACATCTTATCACGGTGGATCGTAAAGACGAGGTCGCTCCACATTATCTGCAACTCGCGCACGGGAACATTGAGCGCGGTATGCTCGATGAAGCAGTCAAATCGCTGCGACGCCTGTTGGAATTGGATCGCGGGAACATTCCGGCCAGGGAACTCTTGGGGGATATCTATCTCAAGAAAGACATGCAGTACGAAGCGTTAGAGACGTTTCAACAGATCGTAAAGCTATATCGGGCGAACGGAGATGAAGAAGCAGCGCTGCGTTTTCAGCAGAAGATGATTCAGTTCTTTCCTCAGGCGCCTGACTTGCTTTATGAAGTCGCGCTGTCTCTGCGAGACAAGAGCGATCTTGAGGGCGCACTTGTAGAACTCGATCGCATCATCGCTCAGAAGCCTGAAGACGACAAGGCTCTCCTTTACAAGGCGCAGATTCTTACCGAGCTCAAACAGTATGACCCCGCAATCCATACACACGCTCGTATCCTTCAGTTGGATCCTCAGAGGATGGATATCCGCAAGCACGTCATCGACTTGCTCCTTCTGACGAACCGCTTCGACGAATCGTCTCGTCAGATATCCGTTTTGCCGGAAGACGACGAAGATGTCTTGCGTTTGCGCAGTCGCCTGATCGTCGCCAATCTCGAGCGAGGACGGTTGGCCCAGGCGGAAAAAGAACTAGATGCACTCCCAGAGGGCAATGAAAAGCGCTTGATTTTCCGCAAGGAACTCGTGAAGCTCTACCTTGATGCGGGCAATCTCGAGAAAGCATATGAAGGTCTGCCGCAGATACCTCGTTCCGACCGAGAGCGGAACTCTTTGGTGACGAGATTGCTGGAGATTCCGTTGGCCAAGGGAGACCTGGACCAAGCCGCAGTTACGATTCATCGTTTGCCTGAAGACGATCCGCTTAGACTCACCTTCCAGCGTCGCTTGATTGCATCCTACCTCGAGGCCGGTCGTCTGGGCGAAGCGTCCGAGGAAGTCAGTCGTCTACCCGCCGAGGACGAGTCGCGCTCTCAATTTGTTGGACGACTGATTTCAAGTTTTTTGACCCATGACGAACTCGAGGATGCCGCTCGGGAAATCTATCGATTGTCCGAAGGAGACCCTTTAAGAAATTCCTACATGGGCCAACTGATCGAAGCCTATCTGTCGTCCGGGGACATTGACCGTGCGGCGTCCGAGGTGGCTCGACTAGCCCAAGATGACGAGATTCGGCCTCGTTATCACAGACGCCTCATTCAAGCGTATCTGAATGCCAGTCGCTTCGAAGAGGCCGAGCGGGACATTTTAGAACTGTCCGAAGATGACCCTGAAAAACGGTCTTTTCTGCGACTTCTGATTCAAAAGTATCTCACTCTTGGCCAGCTCGACCGAGTTCGCGAAGTTGTGGACAAGATGCCTGATGACATGGAGGAGAAAAAGCAATACCTCGACGGGCTTGTCCATAACTATCTCGACTCCGGGGACCTGGCCAGGGCCCGGCAGCATATCTACAGCATGGCTGACTCCGCTTCCGCCCAAGGAGACCACAAGGAGGCTGAGCGCCTCTACCGAGAGATCCTGGCCTATCAGCCGGCAGATTCAGAGATTCGCTTGAGGCTCTCGCAGGAGATCGCGGTGCAAGGCGACACCGCTCGGGCCCGTGAAGGCATGCTCGTATTGGCCGGCCGCTTCAACCGAGAGCGAAACGTAACCTCGGCGGTCGATGTTTATACTCGTATGCTCGACATGGACCCTACAGACTATAATGCTCGCTTCAAGCTGGGGCATCTGTGGGCCAAGCAAGGTCAAACAGCCCAGGCACTTGAGCAATTTGCGACTTTGGCTAAGGTCTATCTAGACCAGAACCTACCTGAAGTCGCACACAAGGTGCTCGATAGAATCCTAGAGCTGGATCCGAAGGATATTGATCATCGAAGGCAAGCCATTCGGCTCTTAATTCGAAACTTAAGATTCGAAGAGGCAACGGGTCACTACCGTTCTCTGATGACCATTCATCTTGAACGGGGTGAGATTGACGAGGCGCAGGATTGCGTTAAAGAGATCATCAATCTTCAACCCCTCAATCTCGAATTGCGACAAAGCCTGGGCAGCCTTTTTCTTCGAGCCGGATTCCTGGAGCAAGGGCAGGCTTTGCTCGAAGAACTCTTTGGTGATGCTCAAAGCAAGGGCGAACAGGATCGCATGCTGCGCATTTTGCGGGAATTGAGTGACTCCTTCGCCCACAATGAGCAGTGGCAGACCTCTATGGAGTATCGAGACCGCATGGCGGATCTCCTGATCGAACTCGGACGTCACGCCGAAGCTAACGAACAGTATTACGAAATCACGAAAAGCTACTTGCTTCATGGAAACGACCAAGAAGCCGATAAGATCCTCGACAAGTTGGTCGAGAATCTCGTCGTTCTCGGGGATCTCGGCGAGGGTCTTTCTCGTCTCGAATCCCTGGAGGGTGAACTAGAAAGTGCATCAAAAGGTCGCATGGCTCTCTCTGTCAAGCGAAAGCGTGCTCACGTTCTGGAGGGTCTTGGAAGGCTCCTCGAGGCAGTGGGTCTCCATCGTGCCATCGCGGCCAGCCTGGTAGAATTCAAAGAGATCGACGACGGACTGCTGGCGTACCGAGCGGCGGCCGAGCGAGCCGTGGCCTTCGAACAAGAGGAAGAGGCTATTAGCATCCTTTTTGAACTCGCCAGCGCCTCTATTTCTCACGTGGGACTGGAGAACTCCCGAGCAATACTCGATGAATTGAAAGAGCGCTCTAAAGGCAATCCGGAGAATCTTGAGAGGTTGGGAGACGTGCTCTTCGCTCAGACGTTATTTGAAGAGGCGCGTCCGTTTTATCGAGAGGTCCTTGAATTGGAGCCTGGTCGCTCCGACTCTCTGTCAAGAATTGCTATCATTTACGCTCGAGAAGGTCGCCTAGAAGAAGCTGCCGACGTAGCTAAACAGATTTTTAGTAAAGGGCTGGTTTCTCGCATCATTAGAGAGTATAAGAAGGCGACATCTTTTACCAAGGGTGAAGCGAGCAGTCATATCCGGCTCGGTCAATTTTTTCGGCAAATGGGATTTTTAGAAGAGGCGATCCGAGAGTTTCTCACGGCTTCGTCAGATTCGGTCAAGGTTTTGACGGCGACAAACTATCTTTCGGAATGCTTTCGACAGAAGGGTTACCCTCAGTTGGCGGTCAAACAGTTTCAGAAGGCGCTCGATCAACCGGGCTTTCGAGAAGAGGATTTCTTGGAGCTCCGATTCAATTTGGCCTGTACTCTTGAAGAGATGGGTCAGAAACAAGCAGCCCTGGCTGCTTTCCAAGAGTGTTACGTGATCGACATACGGTATAGGGATGTCGCTTCGAGGATCGAAGTCATCATGGAAAGCATGCAGGCGGAAGGCGCCTGAGTATGAGTTTTTTTGGGAGTGAAAGACGATTGAATAAGAAGAACACAGGGGCGTTCTCCTTGCTACTAATGTCCGTTGTGCAAAGTGCTGCCTGGGCTCAAGCTGAAGCGACTGGCCTGGCTGCTTACACTTCACTACTGACCAGCGGCTTTTTTGTCTTGCTGGCTGTTTTTATCGGCTTAGTTGTCTGGGAGATTTTGGACGGTCGTAAGTCTTCACGGTCCTCTCTGGATATCCAGAAGTTGGCCGCGGCGGCCGCTAAAAAGCAGAGTTCTGCAGGGGCTCCCTCCGGGTCTTTGGCCGCGATGCAAGGCTCGCCCGCATCACGGCCTTTCGCACCTCCGCCACCTCCGCCACCACCAAAACCAAAACCGATTCCCGAGCCATCCTCCGAAGGGGCGTCTCCGTTCGCGTCGCCTGTCAAGATGGAAGATGCTGGCAATCCTTTCGCCGCACCCGCATCGGCAACGCCATCGTTCCCGGGTTCGGCGGAAAGTATCGAGTCGACTGTCGCTTTCAATCCGTCGGGCGCCGATGCTGGTAGTAGCGGGGGATGGGCGGATCTTCTTCAAAGAGTTCGTGCGGGAGAACCGGAAGCTGCTTCTTTTCAGGAATCGTCCCCTCCCCCGAGTACGGAAGATGAGATGTTTTCCGCTCCGCCGGCGATGATGAACTCTCCAGAGCCTGTGTCTCCCGCTTCCTCTTCAGAGGCTTGGGAAGCATTGCTGAAGCGAACAACTTCGAGCGAAGATCAGAGCCGGCCGATCGCCCCCGCGGCGGACAAAAGCAAGATCTCCCTGTCCTCAAATTTTCAGGTCCCCGCAGAACGTCCGGGAGCCTCTCCGGCGGTGCCAAGCCCACCTTCACCTTCGGCCTCGCCGGGCGCATTGGGATTAGGGAATTCACCTTTTGACTTCTCGCAGCCGGAGACTTCGAGTCCCATGGAGCAGCAAGAACCACCAAGTTCCGCGGATTTCTCGTCCTCTTTCTCGGTACCGGGTTCTACGCCGACACACGCCTTAGGGCTGGGTCCATCCTTCGGTGCACAGAAGCCTGAGCCAGGTTCGCTTGAGGCGCCCTCGGCTCCCGAATCGATGTTTTCCCTACCCACCTCCCAAAGTGGTAATGAGCCGCCAAGCTTTAAGCTGCCTGGATCGGGTGGAGGCGGAGGATTCCAGCTTCCCGGCTCGTCGCCTTCGGGACCACCGGCGAGCAATCCGTTCGATTTCGGAAGCGCCAACGAGAAC
>JBBKWP010000137.1:0-7704 GCA_037968995.1 Candidatus Xenobia bacterium
TGACCAGCATGGCCAGCCAGTATTGCTTAATGTTGGTCTCAGCACCGGCGTCCTCCGGCGCACCGATAAAACGCTTCCAAAGGCTCGCCAGGGCCCTTGGGAATCCATCCACCACCGTCAGTGTTGTGCTGAACATAATCGCGAACGCCGCGACCCCAATCACTGGCCGGCTCCATTCCCCCAAAGAGGCGGCGTAAAGGTCCACCACTTGGGCGGCGAAGGCGGGAGCGGACCCGGCAAAAGTCTTTCCGGTTCCGTGCATCACCGCGGTGCCGAGAATCACGAAGCACAAGGCTAGCAGAAACGTCCCGAGGTAGCCCACATTGAAGTCCAGCATGGCTTCTTTAGGGTGCGGCCGATGGGAGGTTTGCTTTTCACGGGCCAGGGTCCATAACGAATGCCAAACCGCGATATCGATGGCCGACGGCATCCAGCCAACCAAGGCCGCGCAAAAAAGAAGCGTAGGCCGGTCAAAGGATTGGGGAAACCAGTTCAGTGACCCCCAATTCAGATTGGGCAAAACCAGCGCGGTTGCCAAAAAGGTACACACGGTGAGCAGCAAAACCATCACCTTGATGACACCGTCAAGCCAAGCGAATCCGCCAAGCCTCAGTAACCCAGCGCAGAGTGTCATTAGGACGAAAGACATGGCAAACACTGACAGCCTCGGACCGAGCAGCGCCACTCCTAAACCCGCGGTCGTCGCGGTCACCGCAGCCTGAACGGCGAACATCGTACCGAAAGTCACGAACCCGTAAAGCCAAAGCGCCCAGCGACCCTGTCGGCGATAGGCTTCCACCAAACTGCATCCGGTCGCCGCGGCGTAGTAGGGACCAAAAGCGAAGGCTGGGTACTTGAACAAGCATGCGCAGACAACCAACAGAATCAGTGAGAAGCCGTAATCCGCCCCCGCCCGAGTCGCCTGCACCAGATGCGAGACACCAACAGCGGCCCCCGCGAAGAGGAGACCAGGCCCTAAAGCCTTCCAAAAATTGCGTTGCCCCACCATCACCAGTGATTGAACTCACGCGCCATTCTGCCCTTTCCGGAGGAAGGCTAATTGAGCCAAAGAATTTCCCGTGCTTCTAATTGAAGAATTTCTCTTCTCTGGGTCAATTCCGCTGGAACAGGACTGGAATGCCTCTCCTTGATGTTACCGGTCATGCCTGCCTTGGTAAAATGATTGTAAAACCCTGTGGTTAAGCCGTTCTTTCCTTGCCGCAAGGCGTCTTGATAGGTACTCTATAGACAAGACTTCAGGAAAAGGACACACGTACATGGCCTTCAATATGATGAATTTCGGACAAAACAATCCAAGCTCTTTGATGGGCGGAGGGTTCGGCGGCAGCGGATTTGGCGGTGCTCAGGCAACAGGTTTCGGCGGATTCGCAGGCTCGCCCCTAGGCGGCTACGGAGGAGGCTGTGTTTGCGGAGGCGCCGGCTGCGGGCGGTGTATGTCTCCCGACGGCGGAGCAGGCAGCATTCTCAACGGAGGCTCCGGCGGCTTCGGCCAACTCGGTGGATTGGGGGGCTTTGGCGGTCTCAACCAAGCAGGCAGCGTCAGCCCCGTCCTAGACCAAATGATGGGTCTTTTGTCCCTGACTATGATGGCTATCATGGTCAAGCTCCTTCAGTCTCTCTCCGGCGGCGGCGGTCTCTCTGGTGGGCCCGGCCAATTTGGAGGCGGCGGCGGAGGCGGCGGCCCCTCCCCTCTCAATAACTTTTTGGGCGGCGGCGGTGGTTCCGGCGCCTCAGGCTCTTCTGCTGGCGGATCTGGTCCTGCACCTGCGGGAACCGTTGACCCGAGTAGCGTGAAGGACAAGTCCGGCACCAGCGGGCTCAACGGAGCCGCTATCAACGGTCTCAACGAAGCGCACAAATTTGGTCTCCCTCTGGTCAGCGGTAAGCGATCCGGTGGCGGAAAATCCGACCACGACCACGGAGACGCCATCGATGTCGGGACGTTGCCCATCGGCTCGCCGTCCTCCACCCGTGGAACTCCGGAGATGAGAGCTTTCGCCGAGAAAATGCGCGAAGACGGCAAAGCTGGACGCTCCAAGGTGAAGTACATCATCCGCGATGGAGAGATCGCCTCAGCCAGAGACAACTGGAACTGGCGTCCCTACACCTATCCTGGGAAATCGCGCGGCGAACTCGATGCTCTGAAGCGCAGCAACCCTGGGGAGTACAATCGCCTCCAGCACTTCGACCACGTGCACGTCTCGTTCAACTAACGATCAGGTTTCGCCGAAACGTCCTGTCCTTCAAGGATCCTTAGGCGCTCGCCCGGCAAAGGCTCGAACATCTCCGATGGAGACTTTCGGGTCTTTTTTCATTCCAAGAGGTATTCTCGACAGGCCAGAAGCTCCCTAGTCCCCCAAAGTTAACACTTTGGCAACATCTGCAATAGAATCGTAACACGAGACGGGAAGATCTTGGCCTAGGGACCTTTAATATAGAAACAAGATCATCTTTTGAGGAGTCCCCCATGGCATTTGATATTAGCGGAATAGCGAGAGGCGTGATCGGACAGTTCGCCGGACAAGCACTCGGAGGGATCTCCGGGGGGCCGACAGCATCCCAAAATCCGCTCGGCGGTCTCAGCGGAATCATGGGCGGCGGAATTGTCGGCGATGTCATGAACGCGGCGCTCGGACAGTCGGGCACTGGATTCTCGACCGCCAACCCAAATTTTGGCGGACTTGCTAGTAGCTTAGCGGGCGCCGCCTTGACCGGAGGCCCACTGGGAATCGCAGCCGGCTTTTTAGGACAGGGGGCTCTAGGGAGCTTATCGGGGGACAGCGGCGTAGGCGGGTTCGCCGGTGCGGTCCAGTCGGCGCTCGGGTCCGCGGCGGGCGCCATCGGAGGAGCCTTGGGCGGAGCTATCGGTTCTGTGGGGAGCGCCTTGAGCGGAGCGGTCGACGCCGTCGGTAAAGCGGCGAGTTCTCTGGGAGGAGCTTTGGGTTTAGGGAAAGCTGATACCGCCTCATCTAAAAGCGCCTCCAAGTCGGAGAGTGCCACCTCGTCCGGAGCGGCCTCCGACAAGTCCGACTCCAAGAGTGCCAGTGGGAACACCGGAGGATCTGCTAGCTCGAGTGGAGCATCCGGTGCCGGAGGCAGTTCGAGTGGTGGCGGATCGGGTAAGAGTTGAACTCATCTGACTAGCCTTACTGAGCGGAGACGAACGTTTGCCCGGGAAGTTCCAAGAAAAAGGTTCCCGCCCAGCGAAGTTCAATCTCCGTGCCATGAGCATCATTCTTAATACTCCGGAGGTTCGGGTTCTCGGTGCGCTGATCGAGAAGCGAAGGACCACCCCGGATTCGTATCCCCTCACCCTCAATTCCCTGGTGACAGCTTGCAATCAGAGTTCGAACCGCCATCCCGTGGTGGACTACGACCAACACTTGGTCAACGACGCCCTCATCAACACCAGGAAACAAGGGCTTTCGGCTCTGGTGTCGCGCAGCGGATCCCGAGCCCATAAGTTCGAGGAGCGTCTCTGCGAGCAACTCCATCTCAACGAACGCGAATCGGCGGTCTTGGCCGAACTGATGTTGCGAGGCCCTCAAACCCCAGGAGAATTGCGTCAGAGAGCCTCTAGAATGGCTCCCATCGAAGACCTGGACACGATGGAGAAAACTCTGCAAGAACTCGCCAATCGCTCAGAACCTCTCGTGATTATCCTTCCGAAGCAGCCGAGTAAACGAGAAGCGCGTTACGCTCATCTTCTGGCGGGACCCGTCGATCACGCGACACTCGATGAAGCGGAGATGAGCGAGTCCTCTGGAGGAGAACCGCGAATGGGACTGACTCAACGCGTAACGCTCTTAGAGGAGCAACTGGCCTCGGTTATGGCGCGCTTGGAATCTCTGGAAACGTCGCCTTAGTCCGCTCGAAACGAGCCTATCGCCCGGCCAGATGACTCCAGAATATTCTGACGTTGCTCAGACGTCGCCCGCTTCGGCAGGAGATCTCTGGGTGAAACGGTCCGTGTTTATCCGAAAAGTCGGGAACTAGCGCCGTTTCGGCCGATGGCCAGACTCATTTGATTAAAACTTTGGGGAAGAACCGGCATCGGCTGAATCTGTGGAACCTCTTGAGAATCTCGCGAACCTTTGGCGTTCTCCTCGTCAAGTCGCGTCTGGAGCGTGACACGCGCGAGACACGCGCAGTTCGCGGAACCGCATTCGGGACAGATCGCGACTTCCGGAGCCTTCTCCGCTTTGACCTCAGGTCCAACCCGAGTCTCAAAAGACTTCAATTTCGACCCACTGTGACTCATACTCGATTGGGAATGAATTCCACTGGAAATTTTATCCGCGTAGGCGGAAAAGCTTTTCACCGAAGTTTGAGCCTGCGCGGCGGGCGACGACCATCGGTGGAGTTGTGGTTGAAACGAGCTGAGGGGTGTCTGCATAGAAAGGCTCATAGCTTGAAGTTACGACTTCGGGCCAGATTTTCCTTCAGAACCCTGACCGTTACACCGAAGCATAGAACTTGCGCCCAAAGGCCTCGCTCACCTCGACGCAGAATCGTCCCGCCATGGAAACGATACTGAAATTCGGGTCACCCGTGTTACTCATCCACGGAGCGTTAGCCTGGACATTTCTGCTCCTGCCGGCGCTCGGCGCGCTACTGGGCGCTCGACTTTGCCAAGGAAGCTTCTTGAGAATTCTCGGAGGGGCGGTCGGTGGCGCCTCGCGTGACATCGGCATACTTTTGTTGGTTACGCTGGGGTTTCTTCAACCCAACAATTCGCTTTGGAGCCCCGATATCAGTTTGGTCCTGGCCTTTTTCGGAGCCTCAGCCGCCGCGATCATGAGTTGTCTGGCGCCATATAAAGGCAAATTGCTCTGGTTCAACGCCGCCGTAGGTGGATTCGCCGGACAGTTTTTGCTCTCGTACGTCATGAACGGTACCAGCGATAGTTCTCCCTTTTCTTGGGAACTCGCCCTGCTGGAGTGGATGACTTAGAGAGTACAGGTTTCCTGTACCGGTTTCGAGAATCGACGCGCCGTGCAAACCAATCCCATTGTTCAGCTTTACCGGATCGCTTTGCTCGCCTTCTTGGTGGTGCTGTTTGGGGTGATGGGTTATCGAGCGACCTCAGGACTGGGTTGGCTCGACGCCCTTTATATGACGGTCATCACCTTGAGCACGGTAGGCTATCGTGAGGTCGGGCCCGGGTTAGACGACAGCGGAAAAATCTTCACCGTGGTGCTGATCCTGGGCGGCGCCGGTGTTCTCGCCTACTCCGTCAAGACTGCCATCGAGATCGTTTTAGACGATGCCACTCGACACTATTTCCAGCAACGATCAAATCTCCGGAGGCTCGACAAATTGAAGGATCATTACATTGTTTGTGGACTTGGCCGAGTCGGCCGCGCTGTCTGCGAGGAGTTAGCTCAAGAGAAGCTCGACTTCGTGTTCCTAGACTCCGACGAACAGTCTGTCAAGGAAGCGACGGAGCGCGGATGGAGCGGCCTGTTAGGAGACGCTACTGAGGATCGCATCCTCATTCAGGCCGGGATCGAGCGGGCCAAAGGACTGATGTGCTGCGTCAGAACCGACGCTGACAATTTGATGACGATCGTCACCGCCCGGGGCCTGGTTGAGGAGTTACCCATCTCGGCACGAGTGTCTGACGAACGCAATCTGGAAAAGTTTCGTCGCGCTGGTGCTGTCAATATCTACTCCCCGTTCTCTCTAGTAGGGCGCCGTTTGGCTCGAGCGATGACTCAACCGAGAGTGAGCCAACTCTTAGACCTAGCCTTCGAACAAGCGAACTATGATCTCACCATCTCCGAGTATCCTGTGCCGGCTCATAGCGACCTCGTCGGTAAAACTTTGGTTGAGAGCGGCTTTCGCGGACGATTCGGTGCCGTCATTCTGGCTCTCATCCGAGAAGACCGCAGCATCCTCCACAACCCGGCCATTGACACTCTTTTTCGCGCAAACGACATTTTGGTAGTGCTGGGCACTCCCACGCAACTCAAAGCGCTTACCCACCACGCCGACAAGTAGCTAAGCTGCCCTCAGCTCGCTTTCAAGAAGCCGGGAAACTCGGCGGCGGAGTACTCTTGCAATCGACCGTTCTTGTCGGGCAACACCACTCTGGCTTCGGGAGCCAGTTCATAGAGAGCTTCAAAACTGTCGTAGGGAAGATCTTTAGGACGTTCCATGTGGTCTGCTTGGGTGCCGCCCACGATAGCCAATTTCAAGATGTGGGTGGAACCGGCATCTAAAGCCGCGCCGAGCGCCATTCGAGCCGCTTGGCTGGCGTAGGATGAGACTTCCGTCTGGGCGCCTAAGAAGACTCCAAGTTCGGTCTCTACCGCGGCGCCAACCGGAAATCCGGACCTTGGTACGTAAGAGTGAGAGCGGGCTTCCAGCGCTCCGGCGATCAGCGGGTCTTGATTGGGCAAAGCTCTGGGGGGGGTCGGAAGTTCCCGGTCGCGGTGATAGGCGCCGGGCAGTTCGTCGGAAAGCTTGGTCACCTCGACGTCGTCCTTGCCGTGAGAGCCTACCAGAATCATTTCAGGATTGAGGTCGTAGAGAGCCTGGCGGCAGTTTCCGCAGGCGGCGGTGCGATGGGTGAACGCATCGTCGGTCACCTCTCCCCGGTTTCCAAAGATCGCGATGGCCATCAAGTCTCGTGGTTTCTGCCCGTCTAAAAGAGCTTTATGAATGGCGGACTGTTCAGCGTGATCGGCGTTGATGGTCAACTCCTTGTTGGAACCCTCGTAGACTTTTCCGTCACGGGTCAGCAGCGCGGCGCCGACCTTGAACCCTGAGTTGGGAGCATAAGCGGTTTCGCGGGCCTCGATACTTTTCTGAAATAGGTCTTTGTAGACTTCTGTCTGGGCCGCCTGCGGGGCCAACAGTTCCCCGAAAATGGGTTTGGGAGCCGAACGCTTAGCGCTGAGCAGCGGTGAAGAATGATGATGACTGCAAACTTGTTGACACATAACGTTGGGCTCTCTTCTTGGTCTGTGAACAGTTTAGTTCATCGCCATGAAAGAATTGTGAAATTACCTAACATCTAGAGGGCTCGATCGTGTAAGATACCGAAAATATGCCCTATCGACGGCCGGCGGTGTGCGAAGCATCGATATGGTGAAAGAAGTGGATGACTCAAAAATGAACGAACAAGGACCCGTTTTCGCTCTTTACGAGAAATTGATCAAAGCCTGGAACACGCGAGACGCTGATGCTTTCTCGGAACTCTTTCAAGGGAAAGGAGAAATCGTCGAGTTCGACGGCACTCGCGTGATGGGACGCAAAGAGATTCAAACCCATCTTCAAGTTGTCTTTTCCAAAAGTCAGCCCCTCCCTTACGTCGCGGCCGCCCAGCGAGTTCACTCGATCAAATCTGGAGTGGTGGCGTTATCGGCGAAAGCCGGCATGAAAGCGGGGGATGATGGCGACTTCCACCCGGAGTTATGGGCTGAGCAATCTCTGGTCACAGTGAAGACAAAAGACGGCTGGAAAATCGCTCTCTTCCAGAACACACCAGCGACTTTGTCCGGTGACTCCGAGCGAAAACAGAAGTGGGTAGACGAATTCCATGAAACGCTGGCCTCAAACGCCGCTTTGAAGGCGTCCTCTAGACCCAGAGCCGCTCGCTCGGTCTCCTGACGGCTACAGAACCGGGCGCAGACCTTTGTCTGTCAGGGATTCGTTGGGGTTGGGGTTGGGGTTTGG
>JBBKWP010000138.1:0-8376 GCA_037968995.1 Candidatus Xenobia bacterium
ACTCGATCTCGGGGTCGACCTCTATGACTTTCCGTCTGTGCTGACTACCGATTCTGAACTCCGTGAAGTGATTCAGGGCGGAGCCAAACGTCGTAAGACCTGGCTTCTGGAATCTGGTGAAGGTCGCTTCTCCTTCTCCGACTAGGGACCAGACTTCAACCCGACTATGGGTCGATGTCCGAAACTCCGTACTGGCTACGAATGAGATAGTGCTGGCCCTGGTTGGCCGTGATGGTGACGTTGGCTTTGCGTAGAGACGAAAACTTGACATTATGAACGCGTTCAATCATGAATAGGTTCATAATGGGTTTGAGGCAGCAACAACAAGCGGATAAACAGCGGCGAATTATAGCTGCCGCACGGCAAAGATTCATGGACGAAGGATTTGAGGCCGCCACCATTCGAGCCATCGCCGGCGATGCTGGGGTGGCCGTGGGCACAGTGCTGCTCTACGCCAACAGCAAGCAGGACCTGCTGCAAGAGGTGTGGCGCCAAGAGATGATGCCGGTAGTGGAAAGCGCCATGGGCCAGGCCGAAGGCAAACCCCTACCAGAGGCGTTGATGGCTCTCTTCTGTCCGCTTTTGCGGGCCTATGCGACCCAGCCCGATCTTGCCCGCGTGGTGGTCAAGGAGCTGCCCTGGCTGCAAGGGCCCGCCTCGCATGCCCATCAACTGGACCTCGGCAGGTTCCTAGCCGCTATCGCAGCGCATCTCCAGCGGGCCGAAAGCAGCTTCTCCAACCCTGAATCAACCGCCGAGCTTCTGTTCACCGTGTATTACGGAGCCTGCTGGCGTCTCCTGATACCCGGATCCCCACAGGAGATCGAAACCGTCATCGGTTGGCTCGAGAGCCAACTCGCCGTGGTGCTTAAAGGGAGTCGGAGATGAAGGTCGTTGTCGTGGGCGCAGGCATTGGGGGGCTGACCTTCGCCGTCGCCGCCCGCCGCCGAGGCTTTCATGTCACCTTGGTCGAGCAGCGTTCGAGTTTCCCCGAGGAAGGGGCGGGCATCGTGCTCGGCCCCAACGTCATGGCGGCGCTCGCCCCCCTGAATTTGGCCGAACCGATCGTGGCGTCGGGCCGAGCCGTCAAAGAGATGCGTATCACCGACAGCCGCGGACACTTGCTGGCCTCCAGCCGCTACTCCGCTCCCGACCTCCCTATCCCGGCCCAGGCCATCCATCGTAGCCGGCTTCACAAAATTCTACACGACGCCTTCGACGGAGAGTTGATGCTCGGCCGGGCAGTCGAGCGGATCGAGGCCGGGAAAGTATGGCTGGGCGACAGAGCGCTCTCAGCGGACCTGGTGGTGGGGGCGGACGGCATCCGTTCCCGCGTCCGAGAGGCGCTGCATCCAGGCTTCACGCCCCGCTACAGCGGCACCACCTGTTGGCGGTTCGTGGTGCAGGCCGAGGTGGCCGATCAGGTCACCGAGATGTGGGGGGTCGGCCAACGCCTCGGCGT
Organism: Candidatus Xenobia bacterium; assembly: GCA_037968995.1. Taxonomy (GTDB): domain Bacteria; phylum Vulcanimicrobiota; class Xenobia; order Xenobiales; family JADMJV01; genus JAEXNA01. The sequence goes on from JBBKWP010000138.1 coordinate 1,463, forward strand.
CGTGCCTCTCGGAGGGGGCCAGAGCTATGTCTTCTTGACTACCACCGCAGCCAGACGAAGCCCTGCTCCGTTCACCGACCTGGCTGGACTTCGCGCCCACTGGTCGAAGTTCGCGCAGCCTGGCAAAGGCGCTCTCGATGCTCTCGCCGATATCTCCAAGGTGCTGCACAACGATCTCGAGGACGGCATTCCCTATCGCTGGCAGGCTCCGGGAATGGTTCTCCTAGGGGATGCCGCTCACGCCGTCACCCCCAACTTGGGACAGGGAGCCGGACTGGCGATTGAAGACGCCTGCTGCCTGGCGTCGCTGCTGGAAACGCCCGCCGCTTTGGAGCGATTTGAAACACTGCGCCGTCCGCGCGCGACCTGGATCCGAGACAGGTCGTTTGCCATCGGGCGGGTGGGTCAGCTCGAGAGTCCGTGGCTCTGCTGGCTGCGCGACAGAGCGGTCGCTTGGACACCGAAATTTCTCAACGAGGCGGCTCTGAAGCGCTTGATCCGAGACATGCCCGGGGTTCCCACCGCGTAGCGGTTTGAGTCGACAGCCGAAATCTTGGCGATCCACCCCGGGATTGCAAAACGGCCACCAAAGCCCGATAAGCGAAGCTCCGCCCCACCTCTGGTCGGTGGCATCGAGGTATCGTTTCGGAATCACGGCCCGTGCGAGATCTCCGTCGACGCCGTCCCACAATGACACGATCGTCTTTGACTGAGGCCACAGGACGTTGGAGATCGATGTTCTTGAATTGGCGGGCGCTCGTTGGTTAAACGGTCACGGTGCGAAATTTCCGTTCAGTTCGGTGGGATTCTCTCCGAAGCAGGCCCCGTAGTAGTATCCCGCACAGCGCCGCGATAGGTGCTTACGGCGGGGACCTTGAATCCTTGACCATGGACAAATGGCATTGGTTCGGTAGTGTCGCGGGGCTTCTCGTGACAGCCTATCTGATCGTTTCTTCGAGTCAGGTGTTTACAGCGATTGTCTGCTTTTTGGGGGCCCCGTTGGGATTCGTCCTCATTTTCATTTCCGCGTTTCAGTCGAAAAAAGACGATGACACCAGAGCCCAAGCGCTCATCATGTGGGGGTTTAGCTTGCTCATTTTGGCCGCGGCTTGCTACGGACTGTTCAGCCTCGACGAAGCCTACTCTTGGGGAATCGCTCCGCCCGATGGGGTCAAGGGATAGGCCGTTCCGTCCGGTCAGGCCACCATCTTTCACCGAATGCCTGTGGGATAAACAACCTTCCCCGCGCAGATCGTCAGGGCCACTTGCGCCCCGTCTTCTGGTAAAAGCTCGCCGGGAGTGAGGACGACGAGGTCGGCCAGCATGCCCGGAGCGACCTGACCTAGGCGGTCTTCTCGGTGGACCGCGTAGGGCGGTCGAGAGGTGAAGGAGGCTACGGCCTCTTCTATCGTGATCCCCTGGTCGGGCAGGCCCTCGGCCCAAGCCGTGCGGTTGGCGGCGTGGCGAGCGGCGGCTAGGCAGTCGCAACTGACGATGGGCCAGTCGCTACCGAAGATCGGCGGTGTTCCCAGATCCGAGAGAGTTCGCCAAGGAAACGCCGTGCCCCAACGCTCCTCGGGAACCAGTTGGTGCCAGAGAGTTTGGGGTGGTCGCGCGTGGAATGGCTGCATCGAAGGCACCACATCGAGGCCGGCGAAGCGCGGCAGGTCTTCCGGGCGGGAGACTTCGATATGCTCCACCCGATGACGAACTCGGTGCCCACGCTTTTTATCATTGCCGACGTTGGCCGTTCTGGCCGCCTCCACGGCGTCCAGCATCATCCCCACCGAAGCATCCCCGATACAGTGAGCCCTCGCCTGCAGACCCAGGCGGTCCGCTAGAACGATGGTGTCTTTGAGTTCGGCGGGAGTGAAGGACGGGATGCCGTCTTGAGCTTTGCGATCCGTTCGATAAGCTGTGTTCTTTTCGATCACACCGTCCAAGAAGAGTTTGACCGCCCCCATCGTCACCATCGCTCGATGAGTGGAGGTATCAACATCTTGAAGGCGCTCTTCGAGTCGCTCCACGTGAGGAGCGACATGGTTGGCGCTGATGTGTTCGTGGGCCTGAACGCCGTGTTCGCGTTGCGACTCAAAGCGCCGCGTTTCGTCCAGGCTTTGGAGATACTCGATCAAAAACCGATGAAGCTCTTCGAGACCCACAGAACCCGACCGATAGGCGTTGAGCTTATCTCGAATATCAGCGGCATCATAGACATCTTCTAGCATGTTCTCGTCTGGAACCACTGAGAAGGAACTGTTGACGCGCAAGGTGAGTTGATCTTTCTCTTCGAGTTCGAGCAACAGAATCAAAATCTCCACATCTTCTTCGGGCATCGCTAAACCCATGTTATGAACGCTCGTAATACCGAGACTGTTCAACTCTGAGGCCGCTCGACGTAGCGACTCTAGCTTCTCCTCTGGACTTTGAGGATAGCGGCTGCGTAGCGCGCCCTCCACCAGGAAATAGCAATCGGGCTCCCTCAATTCCCCTGTTGGAACACCCTCAGAATCGAGTTCTAGGGACTCTTGGTTCCCCAGCTTCTTCATCACTCTGGGATAAGGCGGCATGGCATCAAGCATGTCCGCTTCTTCCAGGGCTTTGGTGTTGACCCACAGGGTGTGGAGATCGTGAGCCAAGATCATCAAGGGGCGGTCCCTTACAATCTCATCGAGCCAGAATCTCGCCTTTTGGGGATCGATGAGGGGCGGGTCCAGGTAGTTCAGTCCATAAGCCTGTAGCACGGCTCGGTCGGGATGGTCCCTGACGAACTGCTCTAAGCGTTGTTTGAGGTCATCGACTTCACGAATCTGTTCAAGATCGCAGCCGTCCAGCCGTTCAGCCCCCACCAAGAGATGGACATGGGAATCGGTGAATCCGGGTAGCACCAGACCGCCGGCAGCGTCGTGGGCCCCAGCAATGGAGGTTTCGCCGGCCTTGCCTTGCGAGATCACGGACTGAATCACTCCATCGCGCACACAGATGATAAATCGCCCCTCTCTATCCAGAAGTTCGCAGTTGACGATAGTAAGGTCCGGAGTCCCTTGGGGAATCGGAACCGCACCTTTAAGAAGAGTGTCGTTGACGCCTTGCCCTTTTCGACGATGGGAACGAACCAGCGGAACCTTGTCGCCTTTCCGGTGACGGGTTCGGGCTTTGGCAACGGAGCGTAAATGAGTATCCATAGATTCCGGCTTTCTGGGACGAGTAGAGAGTCCTGCTCGCGACCTAGCCCGACTCAATCCGATCCTTGGATGCAACTCGCTCCCCTCGAACGGGTTGAAAAGTTTTATGACAAATTTTTCTCTCCTTGACTTGGCTCCCATCACGGAAGGCTCCAATGCCTCCGTTGCTTTAGCCAACACTCTAGATCTAGCCCAGCACGCGGAGCGCTGGGGCTATCATCGCTACTGGTTGGCGGAGCACCACAATATGACCGGTATCGCCAGCGCCGCCACGGCTGTGGTGATCGGTTATGTCGCTGGGGGGACTCAAACGATCAAAGTCGGTGCCGGCGGCGTGATGCTGCCGAACCACGCTCCTTTGATCATCGCCGAACAGTTCGGAACCCTAGAAGCTCTCTATCCCGGACGCATCGAACTCGGACTAGGTCGGGCTCCGGGCACCGACCAGCGGACCGCTCGGGCGCTGCGTCGAGATCTCGCCTCAAACGCCGAGCACTTTCCCCAGGACCTGGAAGAGTTACGAGGTTACCTGGGCACTGATCCCGGATACGTGAAAGCCGTCCCCGGCACAGGTTCGAATGTTCCTATTTGGATCTTGGGGTCCAGCCTATTCTCCGCTCAACTGGCCGCCCGCGAAGGGCTTCCGTATGCCTTCGCTTCGCACTTCGCACCTCAACTTTTGGGTCAAGCGTTGAACATCTATCGCAGCTATTTTCAGCCTTCTGAAGTACTCAAGGAGCCTTACGCCATGATCGGAGTGAACCTCTTCGCGGCTGAAACTGACGCTGAGGCCGAGCTTCTATTCTCATCCGTTCTGCAGCAGTTCATCGCACTTCGTTTCGGTAACCCCGGCCCGATGCCGGCCCCTTTGCATAATATCGAGCAGCACTTCCCCGCAGCCCAACTGCAGGCGGCCCGTCAAGCCCTGGTGGTTAATGCGGTAGGGTCTGCTGAAACGGTTGAGGCTCGGCTCCGAGCGATCCTAGACGTCAGCGGCGCCGATGAACTGATCCTCACTGGCCAGATTTTTGACCACTTGGCCCGGAAGCGATCCTTTGAGATTGGTGGTAGAATACTTAAGGGGATGAAAGCCTCATAAAATCCGTCCTCAGAAAGCCACAACACGCCCTAAAGTGAACACTCGACCCAACTTGGCCCGGCCTCTCAGTTTTTTAGAAGACCGTTTCGGCCGCTCTTCCGGTTGGTTCCGTTCTCTTATCTATCTGGTCTTTCTCTGTGTGGTCGCCTACGCCGACTACGCCGACGGCAGAGAACTCCAGTTTTACATCTTCTACGCCTTTTTTGTCTTGGCCATCGGCTGGTTCGACGGAGCGGCGGCGGCGGTCAGCGCGGCATTCCTGGCTTCGGCCACCACCCTTGCTTTCGACAGTTGGGCTAGCGGAATCTTGACTCCGGTGGAACTGATCAATCAAGGAATGAGGACCATACTATGGCTCGTTCTCGGCTTGGGGGCAGCCCATCGACGCCGGCGAATCAAGGATCTGGCTGAGCACCAGAAGATCCTCGCCGGAATCTACGACAAAGTGAGCGCGGACCTCGAGGCGGCGCAACGCGTCCAAGAAGCTCTCCTGTCGCATCCCCTTCCAACCGACGATCGACTGACCACCGTCCTCCGTCGACGCACCTTTCAGGGATTGGGAGGCGACTACATCGAGGCCTCACTCAAAAATGACCTCTTGCGAATTTGCATCGCAGACGTCTCGGGAAAGGGTCCATCGGCCGCGTTGGTCACCGCGCTGTTGCGGGGACTTCTGCGCGACACCAACCGGAACAGTTCGCCTGCGGAAATCATGCGTCGCCTCAACGCTCGCCTGAAGCCGATTTTGCCGGAATCGATGTTCGTCACATGCCTCTTCGTTCAGTGCGACTTGCGCAACGGAGCACTTATTTATGCTAACGCCGGACACGACCCAGGGTTCATTCGAGGGACCTCCGGAGTGTTGAGAAGCTTAGAAAACACCGGCATGCCGCTTGGAGTCCTAGACGATCTCGACATCATCGATGAAGAGGACAGCTTGGTGGCCGACGAACTGTTGGTTCTCTATACTGACGGCCTGACCACCGTAAAGTTCGATGAAGAGTCGCGATTTGGCGAGGACCGTCTCCGAACACTCATCGCTTTGCACGAAGACCCTAAGGTTTTAGCCGAGACCCTCTTCGACCAGGTCGCCCCCGAGCGGCAAGACGATGACGTGGTCATTCTGGTAACCCAGTGGACTCCAACAAGGGAATCCCGGGGTATGCCCCTCTAGAGCCCTTTTTTGAGCATCTCATGAACCCTCCCATCTGCAAGCTTTCGAAGGGTGTTAGCCTTGCCCAACCCTGAGATGATGTGTCTAGGAAACAACCCAACACTTAGGAGATAAAAATTATGTTTAACTGGGCCATCACTTTTTTCATCATCGCACTCATCGCCGCCGTCTTCGGATTCGGTGGTGTCGCTGGGGCAGCCGTAGGTATCGGGAAGTTCATCTTTTTCGCCGCCATCATTTTGCTGCTCATCTCGCTGGTCGCCGGCGGGCTCCGCGGAAAAGTATAGACGCACAGGCTTTTTAGCGCCGAATCATAGCGTAAATTTCTGGCCCTTCGGTTTTCACCGGAGGGCCTTTCTGATTCCATCAGGACGCCGAATCGGATTGAAGTCACCCACAGGAAGACCACGGAAAGCGATGGAACATTCGTCCCTTCATGAAACCTTTGGCCATCGACAACCAACCTCTCACCCTGCAAGATCTTACGATGGTCGCCACCGAAGAGCGACCGGTCGTGTTGGGAGAATCACGACGTCAACGAGTCGCTCAGTGCCGTGGATATCTCCTGGATCTTCTAGCCGCGGGTACGCCGATCTACGGCACGACCACCGGAGTGGGTGGTCTCTCGACCATCGAGTTGCCACCCGATCAGTATCGTGCCCTTTCGGCCAATATCGTACGTAGCCACGCCTGCGGGGTGGGCGACCCACTCTCTAGAGAGGTGAGTCGCGCTATCCTCTTCTCCGCCGCGGTGAACATGAGCCAGGGGTACTCCGGTGTTCGGGTGGAGTTGATCGAAGCGATTCTGGCCCTCCTCAATCGCGGTATCACTCCAGTGATGCCCAATCAGGGCTCCATCGGCTCCCTCACCCATATGGCTGCGGCTGGTTTGGTTTTGATGGGCGAGGGTCGCGCGGAGTTTCACGGAACCGTCTTGAGCGGTAGAGAGGCCCTCCAGCGCGCCGGTCTCGCCCCTTTGGAACTGGCCGAGAGTGAGGGGTTGAGCCTGATCAGTGGCACGCCCTCCATTGTGGGGATCGGTGGCTTGGCAGTGGGTCGCGCTCAACAGATTCTCAGACTCTGCGATCTTACGGCCGCCGCCAGCTTTGAAGCCCTGCGGGGCAACGCTTCGGCATTCGATGAAAGAGTCCACGCCGTTCGTCCGCATCCCGGCCAGATTCGAGTGGCCTCCAACCTTCGACGCCTAACCGCCGGGAGCGAACTGCTAGGCGGGGGACAACTGCAAGACTGCCTGAGTTTGCGGACGACGCCCCAAGTTCACGGCAGTTCTCGCCAAACTATCAAGCGGGCCAGGGATACCCTGCGCACAGAACTCAACTCGGCCACCGACAACCCTCTCATTTTTCCGGGAGAAGCGCTGTCCGCTTGCAACGCCCACGGCGAACCCATGGCGCAATGTTTAGACGGCGTAACTGCGGCCCTCTCAGAACTGGGC
>JBBKWP010000139.1:0-6931 GCA_037968995.1 Candidatus Xenobia bacterium
CAGGAGTTGCTGTCTCAAAAGGAGTCTGTGCTCGAGCGGATTTTCTCCGATCTTGGCAACTGGCGCCAAGTGGTCTTCACCGCACTCCCATCCCTCGGAGGGGCGAGCGATCAAGGTCCGGAAAATTTTGCCTGGGTTCGCACCCGACGGGCGCTGTCGATATTCTTGGAAATCCTTGGCACGTCGGATCGTCCCGCTCTACTCATCCTAGAGGATCTTCACTGGTCACCGCCTGACCTTTTAGAGATTCTCGAAGCGGTGAAGGGCTCGAAGAACTTAGCGATCTTGGTCAGCAGTCGGCGAGAACTTGCCTTGCCGGGGACGACGCTTCATGTTCCTCCGTTGACGGATTCCGAGTCGGAAAGGATGGCCCGCAGCATGCTGGGGCGTTGCGGGCCGTCTATTCCCCGTGAGGCCGCCCGGGCCGGTCAGGGCAATCCTTATCGCCTAACTAGGTTGTTACGGGAGTGGTGCCAAGACGGAATAGTAAGATACACTCCAGATGGCTGGACGGCCCCAGAGGGATCCTTGCGCGTTCGACCTCTTGAAGAGCCCGCCGCTCCGCGCCTCTTAAAGCCTTCCGTCCAGGAAATGCTGATCATGGCGGCCGTGATCGGGAAGGATTTTGATCCGGAACTTCTTTCGAGCCTCTTTGAGGCGGACGTCATAGGGCAGGCTTTGCATCAGGGAACGGAACTTGGGTTGCTGCGAACGAGCGGTCCCGACCGGTGGTCTTTCACCCACGATCTGACCCGAGAGGCGGTGCTGTCGTGGCAGCCTGAATTTCGTTCAGGTTTTCACTCGCGTATCGCCAGAGCCCTATGCTTACGGTGCCCTCAGCAAGACCCTGAGATCGCTTACCATTTTCACCAGGCGGGGGAACATCTGCTCGCTCTCCCTTTCGCCCGGCGGGCAGCATCCGCCGCCCGCCGTCGACACGCCTTAAGCGCGGCCCAAACCTTTCTCCACTTTGCCTTGGCTGCCTCTCCAAACGACGCGAGTCTGTGGGAAGAGTTGGGCGATGTTCAGAGGGTGGGCGGTCTCTTCGAGTCGTCCGACGAGAGCTACTCTAGGGCACTGAAATGTCTCGTAGAACCCTTGGCCCGCGCTCGAGTTTTAGGCGGACGGGCCGAGTCCGCTTTTGGCGCCGGGCGGCTCGATGCCGCTCGGGACCTGTTTGGCGAGGCGTTGGCTCTGCTGGGACATCCCCTTCCTTCGGGTCGCGGATCGAGAAACGTTGCTTTGCTGCGCGAACTGGTGGGTCTAGCCCGACCGAGACGCGGATTAGGAGAGCTCGACGAGCATGATCGTCTGGCCTTCAGGCTGCTCAATCTCTTAGCTTACGTTCTCGCCTACAGCGACGGCTACGGCCTGATCTGGGCAAATTTGAGGTGTTTGAACCTGGCGGACAAGGCGGCCCCCGGACGCGAAACAGGGATCGCTCTCATCACTCACGCGGTCGCTCTTGTTTACGTTCCTCCGCTTTTGCCTCGCAGCCGCCGGTCCGCTGCCCGCGCTCTTGAACTCATGAGCCAGTTCGGGACTGAACACGATCAGGCCTGGGCCGCAGCCCGCGCTGGGGCCGTCGCCCTGTTCACGGACAATCTCTGTGAGGCCGTTCGGCTGTATGAGAGCGCGGTGCCCATTCTCAAGAAGTCGGGCGACCGGTTTGACGCGCACATCGCCACCTATGGTCTTGGGCTGGCGCTCTATTCGACCGGCGAACTGGAAAAGGCCCGCTCTGTGCTGAGGGAAAATCTGCAAGAGTGCCTGTCTCTGAAAGACTCCTTAGGCTGCGGGTCGACCCTGCGAGTTTTGGGTCTACTGGACCCGCTTTCCGAGGAGCTGATCTCCTCGGTGCCGGAGAACCCATCGTTTCCCACCGCCAAGACTCTCATGGACGAAGTTCGTGGCCTACACTATCTGCAAAGAGGTGAGTATGCGGCGGCCGTGGCTCATCTGGAAACTGCATCTCAAGTGGCTCGGTCGAGCGGCGACATTCTCGAAGACCTATGGTCCGGCTGTTTTTTGCTGCGGGCCCGTCGCCTGCTGGCTCAGGAAGAGTCAGGCTCTCATCGGGCCGGGCTAGAGGTCCGGACGGAGAAGGACGGGCGGCGCTGCCTTAAGCTGGCGCGAAAAGGCTATCTTCTTTACACACCGCGCCTTGCTCGAGAACTTGCGCTCCTGAAGATTCAACAGGGCGATTTCGAATCCGCCGCGGAGCTGCTTCCCCAGGCACTGAGCACGGCTCGCGAAAAGGGAATGCGATTTGAGGTGGCTCTTTCTTTGTGGGAACTGGCGGCTCTTGCCCGTTTGACGGGACGTTCCGACGAAGGTCTGTCTGACGAGGCGCGCCGGCTCTTCCGACTGACCGGTGGCAGTTGGGAAGTTTCCACCTCAGCGGACGCTCATCGCGGTCCAGCGATGGCGGATCGCTTGGACCAGGTGGTCCGTTGGACCACAGCTATCGCCTCCAAGCGGTCCTCTGGGGAGGTGGTGGAGGCCGCGCGTCAAGCCGCCGAGGCACTTTTGCGTTGTCGAGCCGTTCGGCTCCCGGCGGCCGTCCATAACGAAACCGAGGTGCGCCTCGAGGAAACAGACGACTCCGAAACGCGGTTCTTGGTGATACCCTTGCCGTGGACCGCGAAGCCTACAATTTCGATTCATTGCTATTCTCCCGGACTAGCAGATTTCTTTGGCCAGGAGGAGATTCGATTGGCCGGGATGATTCAGGGGCAAGCTCAAGTGGGCCTGACCAACGCCCGCCTTTGGAGGGAGCTTCAAGAACGCGAGGCCCATCTAGAGCGCCTCTTTTCCAGCGTCCCGGCAGGGATCGCCGTGATTGATAGGGGAGGAGTGGTCGTGCAGAGCAACCCTCGGCTCGTCAAAATGCTTGGTCGCTGCCCGGTGGGAGGTGAGTTGATCGAGATTTTGCAAGTTGACGACCGTCCTTGGTTTGAAGAAGCGTTGCGCGAACTCGGTTGCGAGGCGATCCTACAACGGGAGTTGCGCTTGGAACTGCCCGAAGGCCAGTTGCTGTGGGGAGAGCTCAGCCTTCGGCGACTATCCGGCAGTCAGAACCGCGCCATCGTGGTTTTGGCTGACGTCAGCCAACGACGACTTGAGCAGGTGGCCTCCTTTCAGGAGCAAGAACGCGGTATGCTAAGTTCTGAGGTTCACGACGTTTTATCGCAGCCTCTGGTCGCCTTGCACCTGAGCCTCGAGGCACTCGCTCTCAAACATCCGCAACATCAAAGCGCCCTGCGGAACGCGGCCCAGACCGCCCGCGATGTATTGAACGACGCTCGTGGAATGATCGCTCGGCTGCGCAGCCCACAACTTGAAAAGCTTGGCTTTGGTCCGTCCATACACGAAGCCGTGGAAGAGTTGCTCGACCGTCACCTTATCGAGGTAGAGGTCGAGCTGGATTCGAGACTGGAGAAACTTCCGGCGCTTCCCGCTCTCTTCACCTATCGCATCGTGGTGGAGGCCCTCACCAATTGTGCCCGTCACGCCCGAGCACGCAGACTGCGTCTGCGTCTTCGCTTGTGTAGGGAGGAGTTGCGCGGCATCATTGTCGACGACGGCGTGGGATTCGCCCAGGCCCTCATCGGTCCCGGGCATTTCGGCCTACGCATTCTGTGTGGGCGTGCTGAGCTTTTGGGCGGACGCGCCCAGATCCGGTCCGCGCCGGGACGCGGAACGGCTATCGTCTTCCGCCTCCCCGTGGTGAGTTAAGAGCGCTTCGGTCACGCTCTCGACTTGAGAGTTAGGCACAACCCTGAAAAAAAAGAAAGGAGCCCGCTCGGTGACTCCGAGCAGGCTCCTGTTCATGGGCTTCTTATCTTCAACCAGGGATTAAGGAAGCAGTGTATTGCGGACCAGGAAGAGCCCGAGCGATGCGTTCTCGTCCGCGGTCAGGTTGATCGACCTCGTCGAGAAGTTGACGAACCTGCCGTCGGCTGAGATAGAACCTAGGTCGGACGCAAAATTGCCTCCGATTCCGTCGCGAGACTGACTGACTCGAATCCGTTCTCCAGTTTGAGTGTCCTGAACGAACACTTGACGGATAGCGTCGGGATCGTTGGGGTCACTCGGGATGACGATACCGTTGTCGAAGGCCACATAACGACCGTTTTGCGACAGTACCACTCGTCGTGGGATGCTTTGTCCATAACTGGACAGGAACCGAGTCTCGCCGGTCTGCCGATCGTGCAGGAAGATACTGAAATGCCCAACCGGCTGACCCGTAGCCAAGCCAGGTTCATCAGAAACGAAGGCCACATAGCGTCCGTCTCCGGAGATGTCGATGGACCCCGGCACGATCTGCCCGGTGGTCACCGCGACCAATCGTGTCACACTGTCGGTCTCGATGTCGTAGACGAAGACATCGGCTTTGTTGTTGGTGTCGTTTGGCACCAAGTTACCGCCTGCGGAAGTGAAGACCACGTCGCCGTCGTCCGCGATGGCCTGCCCGCCGCCACCGGCGTCTGGCGTGCTACCGTCAAACGACTTGCTGGCGAGAATGGTGGTACCGGTGGGGCCGGCACCGAAATCTTTCAGATAGATGTTGGCTCGAAAGAAGCCGTCGGCCACATCGGGAACGTAGAAGTTGGTGTTGAAACGGAAGGCAACGTAATTCCCGTTGCCGGCTAGGAACCCGTCGCTGACAAACACACCGCCAAAAACGCCTGTGGGCTCGGTATCATCCCCGGCTCGGTTGAGTTCTGCCAGTCGGGCTTCTCCAGTGGCGCGGTTGTAGACATAGACATTGCCGGACGTCGGTACCAGCACGAGGTTTCCGTCGTTAGAGATACGAACTCCCGGGCCCGGTTGGTAGTCGAGGTTTTGAGGCGTTCCTCCCAAGCGGTCCACAATTTGGGGGCTATTGTTCCCGTCATCAAACACGTTGCCCACGACCCCCAATGCCAGTGCGATGGAGTCCAGCCTTTGACCGGACGGTCAGAGATATTGTCAGCTGAGGTCAGTGCGGAAGGCAAACACCGGAAAAATCTCCGTCTGGAGAAATCTCCTCCGCGCCTTTCCGCCAACCTGCGCCGAGTGACCTGGAAACATCGCAGGAGCCTCGGAGCCCGAGCTCCGAGACAATTGGGTTCGTGCGCAGGTTACTGCGTCAAGATCACCGTGACGGTGCTGTCGTTTTCGTTAGCGACACTGATGTCGGCACGCCCGTCTCCGTTAAGGTCGGCGATAATCACCGCACGGGGTCCATCCCCTGCGGCGAGACTCGTCCTGTTGAAGTCGCCTTCGACGGTCTGTTCGAAGTAGTGGACGTTATCGTCGTCACGATTGCCGACCACGATATCCATCCGACCATCCCCATTGAGGTCGCCCAGAGCAACGGAAGTGGGTATTTGTCCCGCCGTGTAGTTGGTCCGAGTGAAGGTGCCCGGGCTTTCCTGTAAGAGTACACTTAACTGGCCGTTGGCGCTGGCCACGGCAATGTCGAGTCGCCCGTCGCCGTCGATGTCCCCTAGAGCAACGTCCTCAGGACGTGACCCTACGCTAACCGAGACTACCACAAAGCTTCCGTCCGCACTCTGATAGCAGACGGATACGTTATTATCGTCGAAGTTGGAGGTAACGATATCCAGACGCCCGTCGGAGTTGAGATCGCCCAGTGCGACCGCATTAGGACTTGAACCAACGTCAAAGGATGTTGGGGTATAGGTTCCGTTTGCCTCTTGTGCCAGAACCGTTACGCTAGATGAACTGACATTGGCGACCACGATGTCGGGACGAGTATCCCCTTGAGTCACCAAACCCAAAGCCACCCCAAACGGATTGCTACCAGCCGTAAGGTCGGTTCGGGTGAACGTCCCGTTGGCTTGTTGCAAAAAGAGATGGACGCCGTTCGCGCTTTGGCTCACCACGACAAAGTCGTCGCGTCCGTCGAGGTTCATGTCTAGAACCGCGACGTCTTCAGGGGAATTCGCCGCTATCGCTTGTGCCAGGGGGGTGGCGAAGGCGCCATTCCCCTGGTTGAGAAGTACGGAGGCGTCCTGCGAAGCTCCGTTGGATGTGACTAGGTCAGGTAGACCGTTACCTCCCAAGTTTCCGAACGCCAAGCCCAGAGGGCGCGTTCCCACGCCGGTGCTAGAGCTCACCTCTTGGTTAAACCCGAAGATCTGGACGTCGATAGGGCCGCTCGTGACATCTCCAAATCCGGTGAGGGTGCCGATCAGCGTGTAGGTGCCGGTCTCGCTGAAGCTGAGACCCGTGAAGGTGGCGACGCCGTTGACGGCATTAACTTCCAAGTCTCCGTTGAGGGTGCCGGCTGCAGAGTTGGGTCCTTTGGCAATGGTGACTAACCCCTGATAGCTAGTATCCACAACTCCATTGTTGAGTTTCTCCAAGGTCACGGTAAAGAGACGATCTACATCAGTTGAGCCGGGAGGTGCGATCCCAAATCTCTGTCCCGTTTCGGTGGCGCCGCCGGTGCCGCCGGTGCCGCCGGTGCCGCTAGTGCCGCCGTTGGTGGTACCGGTGGTTCCTCCGTTGGTCGTTCCAGTGGTTCCTCCGGTGCCCGTGGATGTGCCGGTGCCCGTCGATGTACCCGACCCCGTGCCCGTGGTAGTGGCGAAGGGGTCCGCGGGCGGTTCACCCAGCCTAGGCTGGATGCTGGTGTCGTTGATTTGGGCTAGCGCGCCGGGCGTGATTGTGACTTCTACCTGTTCCCAAAACACTTGGCCCGAGGTGAGACGCAGCGTCACGACCCAAAGTTTGCGGCCGGCACTCAGACCGAACACCGAGATGTCTTTGAACCGAGCCACGATCTCGGCCTGGGATACCGGCAGCGCCTCTTCTCTCTCCAATCGGCGTGTGGCCACGTCGTAGACCTTTAAGTCGATTCTGCTGATGAGGGCTTGCAATGCGGGCGTTAACTCGAAACGGCCGTTGATCTGCCCCG
>JBBKWP010000140.1:0-17129 GCA_037968995.1 Candidatus Xenobia bacterium
TCCCCGCACCGGAAGCACCGCCTCCCAGCCTTTTCCGCCTCCCGGCCCTCCGAAAACCGCACCCAAAAACGACGAAAAAGAGCTACAGGTATTGCGTCACGCTCCTGAAGGCGACGTGCCTGTGGCCCCCCAACTCTCGGTCACCTTCAACCAACCGATGGTAGCGGTAACGTCCCACGAGGAACTCTCCAAACTGGCTCCGCCAGTCAAACTTACCCCTCAACCCGAGGGCACCTGGCGTTGGATCGGCACTAAGACGGTTCTCTTTGACCCACGGGGCGAAGTCAGCGAGGATAGTACTCAACAGGCTCGCTTTCCCATGGCCACCGAGTACAAAGCCGAGATCGCCAAAGGCTTGAAGTCCGCCGACGGCACGCTCTTAGGTGCGGCCGAAAGCTGGACTTTCAAGACCCCTACCGTCACTCTCACCGGAAGCTTTCCAAACAACGGGCCGCACGACCTCGATCCGATCATGTGGGCGAGTTTCAACCAAGACATCGATCCCGCGGCCGTCCTGAGGACCATCAAACTCAGTGGTGGCACCGGCACGCAAGACCTGCGTATGGCAACCTCCGAAGAAATCGCGACGACCGCCCTAGACGTCAAGACTCCCAAGCGCTGGGTCGCCTTCAAAGCCGCTCAGAAGCTGAACGCGGCCACCACCTACAAAGTCACCTTGGGCCCCGGAACGCCGTCGGCCGAAGGCCCGCTCACCACCACTGAGGCTCAAACCTTCTCCTTCTCGACTTACGAAAAACTTCGCGTGGAACAGCACGGTTGCGGCTACAACGACACCTGCCCCCCGCTGACCCCCCTCTACATGCGTTTCAACAATCCCCTGAATCTCGACACTTTCGACCCCTCCATGGTCAGCGTGAGCCCCAAGATTCCGAAGATGAAAGTCGAAGCCAGCGGCAACGGCATCTCGATTCGCGGCGAGACCAAAGGTCGCACTACCTACACCGCCACCCTCGACTCCAAAATACCGGACAGCTTTGGTCAGACGCTGGGGACCAAACAAGATTTGACGTTCAAAGTCGGGTCAGCGGAACCGAGCCTGAGCGCGCCAGGCGAGTTGCTTATTAACCTAGACCCCAACGAGCCTACCAGTTACCCCGTCTATTGTATGAATGAGACCCGCCTCAAGGTGAAGATCCACGCAGTGGAGCCGAAAGACTGGATTGAGTTCCAGCAGCGCTTGGCTCGCGAAACCGAAAAGGAACCTTTTGTATCGCCGGGCCAACAGATGGTGAACACAACCATCGACACCGGCGCCGAACCCGACGAACTCACCGAAGTGAGGATCGACTTGAAAGCCGCTCTGGAAAAAGGCAAAGGGATGGCTGTGGTGGAGGTTGAGACGCCCGGAAAACTCCTCAACTGGTGGGATCGAAAACGCGTTGTAAAATGGGTCCAAGCCACCGATATCGGACTCGATGCCGCCGTGGATCAAACCGTCATGCAGGTTATGACAACCAACCTTAAGTCTGGAAATTCTCTGGAAGGCGTGACCCTCACGCTGATCGACACGGAAGGGAAAAATCTGGCCCAAGGCACCAGCGACGACCACGGGCTCGCTACCATCAACCTAACCGATAACTCGGCTCCGATCCTGGTTGCGAGCAAAGGCGACGACACTTCGATCTTGCCTCAGCAAGCTAGCTACTATGGCTACGGAAGCTGGCAGAAGACATCCCTCATCGACCAGTTACGTTGGTTTGTCGTCGACGACCGCAAAATGTATAGACCGGACGAGAAGGTCAGCGTCAAAGGTTGGGTGCGACAGTATCAAGCGGGCCCGAAGGGGGACATCAAGGGGCTAGATGGGGCCATGACGTCCCTTCACTGGGCCCTCAGCGACTCCGTGGGCAATGAAGTCTTAAAAGGCGACTCCAAAGTCTCGGAAGACGGCGGATTCCATCTAGAGTTTACCCTCCCCAAGACCATCAACCTGGGATATACCAACCTGACGCTCAGTGGGTCAAGTTCTCTTTCCAACTCAAGCACATCCCACAGTTTTCAAGTCCAAGAGTTCCGACGACCGGAATTTGAAGTCACCGCTCAAATGAGTCCAGATGCTTGCGTTGTGGGCGAGTTCGCCACCGCCACCGTGGAAGCCAAATACTTTGCTGGGGGAGGACTGCCGGGGGCCCCAGTCAACTGGAACGTCTCCACCAGTCCCGGCTCCTACTCCCCACCCGGCCACGACGGATATACCTTTGGGGCCTGGACCCCTTGGTGGGATTGGCACGGGTATAGCACGCCCTTGGCGTCGCCAACCAGTAGCCAGAATTTTCAAAGCCGCACGGATTCGGCCGGCACCCACCATCTCAAGCTGGACTTTATGTCTATGAGTCCGCCACGTCCGACTGTCGTGAACGCCGAAGCTTCGGTAAGTGACGTCAATCGGCAGGCCTGGAACGCCTCAACTAGCGTTCTCGTTCACCCGTCGAACGCGTATATCGGACTCAAGACCAAAGAGGCCTTCGTTGAAAAAGGTCAACCTTTGGACCTAGAAGTTCTGGTCTGTGACCGCGAAGGGAAAGTCCTAAGCGATGTTCCTGTAAAGCTCGCATTCTGGCGTAACGACTACAATCTCGTCCATGGTCAGTACAAGGAATCCCAGGAAGACCTGCAGACCCAAAGCCTCACTTCCAAATCCGGGGCATCCAAAGCCAGCTTTAAAACGCCCAACGGCGGGACCTATACTCTGAAAGCTCAGGTAGTGGATGGAAAAGGACGGGCTAACGAAAGTACCATGACTGTCTGGGTCTCTGGCGCCGAACAACCGCCCGCTCAGAATCTGGAGCAGCAAACTCTCACCTTGGTGCCCAATCAAAAAGAGTACAAAGCTGGCGAGGTGGCCGAGATACTGGTACAGGCGCCTTTCACACCCGCCCAGGGACTAGTGACTTGGCGCCGTTCGGGAATCCTCAAGACGGAACGTATCGAAATGAAAGAAGCCAGTACCATCTTAAAGGTACCCATTGAAGAAGGCTTCGTTCCCAACTTGTACGTTCAGGTCGACCTAGTGGGCTCTCCTAAAACGCAAGATGGAAGCAAAAACCAACCAGCCTACGCTTCCGGCCAACTGAACCTTAGTGTGCCCCCGCTGGCCCGTACCTTAGCCGTGGAGGTGAAGCCCGTTCATCCCGCCACCGACCCAGGCGCTAAAACCGCCATTGAAGTCCAGGTGACTGATTCTCAGGGGAAGCCGGTGAAGGACGCGGAGGTCACCCTGTTCGCCGTTGATGAGGCCGTTTTGGCCCTCACCGGTTATCAGTTTCCTAACCCTTTAGACGTATTCTACGCCCAGCGCGGCCCGGAAACCGCCGATTACCATTCGCGGCAGTATGTGGTGCTAACGAAACTCGAAGAGCTAGTCTCACCCCTGGACGAACTCGCTGACTCGGAAGTAATGGGCGGCGCCCGTGAGATCCAACCTTCGGCTCCCAGTGCGGTGATGGCGAAAAGCGCCGACGCTCCCAGCGCCGATAACGCAGCGGCACCCCAGTCCCGAGCCCGTAACGAAATCAAAAGTGCCAACAAACGAGTCGCCAGCGAAAAAAAGAGCGGCGACAAAGCCGGTGAACCGATCAAAATGCGGACGGACTTCAATCCCACCGCTCTGTTCGCGCCTTTGGTCACAACGGATGCTTCTGGAAAAGCTTCAGTCCCTTTCAAGCTGCCTGACAATCTGACCCGGTACCGTCTAGTGGCCTTGGCCACCGACGGTGGCCAACAGTTTGGCAAAGGCGAGTCCGCCCTGGTGGCGAGACTTCCTCTGATGGTGAGGCCCTCGCCTCCGCGGTTCTTGAATTTTGGGGACGCGTTCGAACTGCCCGTTGTGTTGCAAAATCAAACCGACCAACCCATGGACATTCAGATCGCCGCTCGTGCCGTGAATCTCAATTTCACAGGCGCGAAAGGCTACAGCCTTCAGGTTCCCGCCAACGATCGAGTGGAGGTTCGCTTCCCCGCGACAACCGACCGCGCTGGCAAGACGAATTTACAGATCGGGGCGATAGGACCGAAAGGCGCCTCCGACGCGGCGGAGGTCAACTTCCCTGTTTGGACCCCCGCAACCACGGAAGCCTTCGCCACCTATGGAGAGATCGACGACAGCAATCCGGTGGCTCAACCCGTGAAGCCGCCGGGCGACGTGTTCCCTCAGTTTGGTGGACTTGAGATCACCACGGCTTCCACCGCGCTGTCATCGTTAACCGACGCTTTTGTCTATCTCGTATCGTATCCCTACGACTGTTCCGAACAGGTGTCGTCGCGACTACTTGGTATCGCAGCGCTGCGCGACGTGCTCTGGGCTTTTGATACGAAGGGAATCCCCGGCGCCGCCGACCTGAATGAGCAGGTCAAAAAAGACATGGACCGTTTGTCGATGTTGCAGAACTCCAACGGCGGCTTTGGGTTTTGGCCCACCTCGCCTGAGACGTGGCCCTACATATCAGTGCACGTGGCCCACGCCATCACGCGTGCTAAAGAAAAAGGCTACGAAGTTCCCGAGCAGATGCTGAACCAGAGCAAGTCTTATCTGGCTAACGTCGAGTCTTATATCCCTGGATGGTATTCCGAAAACTGCAAACGAATGATCCGCGCCTATGCGCTTTACGTCCGTCACCGCCTAGGCGACACCGACACCGCCAAGGTTCAGGCTCTCATAAAAGAGGCCGGTGGGGTCACTAAACTCCCGCTGGAAGGTGTGGGTTGGATCTACTACGTAATCGCCAAGGAGAAGAGCTTCGCACCTCAAGTCGTTGAAATCCGCAAGTTTCTGAACAACTCCATCACAGAAACCGCCGGTAACGCGCATTTCGTAACCAGTTACGCAGAAGACGCCGGTTATGTGGTGCTGGCGTCGGACCGTCGTGTGGACGGGATATTGTTAGAAGCGCTTATCCACGACCAGCCTGACAACGACCTCATCCCTAAAGTCGCCCGAGGTCTTCTGGCTCACAGAAAGCGCGGGCAGTGGGGTAACACCCAAGACAACTGTTTCGTGCTGCTGGCACTGGACCTGTACTTTCAGACCTATGAAAAAACGACTCCGGATTTTGTGGCAAGGGTCTGGTTAGGCCAGGATTTCGCCGGAGAGCAGACCTTCAAAGGCCGCGAAACCGACGACAAGAGCTTAAAGATCCCGATGAGCTATATCGCCAAGAAAGGCGATCAGGTGCTCACCCTCTCTAAGGACGGCCCGGGACGCCTCTACTATCGTCTGGGCATGGATTACGCACCGAAAAGCCTTAAACTCGACCCCGCCGATCATGGATTCGCCGTGGAACGCCGGTACGAGTCCGTGGAAGACCCAGCCGATGTGAAACAAGATGCCGACGGTACTTGGCGTATCAAAGCCGGCTCTAAGGTTCGTGTGAAGTTGACCATGGTGGCCACGGCGCGACGTTATCACGTAGCCTTAGTGGACCCGCTTCCGGCCGGACTCGAACCCATGAATCCGGCCCTTGCCGTCACCGGGACGATTCCTTTAGACCCATCGGCACAACAGAGCGGTGGGCGCTACTGGTACTGGCAAAGCACCTGGTACGAACATCAGAACATGCGTGACGAACGTGTTGAAGCCTTCACTTCCTTGTTGTGGGAGGGCGTCTACAACTATACTTATGTGGCCAGAGCAACAACCCCCGGCACTTTCGTGGTGCCTCCAACCAAAGCCGAAGAGATGTACGCGCCGGAAACCTTCGGACGCAGCGCCTCGGATAAGGTGATCGTGGAATGAAGAATCGACAAAAGTTGTTCGAACTCGCCATCGTGATCGGAGTGGTGGCAAGCGTGGTGGTCTGGTATCGCGGCGATTCCACCTTCAAAGAGCCAGCACCGGAGCGAGCGTCCGTAGTCTACGCCACGGCCACACCCGCTGCCGACGCTTTCAACGATGCACTGCCTGAACCCATGGAGATTCACAGTCTCTGGAAATCCCAGTTCGCCGCTGCCCAGGACGCCTTGGGCCAGGGGGACAACAAGAAGGCGGAAACCTACCTCCTGGACGCGCTGCGGAGTGCGCCGCAAGCGGGAGACGAAGCGCTCCACGAAACCCTGGATGACTTAGGTTTGGTCTGTTTTCGTCTAGGCGACTACCGGCGCTCAGCGGAGTTCCAGTCGCGCGCCATCGAGGCGGCCAAAAAGCTCAAACGTCCTGACCGCGAAGCCACGGTGGGCTTGTATGAGAGCCGCTATGCTCAGGCCTTAGCTGGTCTCGACCAGCGCGACGAAGCCCTGTTGGCTCTCCAGCGCGCTCGCGTCGCCTATGAGATGGCCTACCCCGCCGGCAGCCCAGCCCACGCCGACGCCCTCAATAGCTTAGCGGCGCAACACCGTTCCTTGGGCGACAACGACGGTGCGGCCCGGTTATTGAGCGAATAAGGCCCTAGTCAGTGCCCGGAATCCCCTCGACCTTGAGCCCCATGTAAGGGTCCTTGAGATCGACTTTCAAAATCTCTTTGTAAATTGGCGTCCGGCACTCCTGAGGAGTGGGCAGGGCACCAAGTTGCGCGAACCACTGGTGCACCGCCGGTCGCAGGACAGCTACGCTGGCCGCCGAGTCGGCCCGCAAAGCGCGTTCCCCCAGGTCACCTTCGCCGGGCAGATAGGCGTCGATCTCATCGGTGCTCATGGGTAGAGCACTCATGTCGATGATATCGGCCGCCGATCTCGTCGGCTCGGCGCCCAAGGGTTGGAGCATCGGCGACTGCAGCGCCGACTTACTGACAGTGGTGGGCTCGAGAGCGCGAATTAGCGGTCCCTGGACAGGCATCTTAGAAAGGGTGGAATCGCTCGACACACCCGTCCCCCATTCCGCGACCTGCCGATGTCGCTCACGAATCTCAGCATCCGAAAGATCCACGAGCGTCAAGCTCTCCGAAAGTTCGGCAAGAAAAGCGTCAGGCCGGTAGACCCCCGGCAAAGCATCGACAACCTTTCCGTCTGGGTTGATAACGTAGAAACAGGTGTTACCTTTGAGGGTGCGTTCGAGCACGTGACCGTCTCCGAAGTCGATCGTCACTTTTGGAGCGGGACGGATAGAGTTCCATACCAGCACGAAATGGTCTTGTAGGTAACGTGAGACTTTGTCGTCGGAGAGCAACACGGCTCTCACAGTGCGTGCGTTGGTTCAACACCACTTTTCGTCAAGACGACCGATCATGTCAAACTGTAAAAGTGGCTTACCTGTCGATTTCGACAAGGCCTGAGCTTTTTGAAGGTCGGAATGCCAGGTGGCTTGGCCCAGAGTGATTATCAAAGGCTCTGCGGCTTCAGCTTGCGGATTGAGGAACCCCAAGAATCCCACAGCGCAGACCACGAAGAGTCCTAGAAATATGATCGTCTTTCGCATATTCTCAGTTTAACACAAGTTGCACGCGCCAACTTTGCCACCTTGGGTGACGGGTGTTCAGCTCGGGGATCGACAAAGCCCCGCTGGATGGGCGGGGCTTCTTTCACTCAACAAATAAGATGGAACTCATTCGGAGGATTCAGCGGCTTCGGCTTTCGCTGTGGCGATAGCGGATTCACGTGTCAACGAGATACCTATCAGACGATCGGGTGCTTCTTTGGTCGCGATACTCCAGCAGGCCGAGGCGCCGGTTCCGTTCACTAAACCTCGAAAGCGGACAGGCTTGTACTGTTGGAAGTCGCCCGGTCGGTTTTTCAAGTCTCTCACGAGCGCGCGGCCCTCACTGTGGCGCATTCTCCAGGCCACGTTTTTCGTGGTACTCCATTTGTCCGTACCCACGAACTGAGCCAGAGGCTTCGACTTCTTCTTGTAGACAGTGATGTGGCGTCTTCGCCGCCCATACTCGTCCTTGAAGTCATAGTCGATAAAAACTTTGGATTTCTCTTCGGACTCCGGTTCACTTACAGCGTATTCAATGATACCCTTAAAAGTGTCAAATTGAGCGGTCCACTCTCGGTCTACAGTTCTATTAATCTCTTCAATAATGATAAATTTTCTCCTTAACGTCTGACAGAAGCAGTTCGCCTCTGTTGTTTATTATTAAACGTTTTACCCCAATATTCCTTCTTTTGGAAGAGATTGGTTTACAAGAGAACCATGGGTTTGTTGACCTGACCTACGCGAAGATTTCCGAAATAATAGCCCGAGGGACGCGGGCGGTTGAGGACGACTTCGAGAACTTGGTCTGGTTGTGAGAACATCAATTCCTTCCATCCTTACGGGAGGTCAGCGTGCCATTTCTCGGAGTAGCGGTCTCGTCGGAATCCGACGTATCTTCTTCAATCGTGAGCGTCTCGTCGGGCTCGGCTTCTGAGCTTTGAGCGACGAGAGCACACTATTCGTCGTTGTTGGTCAAAGTTTAGCTGTCCGGTATTTCTTAGGGGAAAGCGTACCAGGGATACCTTCGCGGCTTCAGAAGGGTAGGCCGGTCGTGGGCTTTGACCCCGACCAGAAAGAGATTATAATGAAAATTCGCGATCTTGCCTCAGTGGCGCTGGCATTCAGCCTAGCCCTACTAGTGAGCAAACCAACCCTCGCAGAGGAAAAACCCAACATTATTTTGATCGTGTCTGACGACACAGGCTACGGCGACCTCGGCGCCTACGCCGGCGGTATCGGGCGAGGTATGCCCACGCCCAACCTTGACCGAATGGCCGACGAAGGAATGACGTTCTTCTCATTCTACGCCCAGCCAAGCTGTACGCCAGGACGTGCGGCGATGCAGACGGGGCGCATACCCAACCGCAGCGGAATGACCACTGTCGCCTTTCAGGGCCAGGGCGGTGGCCTGCCGGCAGCCGAGTGGACCCTCGCTTCGGTCCTCAAAACAGCCGGCTACAACACCTTTTTCACAGGCAAATGGCACCTCGGCGAATCCGACTACGCGCTACCCAATGCCCAGGGGTACGACGAGATGAAGTACGCCGGATTGTACCATCTGAATGCCTACACCTATGCCGACCCCACCTGGTTTCCAGACATGGACCCGAAACTTCGGGCCATGTTCGCCAAGGTGACCAAAGGCGCGATGTCCGGTAACGCCGGACAAAAACCGGTCGAGGACTTCAAGATCAACGGCCAGTATGTCAACGAACCCAACACCAAGAGTGCGGCCTACCCCGATGGTGTCGTGGGAATTCCGTTTTTTGACGAGTACGTTGAGAAGGCTGCTATAGACTATCTGGACAAAGCCACGAAGTCCAAGACACCCTTCTTCATGAGCGTCAACTTCATGAAGAACCATCAGCCCAACATGCCGGCCCCCGATTTCATCCACAAATCCATGTCGAAGTCCAAGTACGCCGACTCGGTTCTGGAAATGGATAGCCGAGTTGGGGCCATCATGGACAAATTGCGCAGCTCCGGCGCTGCCGACAACACGCTGGTGATCTACACCGTCGACAACGGAGCTTGGCAGGATGTCTATCCGGACGCCGGCTACACACCGTTTCGCGGCACCAAGGGTACCGAGCGTGAGGGCGGCAACCGAGTTCCGGCCATCGCCTGGATGCCCAGCAAGATCAAAGCCCACGCCAAAAGCCATGACATCGTCGGCGGTCTGGACTTGATGGCGACGTTCGCCTCTGTCGGTGGGGCCAAGTTGCCCACCAAGGATCGGGCCGGAGAGCCCATCATCTTCGATAGCTACGATATGTCTCCGCTGCTGTTCGGTACGGGGAAGTGTGCCCGCAATGAGTGGTTCTACTTCACCGAAAACGAACTGGCCCCCGGCGCGGCACGCGTCGGCAACTATAAAGCCATGTTCAACATTCGAGGCGACGGCGGGCAGGCCACTGGCGGCTTGGCTGTCGATACCAACCTAGGCTGGAAGGGACCCCAGAAGTACGTCGCCACGGTCCCTCAGGTCTTTGACCTTTGGGCCGATCCCCAGGAGCGCTACGACCTCTTCATGAACAACTTCACCGAGCGCACCTGGACGTTGGTGACCATCAGTGAAGCCATGGAAAAGAAGATGAAAACCTACGCGCAGTACCCGCCTCGGAAGCTGCAGAGTCAAAGTTACACTGGTCCGGTCGAACTCAGTGACTACTTCCGGTTTCAGCAGGTCCGCGAGCAACTTCACCAAGAAGGCATCCAGATCCCGATCCCTACCGGGAACTAAAGGCTCTCCTTCAAAGTGCCGTGTCCCAGCCGACAAGCTGGGGCGCGGCTTTTTTTTATCTGATCGCGCGCTTGACGGAATGTCCGATGAGCATCGAAAGGCTCGTTTCCAGGGCCTGACAAGGGCAGGGCAAATCTCGTTTTACGACGCATAGCGGCAGATGAGCCCCGTGAAACTTCTGACCCCATGAGGCGGCATTCCCGATTGACTGTCGCACTCGTATTACTTCTGCTGTGCGCCTGCCGATCGCCAAAGCCGGCCCCAACTCTGGTGTCGCCATCACCAACTCCCGCGGTCGCGAAAAATGAGTATGTCGGGTCTGAACGTTGTGCCAGTTGTCATGCCGACGAACATACGGAGTGGAAACAATCCGATCATCACGAGGCCATGGCCCTGCCCACCGAAAAGACGGTCCTAGGAAATTTCAACAACAGCGAATTCACCTACTTCGGCTTCAAATCCAGGTTCTTTCGTCAGGGCAACGAGTACTGGGTGGAAACCGACGGACCCCAGGGTATCAGCAAAAAATTCAAAATAGAGTACACCTTCGGAATCAGGCCTTTGCAGCAATACCTGGTCCGCTTCCCCGACGGACGATTGCAAGCCCTCAGCATCTGTTGGGACACCGAAAAGAAGAAGTGGTTCCATCTCTTTCCCAAGGAGAAAATCTCCTCACCCAGTCCGTTGCACTGGACGGCCCCTCAGTTCAACTGGAACTTCATGTGTGCCGAATGCCACTCCACCGGTGTCGAGAAAAACTACGATGCCACGACGGACCGCTACGATACGACATTCAAGGAAATCAACGTGTCTTGCGAGAGTTGTCACGGACCGGGCCAACGACACTTAGAATCGCCGGATTCCAAAGACGTGCCCAACTACGGTTTCCCCGTCGACTTGAAAGGTCACGGACCGTGGACCCCCCAAACAAAAAGCCAACCTCCGACGCCACAGAACCCGGAACGCAAGTCTCAGCAGGTCGAGACCTGCGCCCGCTGCCACTCCCGGCACAGTCAGCTCACCGAGGCCTATAGCCACGGGGATCCTTTATCGCAGAGCCATTCCGTGTCGGTACTCGAGGAAGGTCTCTATCATGCCGAAGGACAGATCAACGACGAAGTTTACGTCTACGGCTCCTTTGTGCAAAGCAAAATGTACCATGCCGGCGTGGTCTGCACCGACTGTCATAACCCTCATACAAGTCGCCTCAAGGTCAAGGGCGACAACCTTTGCCTAGGCTGTCATTCACCCCAAAGCTACGACAACAAAGCCCACACTCATCACAGCCAGGTTAGCTGTGTCGATTGCCATATGCCCGGAAAACTCTACATGGGCAACGATTTTCGACGTGACCACAGCCTGAGAATCCCACGCCCCGACCTTTCCGAGAAATTGGGTTCCCCCAACGCCTGCAACCAGTGTCACCAAGACAAAAATGTCGCCTGGGCGGCCAAGGCTTTTAAGGGTTGGTACGGTGAAGGCAAACCACACTACGGTGAGACCCTCCATATGGGACGCACCGGTGATCCACGTGGGGCTCAAGCGTTGGCGGATTTGGCCTTCGACACCACAGCGCCCGATATCGTGCGGGCCACCGCCGTCGGACTGTCTTTCGATCTAGGAGTTTTGAGCGAGGCTCTCACCGACCGCGCTGATCTTGTGCGTCGGGAAGCAGTCGGGGTCTTGCAGCAGGCGCCACCCGAAACCCGACAAGAACTCCTCTTGCCCTTGGCCGACGATCCCGTCCTCTCGGTGCGGATCGCTGTAGGAAGAGCGCTGGCCGGAATGTCGACAGACTCGAAGGCCGCCCAAAATGCGATCGAGGAGTTTCGCGAGAGCCTGCTGTTCAATGCCGATCGGACCGAATCTCGCTTAGGATTGGCGGCTCTGCAAACCGCCGAGGGCGATCCCAAAGGCGCCGAGAAGACCTATCTGCAAGCCCTGGAACGCGACCCACGCTCGCCTCAGGTCTACGTCAATCTGGCCGATTTTTACCGTGCCCAAGGTCGAGACAACGAAGGAGAAGTCGTCCTTTCACGAGGGCTGGACACCTTGCCACGGGCCGACAGCGGGTCGCTCCACCACACTCTCGGCTTGTTGCTCGTTCGAAAAAAAGCGACCCCAAAAGCCCTGGCTCACTTCAAGTCGGCCACCGAACTGGCTCCGCTGGATCGCCAGGCTGGCTTCGTTTACGCCGTGGCGCTCGAGAGCGTCGGGCAGATCGAACCCGCCATAGCCGAACTCGAACGTGTCTTGAAGCGACGACCCAAGGATGTCGAGATCCTCTCGGCGCTCGTCTCCTTCGCGGACAAAGCCAAGCAACCCAAAACCGCCGAGAAGTACCGAAAAACACTTCAACAACTCCAGGGACGCTAGGCGGTGCTCGGCAGCGCCGAGGGGAACTGACACTCTCGAGACCCCTCGGCGACGAGACGCCCGCAAAAGGGAAAGCTCGCACGGCTTCAAAGAGTCGTCCTTCGGGCTACGGCCCAGATCCTAAAAGGAGTGATTTCATGCGGCACAGTCCCCTAGACGCCCGTTCTTATAGAGGCTTTCGACAATGAGAGTTTGGACACTGACCCTCTTGTTGGCGGCCTTGTGCGCCGTGCCGACTTTGGCACGGGAGACGTCGGCAACCACCTCGGATCCCTTGCCGTCCTGGAACGATGGAAAGACGAAAAAAGCCATTGTCGCGTTCGTCGAATCCGTCACCACCAAGAACGGCTCTCATTATGTGAAGCCCTCGGACAGAATTGCCACCTTTGACAATGACGGAACCCTTTGGTCGGAAAAGCCAGTCTACGTTCAACTGCTGTTCGCACTCGATCGTGTGAAAACATTGGCGCCCAAGCACCCAGAGTGGAAAACGACGCAACCTTTTCAAGCCGTCTTAGAGAACGACATGAAAACACTCATGGCGGCAGGCGAGAAAGGTTTGCTCGAGATCGTCGCGGCGACCCACGCGGGCATGTCCACGGACGATTTCGAGAGCATTGTCAAAGACTGGATTGCCACCGCCACGCAACCGGATCCACGATTCAAAGATCGGCTTTTTACGGGCATGGTGTTCCAACCGATGTTGGAATTGATGGATTACTTGCGCGCCAATGACTTCCAGGTCTTCATTGTGTCCGGCGGCGGAATTGAATTCATGCGGCCCTGGACCGAGAGCGTCTACGGTGTACCGACCCAAAACGTGGTCGGAAGCAGCATTCAGGTGACTTACGAATACAATGACGGGAAGCCTGTCCTGACACGACTAGCCAAACTCGACTTTAACGACGACAAGGGCGGTAAGCCAGTCGGTATCAATGAGCACATTGGCAAAAAGCCGATCCTAGCCTTCGGAAATTCCGACGGCGACAGACAGATGCTGGAATGGAGCCAAGGCGCTTCTGGAAAAACGTTGCAAGGTCTGATCCATCACACCGACTCAGTCAGAGAATGGGCTTACGGACCAGATTCTAAAATCGGCACGTTTTCCGACTCGCTGATGAAAGAGGCGAATACCAAGGGTTGGTTTGTGGTCGACATGAAGTCCGACTGGAACGTCATTTTCCCCAAAGAATGAAGGCGAGCGTCCGCTCTAGAGCGGTTCTCGAAAGCGGTGGGGTGAGGCGTCATTCAGGAATTCCGTTGAGACGGTATTTCATCGTTCGTGCGCAGTCCTTACAGCGCTTTGAATTTGACCATCCTGATTCCGTTGATGATCCAAACCCGCTGTCCCAGGTTATAGCTCGATATCTTGAAAGGAGACTTCTTCCTCGATAGGCTCTAGATGGGTGAGTACCGAGGCGCCGGGAATCTGTTCGGCCACGGCTGCTTCGATTTCGTCGCACAGTTCGTGACCGGCGCTCACCGTCCAAGACCCAGGCACGAGCACGTGCATGGAGACGAAGGTTCGAGCCCCTGAAACTCGGGAGCGAAGAGCGTGGTATTCGAATTTTTTCCGCACCCGATAGGCATCAAGAAACTGCTCAAGCTCTGACTGAGCTTCGGCTGGAAGCGAAGCGTCCATCAAGCCAGAGATAAACTGATTGATAAGCTTCCAGCCCGTTCCCAGAATGAAAAGGCTCATCACGATGGCGACGATAGGGTCTAAAACCGGTCGACCGGTCATATACACCAATCCGACTCCAACGATCACCGCGACCGAAGTCCAAACATCTGACATGAGGTGCGCGGCTTCTCCGACTAGGGCGTGTGAACGTATACGTTCACCAACGCTTTTCAAGAGGCGGGCCAAGGCCACATTGATCAGACCTGCCACCACGCTGAGTCCCAGTCCCAAATAGCCGGCCTCCAATCCTCGTGGCGTGTGAAGACGCTGGACGGCGGCCGTCACAATGCCAATGGCAGCCAATATAATGAGGGTCCCCTGGACACCGTTTGCGAAATATTCCGCTTTATCATGTCCATGAGGATGATCGGGGTCTGGAGGGGCCTTGGCTATCCGTAAAAGAATCACCAAGAGGACCGATGTCACCAGATTCACGATAGACTCCATGGCATCAGAAAGCAGCCCCACAGAACCTGTCACCCAGGCGGCGTAAAACTTGATCCCCATTGTCAGCAAGGCGGCAAAAACCGTAAGTGCCGCGTAACGCATCGGCACAGTATCGTCGCTAGGCTTCACAATGTTCTGGGGCTCTAATGTCATGCTTGGGATAACGCCCTTCGTCCCCGAACAAGCGAATCTTGCCCCTTTAGCTCTAGAGTGTTAACAACTCGGTCACAAGTTTTTGGACCCTCGTTCGCTGATACCCCGATGATGAAGGTACAGAAGAATGAACGAGGAGTACACCATGGCACCCAGCCCCCTTAAATTCAATGACAAAGTGTTCATAGCCCCCGCCCAGCGAACGATGCTCGAAAAGTGGTCAAGTTAAGCAACAACTTTTACCCAATATTCCATAAAGAGCCGCAGCCCTCTACACCCCGTTCTGGGGGAGGCGCAGAATAAGCGGCTAGATCTTCTGAGAGACTTTGGAAAGAATCTCGACAACACGAAATACGACCGGGACCCTGCTCCAGGTGTTGTCGACTATTTCAACCCTCTTAACGGACGCGGATTTCGCTCCCATCCCGCGCCTGACGGGACAGAGCAGTTGGAGCTGTCCTCGAGCGAATCAGGCTCAGCAAGTCTGGTCCGGTTCTCGAGGATATGAGCAAGTTCGAAGACTGAGTCAAAGTCGACGCCTGGAGACAAGAGCGTTGCGCCGCCGCATCAAAACAGTTTGAATAAGTCCCCGACCTAGAGCCCCGAGCTCGGATTCTTCGGCTCGTCCTCGAACCTCTATATGCACACAGGGTCAACGTTACGAAGAGACAAGGAATGGCCGCGGATCGGCCGCAATTTGTCCTTCCCGCCGAAGCTCCCGATTGGTATCCTCAGACTATGAATCACAGAATCGATGGAGACCTGGTTCGCCGTGAGCGAATGAAACGCGCTTGGACTCAGGAAGAACTGTCCGAACGCAGCAACCTCGGTGTCCGCACGTTGCGACGAATTGAGGCGGGACAGGGCTCCCTAGATTCTTTGAGGAGGGTGGCTGAAGCTATGGAGATGGAACCGTCGAAAGTCTTAGTTCCGGAGGGCAATGCCTCACCGTTGCGCATTCCCTTTGATCCCCTGCGGGTTCAACTCTCGATGCGGCTCGTCACGCCCGCGAACTTCAAAGCGCTTTTCGATGAACTGATTGAGAGGATCAAAGCGATCCGTCGCAACTATGCCTGGGAACTGGGAATCATTTTACCGGGAGTTCGCTTTCAGGATTTCAAGTGTCCGGATCCCATCTATCAGATTTACGTTAGGAACGTTCTGATGGGGCAAGGCGAGTTGCAGGCCGGCAAACTACTCGCTGTCTCGAAACAACGTCATCATCTAGCCGATCTCGATGGACTTCCCACCACCGACCCAAGCTCGGGACTGCCCGCCGTTTGGATCGACGAGGGGCAACGCTCCAAAGCCGAAGAGCTAGACTGTGTGGTCTTCGATCACATCAGCGTGGTCGGGGCGCACCTGACCCGCCTGGTCGCGGTCCACGCCCACCGAATCATCGGCACCGAAGAGGTCGCCAAGCTGATCGATGACCTCAAGCTGCCAAACCTTGTGGACGAAGTCGTCCCCCACAAAACATCGCTGACCACTTTGCGCGGCGTGATCCGAAATCTGCTGGCCGAGCAAGTCTCCGTCATCGACCTCGCTCTGATTCTTGAAACTCTAGCCGACCACGCAACCCTCGATAAGAGCGCGGACGACCTCACTCCGGTCGTGAGGCGCGCGCTCCGCCACACCCTCTGCCAACCCTACCTCAATAAGGACGGCAAGATCGCCGCTTACACTCTGCGCCCCGAGTGGGAACAGAAGGCGGAAGCCGATCCGGGAGTGCTCGATGAGTTGACCATCTGCCTCCAGGGTCTGGAACCGCTGGTGCTTATCACCTCTAGCAAGCTTCGACACTTAGTAAAGAACCGATATCCCCAGTTGACCGTACTGGCCGATGATGAACTCTCTGAAATGTATGACGTCGCGTCTTTGGGTGAACTGCCTGTCGTTTAACGGACGGTTGTTGCAGCTTCTTATGAGACACGAATTCTTTCCCGTGAGCTTGTTCTTCACAAACCCCTGAATCGTTGTGAGAAAGCCATCAGATCCCAAAGTCCATTCGGTTTTCATCGTGCTCAGTCCGTCGATCATTTCCCTACGTCCATACTCGAGTTGCTTGTCTCTAAGCTTGAAGGTCTCGAAGACGCGCTTGCCTTCCT
Organism: Candidatus Xenobia bacterium; assembly: GCA_037968995.1. Classification (GTDB taxonomy): domain Bacteria; phylum Vulcanimicrobiota; class Xenobia; order Xenobiales; family JADMJV01; genus JAEXNA01. The sequence continues at coordinate 16,878 of JBBKWP010000140.1, forward strand.
GGTCGTGGCTGTCGAGCGTGTAACTCACGAGCTCGGGATTGTCGAAGTTTCTGTCGCTGCTCAGGGTGCAGTCACGCAGCTTGACCTCCACATTGGGACCTTCATACTCGTCGAGAGGTCCGTCGTTTACCCTAGCGCAGAGATTCTGGATTTCTTGGAATTTGTCGGCAAGGTTTTGAGCTGTCACCAAAGCTCAAGATACTCCCAGCAAGCCGGTCAAGGAGGACTGCTACTTTAAGGACACTTATCACC
>JBBKWP010000141.1:0-4423 GCA_037968995.1 Candidatus Xenobia bacterium
TGGTGGAGCCCCGGCACCAGTTAGTGCGCCAATATCCGCCCCTCCGGCTCCAGCCGCCCCTCCCGCATCGGTTCCCAGTGCCGTCCCTGAACCTTCGATGGAGTCAGCTGAGCCGACTCGTGAAGCCATGCCCGCGGTAGTTGGCGGTGGCGGTGACGGTACCTGTGGCACCTGTGGCGCTGCGAACGGACCTGGTGAGAAATATTGCGAAGACTGCGGAGCCGCCCTCGATGACTCGAGTCCGGGAGCAGTCATCCCCACACCCACGATTGCGGAAACTCCCCCACCGATCACCCACCCGCCTTCGGTCGTACCGACCACACCCGCCGAAGCTGTGGCCGCCGCGGTCGCGGGCAAGCCGCGACTCGAAGCGGTCGTTTCCGGACAGACCTTTGTACTCTCCAAAGACGAGAACGCCGTGGGGCGACGTTCGCCGGTCGATGGTATCTTCCCAGAAGTCGACCTCACCGAGGCTGACGTTGACAGCTATATCTCCCGTCGCCATGGCAAGATCATCATGGGCGAGCAAGGTCCCGTTTACGAAGACCTCGGCTCTTCCAACGGTTCGTTTCACAACGGAACAAGGCTTCAGCAAGGCGTTCAGGCGATTCTTCGTGAGGGCGACAAACTGAGACTCGGAAAGACGGAAATGGTCTACTACGCTTCTTAAGGATCTGATCCTTAGCCCGATGAGTAGCTCGAGTCCAGGCCCCGACGAACAGACGCAAGTAAAGGAGCTGCCGAGTGGATCGTGATATGCTGAGTAATTTGAAGGGTGGACTAGGCCTCGCTGGGCGGCTCATGGGCCGCTCCTTTGACGAGGTTACCAAGGCGATTGGAAAAGGCGAAGAGGGTGCCGACGGTGGGGATTCGGGTTTGTATTTCGTGTCCGGACATCCGGTCATGTCGGCCCGGCCACGGATCGCCTTTCTAGAGCCGCAGCTTGCCCAACGTTTCAACATCCACTTTCTCAAGAGCCTCACCATGTCAGGAAGCGAGCGAGCTTTCGTAGAATCACTAAGGGCGGTTGTCTCCCATCGTCACGACGAAGCTTTGCTGCGACTCTCCGAGGCCACCGGGAGCAGTCGGGATGCGAAGGTAGGTCTCACGGACGCCTTCTTCACCCTGGGGGCCCTGAGAGTTCATCGCGGTGAGTACCGCGAAGCGGTCACGGCTTTGAAGACCGGACTGTTGGCCCAACAAGGACTGGGTAAAACCTTAGTACGCTATCTGCCCAGTTTCCACGTCGCCATTCCCCTCACTCCGACCAGTCACTTTTGTCTTTTCCCTGACCTCGTCGGGCTGAATCTGCTTTTGGCCAGCGCGCTGTTTCAAGAGGGCGAGGTCGCCAACGCCCTAGACACCCTTGAACAGCTGTTAGGACTTATGCCTGGCGAGCCGAGCACTATCTTTTTTGCGAACCTTTTTCGAAGCGCCCTCGGGAAGCATCGTGATGTATTCACTTCTCTGCAAAAAATCCTACCAGACTCCAATCTTCAGATTGCCTGCATGACGCTTCTCGGGCAGGCCTGTCATAGTCTCGACGACCCTATGACGGCCCGGGAGGTGTTCCGAAAGGCGCTCGAGCGCGAAGGAACCGACCCTGTATTGCGCTGCGATCTCCGGCACGCTTTAGCAGAGGCCTTGGAGGTCGAAGGCTGGACGGAAGATGCTCGCAAGGAGCTTCAGCAGATTCACGAAGAATTTCCAGACTTCCGACCCATGTTAGAGCGCTTTTCGGTGGTGGCGGGTGGAAACGTGAAGCGTCAACCCGCGCCTCGCCCGGTGAATGAGGCTCCAAAGGCTCAAGTGCCGTCTCTTGAATCACTCGCTCCTGAGCCTTCGGCTCCTCCCGCTCCCGCGCGGCCTCTTAAAGAAGAGTTCACTGGTCCCTTAAAGCTTGTCACGTCCGATGGAAAAAAAGAGATTCTTCTCGAGCAAGAGATTCTCACGATCGGTCGTGAGGAGGGGGACATCGTCTTAGGTGGAGATACGTCGGCGTCTCGTCTCCACGCCCAGGTATCCCTCGAGGACGGTCGTGTCTTTGTGGAAGACCTCGGCTCCACCAACGGAACTTGGGTCAATCAGCACCGAGTCGGACGTCGTGTGGAACTGCATCGAGGAGACTGGTTACAAGTCGGCGAGACGAGTTTTCAATTGCGCTAGGGCCTTCCGTTGGGGACGGTCGAAGTGAGCGCAGGAAGTCCCCAGAGTTGAAGAGAACCACCCGTCAACCCAGCTTCGGAGGAACTATGCTAAAGAAATACCTTTGTGGTGTCGCCATCGTGGCCGCCATGAGTGCCTCAGCCCCAACCTCGGCCCACGCCGAAGAACTCTTTGTACGGAATCGCGCGTTCGCCGAGGCATACTTCGTCGGCGGCACGACCTACGTCCCGGTAGATACGTTTCTCAAGGCCCTCGAGGTGCCGTGGAGTGTAAAGGGAGCGACCATCGTTCTAGGAGAGGGCAATTCACCGGACAACACCTTTGCGACCGATACCGCCAAGGTTATGAAAAATGGAAAGACCTTGGACCTCGCGGGAATGTTACGCGGTGGCCGTCTCTTCGTTCCAGCTAAAGATCTGGCCACGTTCGTCGGCTATGCAGTGATTCACAATGCCGACACCGGGATCGTGGACGTGGTCAAGACGCGCGAAATCAACGCCGCCGACCGCGAAGCCGCCAAAGAGGTCCAAGCCGCCAATCAAGCCGAGCGTGACGCCCTGAAGGCCGAACGCGAAGCCCGCGTAGCCAAAGAAAAAGCGTTCCTCGACGCCAAAACAAAAAAAGAGGGCGACAAAGTCGAAGCTGAGGGTGAGGGTGATGTCGCCGTTGAGACGACGACCAAAGTTGAAACGACCACCACCACGGCCCAAGATGATCCGACTACAGCCAAAGTTGAAACCACTACGACCAAAGTTGAGACCACCACAGTCACGGAGGAGCCTAAAGAGCCTCCGAAAGCCGAGTTGGTAGTTCTAACAACGGACTCTGACCCTCAAAATTACGAGGGCCAAGTCACTTTCCGGGCCGTTCTCCAAAATCAAGGCTATGCGGCCGCCAAAGATGTGACCGCTAAACTCACCGTCGTCGGTCCCGACGGCCTGACCTGGGTCGACAAGACGATTTATCACGGTCCCATTCCGCCCGATGGACGGTGGGAGATCGTGGAGCTTTATAAACATCGTTTGGGGGCCTCAATGCCCCGTGGCGCCTACAGTGTGACCGTGACGCCAAAGTTCACCAGCGCCCCCCCCGCTCCGTAGTTCCAAGTTGCATCCAAGGTGCGATCTGACCCTAACGTTTCGTCGTCCGGGTCGGTCCGCATTTAAAGAAAAGAAAGGCCTTTGTTCCATTCATGATCTCAGTTAACGACTTTAAGACCGGCATCACCATCGAGATCGATGGTGACCTTTGGCAGGTCATCGATTTCCAGCACGTCAAGCCCGGAAAAGGGGCCGCCTTCGTTCGTTCTAAACTCAAGAACCTGAAGAAGGAGACCACCGTTGAAAAGACCTTTCGGGGTGGAGAGAAGGTGATGCGCGCAATCGTCGAGCGCAAACCTTATCAGTATCTGTACGCCAGCGACGACGACTATGTGTTCATGAACAACAGTACCTTTGAGCAAGTCATGGTGCCCGAAAGCGCCATTGGAGACGGTATGAAATGGCTCAAGGACTCCATGGAGGTCTCCATCACTTTCCACGGCGATACCATTTTGGGTGTTGAGATGCCAAATTTTGTGGAACTGGCTGTTACCCAAACGGACCCGGGTCTCAAGGGCGACACCGCTCAAGGCGGCTCCAAACCCGCTACCGTGGAAACGGGCGCGGTAGTGACGGTGCCGCTGTTCGTTGAAGAGGGCGATGTTTTGCAGATCGACACACGGTCCGGCGAATATCTCCGACGAGTGTAAGCGCTTCGGTGGACATTCTTATCTTTGGTGCAGGCGCCATCGGCCAATGGCTGGGGGCGCTTCTCGCGTCAAGCGGCTGTCGCGTCCAACTGCACGGCCGTCCTCGAGTCGCTGAAGCGATCGCAAAGCACGGTGGCATCTCCCTGAATGGGGAGCCTCCACTTCCGGTCACCTTCAGTACCGAACTCGACGAGTTGGAAGGCCGGCAATTTTCTTCGGTTGTCTGCACCGTCAAAACTTACGCTGTCCGTGGAGCACTAGAAGAGCTGAGGTCGGTCAAGCCGGCCTTCGAACATTTAGTGAGTTTTCAGAACGGCTGGGGAACCGAAGCGATCTATACCGAACTCTTCCCCCACCACAAACTCTGGACCTTGACCACCACCAGAGCCATCGGCGTGGAGGCCCCCGGCCAACTGATTCCTTCAGCAAAAGGAGGACTGGCCATCGCACCCTGGCGACAGGGCGATAACATCAGTTCGCCGGTGGAGTTTCGAAGGGTTCCTATTC
>JBBKWP010000142.1:0-23950 GCA_037968995.1 Candidatus Xenobia bacterium
GTTATGGGTTACGGCCTGGAAGAGATTTCGAATCTGACGATGGAGGACTTCATTCTCCCCGAGTCGCTGTCGCATTGTCAGGAAGTTTATAGCCGACGCCTCACTGGTCAAAAGACCGAGCATGTCCATGCACTCCTGCGAAAGAAAACTGGCGAACAGGTGATGGTGGAAGGGTCCATCAGTTGCTGTTTCGATCGTACGACCCCCCTTTACAGCCGAGGCTTTTTCAATGTAGTGGACCCAGATGATAGATTAGGACGTCTTCAAGAGCGATTTTTTCATGTTTCCTTGGACCTTCTTTGCGTGGCCGATTTCTCGGGACGCTTCCGCCTATTGAACCCCGCCTGGATGGAATGTCTTGGCTATCCTCTTGAGGAGATGCTCGGCCGACCGTTCCTGGACTTTGTTCATCCCGAAGATCAGTCCTTGACAGTGCAAGAAACCGAGCAGTTGCTTGGAGTTCCCGCTAAGAGCACCTTAGGTTTCGAGAATCGATATCTTCATCGAGACGGCCATTATCGATGGCTCCAATGGAAAGCGGCCGCCGATTTCGATTCGCAGGTCATCCTTGCCAGCGCGCGGGATGTCACCCTCTTGAAGACCCAGGAACTGGAGCTTCGGACGGCCGGTAAGGCTGCCGAAGCGGCAAGTCTTGCCAAGTCGATGTTCCTCGCCAGCATGAGCCACGAACTGCGAACTCCCCTCAATTCGGTGATCGGCTTTTCTGAACTGCTGGCCGACGAGACGTTTGGAGCGCTCAATCCCAAGCAGGCCCGTTACATACACAATATCCACAACAACGGTAAGGGATTGCTGACTTTAATCAACAACCTCTTGGATCTCTCCAAGATGGAAGCGGGGCGCCTTTTTTTCGAGATAGAGACTGTCAATCTGAAAGATCTGAGGCAATCGGCGATCGAATCCTTGAAGCCCCAACTTCTCGAACGAAGTCAGACCTTGGAGAGCACCCAGAGCGGAGAAAGCTTTATGGTACTCGCCGACTCCGTCCGCACTCGACAAGTGCTGGAAAACCTTATCGGTAACGCGATCAAATTCACTCCCGAAGGTGGAAGACTGGGAATTCGTCTGGAGCACCGTGATGGCGACTGCTTGGTCACGGTCTGGGACGACGGGGTGGGTCTTTCAGCAGACGTTCAAGGACAGATTTTTGAACGATTTCATCAGGTCGGTGACGTTCTCAGTGGAAAGCCGGCAGGTGGCGGCCTAGGGCTGACTCTATGCCGCCATTTCATCGAGCACCAAAAGGGACGATTGTGGGTGGAGAGCGATGGCCCAGGTCAAGGTTGCCGCTTCTGCTTTACTCTACCGGCGAGCGCTACCAGCGACTTGCCAGAAGTCGTGACCGGAGCCGGGCCTCTCGTTCTGGTCGTTGAAGACAACCCCGACGCCGCGCACTTGATTATGGCTCATCTGTCTTCGGCGGGGTACCGCACAGTGCGGGCGGCCACCGGTGAGCGCGCCCTAGAGCTGGCAGGCCAACTCGGTCCGGGAGCGATCACCTTGGACCTTGAGTTGCCGGGAATTGATGGCTGGGAGGTACTGAGACGCCTGAAGGCCGATCCACACACCTTGCAGATCCCCGTGGTGATCAATTCTGTGGACGGGAGAATTGCGACCGCGTTAGCTTCTGGGGCTTCAGATTTCGTCGAGAAACCTTTGCGCAGACAATCTCTTCTCGATAGTTTGAAACGGCTTTTGACGCCGGGAAAACCTTGCAGGGTCCTGGCGATCGACGACGATCGCGAGGTTCTCGAACTCTTGACAAGTTGGCTTGAGCCGCTGGGGTTTGAGGTCAGAGAAGCCCTGGGCGGGGAGAATGGGCTGAGGATGGCATTATCAGACCCGCCCGACGTGATTGTTGTCGACCTCCTGATGCCGGAAATCAGCGGTTTCGAGACCATTCGCCGATTGCGCAGCCACGCTCTGACCGCTCGGCTACCCATTATCGTCTTCACCTCGGCCGATCTCACAACACCCGAACGCGACGCTGTTTTAGGACTGATTGAAGGGGTGGTCCCTAAGGGAGAGAAGGAAAGCCTGCTTTACGAGCTGGAGAAAGTTCTCCACAAAGGAGCTTGATTTTTGGCAAAGATTTTGGTTGTAGAGGATAATGCCTTCAATCTGGAACTAGTGACGGACCTTCTGGAGGCCGCCGGACATACCGTGTTGGCTGCCGGAGATGGTACGTCCGGAGTTCAAGTAGCGCGTCGAGAGCAGCCAGGTCTCATACTCATGGATGTTTCATTGCCTGGAATAAATGGATACGAGGCGACGCGCCTCTTGCAAGCCGACCAGACCACGAACTCGATACCCGTGGTCATGGTGAGCGCCCACGCTCTGAAAGAAGACGAAGAAAAATTCCGTGAAGCCGGAGCCTCCGGCTACCTCAGCAAACCCATTGATACGAGAAAATTTGTGCAAGTTGTAGAAGGCTACTTAGCCGGTGCATGAGCCCTACGCGCAAGTCCTTATCGTTGAAGACGATCCTAGCATCGGACGTCTCTTACAATCGATTTTACTAGAAGCCGGCTACAAGACGGAAGTCACCAACAGAGGTGACCTTGGACTAGACTTGATTCGTAAGGGAAACCACGACTTGGTGATTCTAGATGTCAACCTTCCGCGGATTGATGGCCTCACCGTCTGTCGTGAGGTCCGCAAATTTAGCCAGACGCCAATCCTGATGTTGAGCTCGAAGGACGAACCGTTCGACAAAGTGCTCGGCCTTGAAGTGGGCGCTGACGATTATCTGGCTAAGCCTTTCGACCCAAGGGAACTCGTCGCTAGGCTCCGGGCCTTGTTAAGAAGACCGCCGGTCAAGAATCCTCCGTCCGGTGCCGCGGATTCCCAAGTCGGCGAGCGACTCTCTTTTGGACCTTTCGAAGTCGATACTGCGGGACATACCGTGACTGTTGGCGAAAGTTCCGTACATCTCACGTTTATCGAATTTTCGCTTCTCGCTCTCCTGCTCAGCCGCACGGGTCGAGTACAGACACGACGAACGTTGATCGAAGAGGTATGGGGACACGACTACCCAGGCGATGAGCGGACCGTGGATGTCCACATACGCCATTTGCGGCAGAAACTGCGCGAACACGACCCCAAGCAGTTTATCGTGGCTGTGCGGGGCGTCGGATACAAATTTGAGTGTCCATAAGACCGGTCCAGGTCAGATAGGTAAATAGTGAAGAGTTTGATCGATAATCCCAGTGGCCTGATCCTGGTTGCTGATGATGAGGTGGCAAACCGCGAGCTTCTTCGAGATCTACTTGAAGCCCAGGGACATTCGGTCATCGAATGCAAGGACGGAGCGGAAACTCTGGCCTCCGTGAAAGAATTTTCGCCAGACCTGCTTCTGCTGGACATCATGATGCCGGAACCCGATGGTTTTGAGATCTGTCGACGGCTCAAGAGTGAGGAGGTGACAGCCTCAATCCCCATTTTGTTGGTTACGGCGCTCAGCGACCGGCGCTCGAGAATTGAGGGTATGGAAGCTGGTGCTAACGATTTTCTGACCAAGCCGATCGACACCACCGACACTGTCTTGCGGATTCGTAACGCCCTCTTGATCAAGAGACTTCACGACCTAGCACAGCAACGTTACGAGCGATTGGCCCAACTCGAAGAAGAACGACAAGAGATGGTCGATATGCTGGTCCACGATTTCAAGTCACCATTGACGGCCGTGCTCGGTTATTTGCAGCTTTTACAGGGGGTCACTCTCGGACAACTCTCCGCCGAGCAGGAGAGCTTTATCGAAGGCAGCCTGCAAGGCGGTCGCAGACTCATGCTCATGATCTCAGCGATGCTGGACGTCAGCCGAATCGATTCGCAAGAAGCGATCCTCGATCCCAAGGTCACCACCACGACCGAACTTCTTGAACGCACCTTAGCGGCAGTGAAGGGTAATACCCAAAGCAAAGAGACCAAAATCGAAATAGAGGTGGACCAAGACACGCGCCTGGTATGCGACCCAGACCTGATTCTGAGAGTCCTGGAGAACCTTTGCGACAATGCGCTCCAACACATAGGGTTGAAATCGGGACTTCTCTCGCTGCGCACCTCTTGCTCCGAGGATCGCGTACGATTTGAGGTCGAGGACGACGGTCCCGGAATCCCCTTGGAAATTATCGATTCCATTTTTACCAAGTACGCTACCACCGGACCCACTGGTTACTCCCAGGGGCTCGGCCTAACATTTTGCCGCAAGGTCGTGGAACTGCACGGCGGGACCATAGGAGTCGCGAACCGCTCCACCGGCGGTTGCACGTTCCATTTTGAACTGCCAATGGAACCGCTGACGGAAGCGTCCAAAACTCGTCTTTCAAAATAATCGAAAAAGTTCGACCCTTGAGCGGAACCCGACCCTATAGGTGAGGTTAGAACAGATGAGCGTGAGGCTGCCCCTCCCTCCCCCCATACGGCCTCCGCTTGAGCCCTCGCCCTTGAGGGCTCTCTTTTTATACGTCCCCTGAGCGCAAACCAGACCGGCAAAGTCATCCGAACTCCCGTCGGGAAGAGAATGTCGAACTTTGCGACACTGGGGGGAATGGGGAAAACAGATTCTTGTTGAAGCGTCCGAATCAATGAGTTCGGTGAGTCCTGAAAAGCTAATCCTGCTGCGGCTCTTCACTGTCCAACGACGAATCCGTTTCGTGAATGGGCTGCGGGGAGCGTTGGTTTGGTTCGCGGCCGGATCCGGCTTGGCTTCTTTGGGCTTAGTGGTTCTCTGGAATTGGGACCGACTTCCCGGTCCCTGGCAGTGGTTGGCGAACGCCGGTCGTCCTTATGAGTTCTTGTGGCTCCCATTATTGCTTGCCATCGGAGGATTTTGTAGCCGATGGCTCATCCTTCCGGCTCCCCGAGCCAGCGCCCATAGGCTGGACTTGATGCGAAAGACCGACGAAAGTCTCCTCACCGCCGTGGACTGGATCCTCAGCGAGAAGCCTCGCACCGTGGTTTCACAACGGCTGATCGAGCGGTGCGCGCTGTCTTTAAAGGATGAGCAGACTCTGCGACGTGAGTTACGCCGTCTGGATCGGGTTTCCAAATTTCAGTATGGACTGCTACTGCTCTTCTTGGTTCCCTTAGGCGTGCTGATCTGGCTGCCGGTGCACCTTGGCCTGCCCGATTCCGCCGCGGTATGGCTGGGCCCCGGCCAACTGCAACGCCTCACCGAGGAACTCAACGAAGAGATCGACCAGGCGCTGATTGCCAAAGACCCCGAAAAAGAACTCAAGAAGATCCTCAAGGCTTTGGCGAATTCCAAGCAAAGTGAAACGACGGCCAATGAGGAGCAAAAGACTCTTCGAGAGCTTCAACAGGTCGTCGAACATCTCAAACGATCAGCCAAGGAGCAGGGCTCTACCAGGGAACTTCTGGAAACACTGGCCCAACGTGCGCGCCAGGGGCAGTCCTTACAAAAAGAGGATCAAAAGGCTTTCGACACTTTGCAAAAAGCGCTGGCGGATCCCGAACAGCGGGAAGCCCTGAAAAAGGCCGCCAAAGACTGGCAAGAAGGCGCCAACGAAGACGCCGCTCAAGCCTTAGAGGCTCTCCAGCAAGAAGCTGGAGATGCCGCCAAGGCCTTTCAAGAGATGGCCGCCGCCGGCGAATCTGAAGCGATGAAATCGCCTGCCCAAGGTCTGGGTCAGGAATTCGATGATAAAGAGGGAGACCAGCACTCTGAGGAAGGCCGGCCGGGCGAGGGAAAAGACGGTCAAGCCCAGCAAGGGCAGGGACAGGGACAACAAGGCCAAGGGCAGCCAGGTTTTCAACAAGGTCAGCAGCCGGCCGACTACGGGAAAGGCTCAACCGAAGAGGACCAGGGAGCGTCTCAAGGAGCATCGGGTAAACAGTCGCGTCGTCAAGCCAACCGCACCTCGGACAAACTCGAAGAATTCAAGAATCTCCACCCCCCCGAGCGTAGCGATATCGAGTCTTCACAAACCCGCGTCAAAGGGCAGATGGGCGCCGGTCAACGCTTTCGGACCGGTAAGGAAGGGCTGGGAGCGACTACGGAACCGGCCGGCGTTGATGGATCTTCAGGAGTTCTAGAATACCAAGAGAGCGCTGAGAACGCACTTCTGCGCGAAGAGATCCCGGCGGACTACAGAGAAGAAGTTCGCCTCTATTTCGAGGCTCTCGACAAGTGAACTCTTCTGCCGCAGTGTGCGCGCCACAACCGGCGGGGGGTTTCCCCCTCGACTCTCTAGAACGGGGCCCCCTATGACACAGACAACCGCTGCAAGCGACAGCGTTACCGACCGGTCCCCGCTCTTAACCGGGTCCTTGCAAAAGCTTCGCGCAGAGTTGGGTCGAGTGATGGTGGGGCAACATAAGCTGCTCGACGAGGTTTTGCTCGCTTTGGTCGCTGGGGGACACGTCCTGCTCGAAGGTGTGCCGGGCTTAGGGAAAACCGTCCTGGTTAAGACCATAGGCGACTCCACGGGCCTCCCTTTTTCCAGAGTGCAGTTCACCCCGGACCTGATGCCGGCCGATATCACTGGCAGTATCATTCTCGAGGAGACTGAAACGGGTCGCGAGTTCTCTTTTCGAAAAGGTCCCATTTTTCACTCCTTGGTTCTGGCCGACGAAATCAACCGAGCCACACCCAAAACCCAGTCAGCGCTGTTGGAAGCCATGCAGGAGTTCCAAGTGACCGTGGGAGGCGTGACCCACCCGCTGCCACGCCCCTTCTTCGTTCTGGCCACACAGAACCCCATCGAGATGGAAGGTACCTATCCGCTGCCGGAAGCGCAAACCGACCGATTTCTGATGAAGCTTTCCGTGGAACGGCCCGATGTTTTGGAACTCACCGAGATTCTTAAAAGAACTACGGGGCAGCGTCCTCCCACGGTCGAGTCTGTGATGGAGGCGGAGGAACTGCTGGAGCTTCAGAAACAAGCTACCTCGATCATGGTCGCCGATCCGATCTTGAACTATGTGGCCAAACTGGTCAGCTCAACCCACCCCGACTCCGAGCTTTGTCCCGTCGAAACTCGACGGTTCATCCGCTACGGGTCTAGCCCGCGCGGCGCTCAAGCCTTGGTCCGCCTAGGGAAAGCTCGGGCTCTTAGTCTCGGACGCGAGCAAGTCTGCCTCGAAGACATTCAGTCCTTGGCCGCACCCGTGTTTCGTCATCGCATTCACCTTTCATTCGAGGGTGAAACCGAAGGAATCACACAAGACATGATCGTTGATGGACTCTTGAAAGAGGTCACCTTTGATGCCGACGCCTAAGAATCTGGTCCGAAGACCCAGTTTCTTCCTTGCAGCTCTTTGGCTCTGCTTGTTCTTGCCGACTTGGGCCCGTCCCGCTCCGCCCGAACAGCCCGTCGTAACGGCTGGCTCCGAGGAAAGCGCCACCTCGGAGGTAAGTTTTCGCTATCCGGCGGGCCAAGTGTATCAATACGATGCGATCTTCCCTCTGGTTCTAGAGATCGCTAACAAAAGTGGATCTCCGAAAACCTATGAGGCGTCCTGGCCGCTGCAGCAGCCCGTACCCTCGACCCTCAAAAAGCTCCACCTCAAACCGGGTGAGAAGCGACGGTTTTCCCTTAATTTTCCTCGAGGAGATGCCTCAAACCTTTACAACATCACCATCAATAACAATCCGTACGCTCCCGATCTTCTCTCCAATCCTCGCGAAACGGTCACCGGTCTCCTTACCCCCAAGTCAGAGCGGTTCGACTACCTTCGCACCTTGAAGTTGGAAGTGGACCCCAACGTGGCGCAAGCGGCGACCGAAGACGGCAAAGAGCCAAAAACGAAACTGGTCCCTCTGGCCACTCTTTCAGAACTGGACCCGGAACTTGTCCCAGAAAGCTGGGCTCTACTCGAATCGTTGGATGTCATCATCGCCTACGACTTACAAAGTATGACCCTGAGTCGTGACCAGCAAAACGCGCTGATCGCTTGGGCGCAACGAGGGGGGAGACTCGTTTTAGTGAGCAATGGACTTCCCGAAGAGTTTCGCGGAACTCCGTTCGAAGAGTACCTGCCTCTCCAACCGACCAGCGTGGCCTCTGACCAAGGAATGGTCACGGTCACTGGCCAGGCTCTGCCGGAATCCAAGACACTGATGAACTATCGTGGCCGGCCACTGCTCTTAGAGCGCCAATTGATGCAGGGCCGACTCTTTTTCCTCACCTCGCCGTTGACCGCACTCAGTCCGCTCACCGGCGAAGAGGCAGAGCAGCTTTGGAGAAACATCGTTCCCCCAGGTAGCACATCAGGCGCGAACAATGGCTACAACCAAATTACCAACCAAACCCTCAGATCCATCCCCGAACTGCCACGTGCGAAAGCTGGATGGGTCGCCCTCTTTATTCTGCTCTACGCCATCATCGTTGGCCCGGTGAATCTAGGAGTTCTGCGTAAACGCGACAAAATGCTTTGGTCATTCGTTTCGGTCCCGGCTATCGCCATGCTCTTCGCCGGAGCCGCTTATCTCATCAACGTCTCCAACCGCTCTTCCACTCCCGTATTCAGAGAATTGGGATACCTAGAGATCCAAGCTCAGCAGACCCGCGGCATTGCCCGATCCGAGGCCGTACTCTTCTCACCGTCGTCTCGGCGCTATGCCCTCACCTCGAGCCCTTTGGCGATCGTTTCCGCCACCAATCAAGGATACGGCGAGCCGCCGCTGAGTCTCTATGAAGTTCCTCCTTCCGGGGGCCTGCGAACCTTCTTAGAGATGGGGACTTGGGACATCTTCGTAGCTCAGACTCAGTCACTCATCGATCTAGAAAAGCCCATCAAGGGACAGTTCAAAGGGAAAACCGCTATACTTGATAGCCCGCTCCCATCAGCCTCCAATGAGGCCCTCATCTATCATCCCAAACTCGGAATATCTCAGGCTTTCACTCTTCAATCCGGCTCGCAAACCGTCGACCTGAACTTGACCCCCGCTCCGACTTACTCTATGTTTTCGCAAATCAGCGTCAGTTCCGATGAGCACCCAGGACGTCAAGAATTGGCGGATGCGCTGAGCGGACGCGCCGAGAGTTTCCGTCCCGATTCTGCCTACCTCCTCTTCTGGACTTCCGAGGTCAGGGCACCGGTTGAGACGGACCCCGCCGCGACGTACCGCTCGGATTACTTGGTTATTGTAGAGCTCGAATCATGATCGAGTGCCGCAACCTCAGCAAAAACTACGGGTCGTTCGTGGCTCTAGAGAATCTCAATCTACAGATTGAGAAAGGCGACACTTTTGGATTCATTGGGCCCAACGGTGCCGGCAAAACCACGACCATCCGCATCCTCTCCACGCTCTTGGAACCCAGCGACGGCGAAGCCTTCGTGGCCGGACACTCCGTAGTAGAGCATCCTGACGAGATCCGTCGCTTGATCGGCTATATGCCGGACAAATTCGGCGTTTACGACGGTATGAAAGTTTGGGAGTACTTAGACTTTTTCGCCGGCGCGTTCCGGCTGGAGAGGTCGTCGCGGAGCCAGTTGATTGGAGACGTTCTGGACCTGACCGACCTCGGACACAAACGGGAGTTCTTTGTGGAAGCCCTGTCAGCCGGAATGAGGCAGCGACTCTGCCTAGCGAAGACGCTCCTGCATGACCCCCAGGTCTTGATTCTCGACGAACCGGCCTCGGGGCTCGACCCTCGTGCCCGGATCGAAATGCGAGAACTTCTCAGAGAGCTCACCCGCATGGGGAAGACGATTATGATCAGCTCCCACATTTTGCCTGAGCTTTCAGATTTCTGCAACAGGATCGGCATCCTGGAAGCCGGACGGTTGGTGGCTGCGGGCAAGGTCGACGACATCATGAACGAGTTGCATAGCGAACGACGGATCACCGTCCGTATCCTGCGCAATGGCGAACAAGCCGCGGAGTGGCTGCAATCACAGTCTAGCGTGAGTGATCTCGACTTCGTCAACGGTACCCCCGCCAAACTGAAGTTTCTCTTCGCCGGAGAGCTTGAGGAACTGGCCACGCTCGCCTCTAACCTCACCGCTCAGGACTTCGGACTGATCGGACTCGAGGAAGCCAAAACCGATCTCGAAGATCTGTTCCTTCGAGTGACCAAAGGGGAGGTGCAGTAGCGTGGAACGTCTGAAAAAGCTCTTCGACAACCCCGTCTTCGTCAAGGAGATGCGGGTTGGATTTCGAGAAAAGAAAGTCTTCTTTGGCCTGACCGCCTGGGTCATCATCGTGGCCATCTTTGCCTCGATCAGCGTAGCGGTGGCCCTAGCGGAATCCAACAACATTAACGATCTTCCCGAATCAGGAAAGACCCTTTTCGAACTACTTTTCTGGGTGCAGATGGCGTTGCTGGCTATGCTCGCTCCGTCCTTGACCACCAGCGCCGTATCTGGAGAGCGAGAGCGGCAAAGCTTTGAAATGCTACTGACCACTCATCTGGCGCCTTCAGAATTGATCTTCGGTAAGTTCGGATTCGCGGCCAGCTTCATTGTCTTGTCTCTGTTCTCAACGATTCCGTTGGAGTCGGTGGTTTTTTTCTTGGGAGGCGTATCCCTGAGTTCTTTCCTGGTTTCCAAACTCGCTCTCTTGGCCTTCGGACTGCTCTGCAGTCTGCTGGGTCTCATGTTGAGCGCTCGAGAAACTCGCTCAGCCTACGCCACCGGCCAGACCTACCTTTGTCTCTTTCTTCTTTCCTTCACGCTGGGACCGTTTCTAGGGATGATGAGATACGCTCCCGACATACCGTTTGAGGCGCAGGCTCTCATGGTGATCAGCATCATCTATCTGGGGCTGTTCTTCTTCTGGAAGTCCGTGAATCATCTCGAAGAACGTGCTTCCCATCTCAAGATGCTGTTAGGCATCGGGTTGGTTTTTTACATCATCTTGATCGGCATTGGACTTTGTAACGAAGAACTGTGGGGAGATCTCGATGACTCTATCTGGGCTGTGTACGCGCCCGTCCATTATCTCCTGATCGGAATCATGCTCAATCCGATGCGCCCAACCAAGCAACGTGAGCGGGCGCTCTTCGAAAAAAGCCGGATGAGTAGGCCCCTTTATTGGGCCGTTCTACTCTGCGTTGGTATACTTCTGCCCAATCTCTATTCCGACGACTTCGCCTTCACAGCCATGTCCGTGTACACGGTTTTAGCAAGCCTCGGCACCGCACTATTCGCTCGCGGTCTGGCCTTAAGAAATCCGCAGCGCTATCCGGCCTTGCTAGGAGCCTCCTGGCTACTCCTCAATCTGCTGCCGGCCTTCGCCGGGATTAGCGGGATTACCGACGCCGAACGGATCTGGCATCCGGCCTTAATTTCCCCCTTTTACTATCTCGTGGATAGCTACAGCGGTCACCACTACGATGTCACCTATACGGCCTACGGATTCTATCTCGGACTGCTCCTTTTGGGGCTCATGCTCTGCCTGCGAAAGACAAAGCCCAAAGCCGAGCCAACAACCGACCGCACGAAGTCATAGGACTCTCATTTGCTTCACCTCGACCCCTCTTTCGTTCATCTCCTCAACCGGTTTCGGCTGACGCCCGAACGACTGCGTCAACGCCGAAAGTCCGGCCCCGGGGGTCATCTCTCCAAAGGGTTGGGGCAGTCCCTGGATTTCTCGGAGTATCGGCCCTATCAACCAGGAGACGACCTGCGGGCGCTCGACTGGAAAGTCTACGGAAGAACCGACCGTCTCTACACCAAGCTCTACGTTCCGGAACAGGAAGAAACCATCTGTTTCTTGCTCGACGTTTCTGGTTCCATGGCGGAAAAATGGTCCTTTTGCCAGCAGGTTGTGCTGGGCTTGGCGACCGTCGCTTTCGCGCAGGGGGATCGAGTGGCTCTGCGCCACCTCCCGCGCGTCGGGTATCCCCCCTCCCCCGGACTGCCTCCCGTAAGAGGTCGTAGTCAACTGGCTCACCTGGCGCGCCTGCTGGAGTCCACCACACCCGCTGGGATCACCGACCTTGAACTGGCCCTTGACGAAATGGCCCGTCGGATCAAGACCCGAACCCATCTCATTGTGATCTCCGATTTTCTACAGCCAGGCGCTGGACTTCGGGGTTTGTCCCAACTTCGATATCGGCAGCACCGCTTGAGTCTACTGCAGACCTTAGCGCCCGACGAGCTCGATCCTGAACGAACTTTAAGTCCCGGAGAATGGGAACTTTTCGACCCGGAACCCACAGGGCTCGATGAGAGCGATCGCGTGCGTTTGGACCTGGGTCGGTCGGCCTTCAAAACCTACCGAAGTGCCTTGACGAGGCATAACGCCCAACTCTCGAGCTTCGCGAAAAAGTACCAGGCCACTTACGTTCTCTCTGACACCTCAGAATCGCTCATCACCTATTTTTCAGAATCGTTACGGCGTGGCGGAGTTCTGGTCTGATGACCTTGTTGTCTCCGTGGGCCCTTTTCTGGCTCCTCAGCCTGCCACTCCTGGTCACCTTTTACCTGTTTCGGCCCGAGCCGAAAAAACAGCGGAGCACCACCTTTTTCCTTTGGAAACAGAGCCTTCCCGAAAGCCAAGGCGGAGTTTTCGCGAGGCAACTTCGTGGCAACCCCCTGCTTTTGCTTCAACTTTTAGTCCTGATCTTGCTCACCCTCTGTCTGGCCAGACCCGCCACTTCGTGGGTCAGTCTGGTTCCCAAAGCCGGCAAGATCGTCCTCGTTGTCGACACCAGCGCGTCTATGAAAGCGGGGAGCGCCTTCCAAGAGGCGCTCGACAAGGCAGACCTTGCTCTCGACGGCCTCTTCGGTGGCGGTCCGTTCAAAATTCAACCTGAGGTGATGCTGATCGCTGTCCACCGCGATCCCGTCATCGTGGTGCCCTTTACCAACGACCTCTCCGCCTTAAGATCCGGCCTCGCTAAACTCGAAGTCAGCGACGTTCCCGACCAACTCGCAAACCTCCGGCCTTTTTTCGCGACCCTTGTCGCCGATCAGAAGGCGACAGTCTGGTTGATCAGCGACCATCTGCCGAAAGAGCTTGAGATACCGGGCGTTCAGTTCAGTTCGGTAGGCCACTTGATCACCTCCAACGTCGCGGTTGTCGCTTTTTCCGTCGAGGTCTCCCCCCAAACCCATGAGGAAAGGCCATTCATCTACGCCCGCCTGCAAAACTTTTCGAAGGCCGCCGAACAGCGTATTTTCGTGGTCGATCGCATGAACAGCCAGCGCCCGGATACCGTCGAAACGACCGTTTTCCAAAAAATGGTCTTGCTGCCCGCCGAAAGCGGTCAAACCGTTTCTCAAGCCATAGCCAGCAGCGGACTCTCTCCCGATGCACCCAGTCTGTTTCGGGTGCGACTCCTCCCCATGCCCGGAACCCCCTCCGCGGAGCGCGAAAAGTACACCGTGGACGACATAGCCTTTAGCGTCTCTCCCCCCTTTGGCAGCGAGCGACTCACCGTAGCCCTCACCCCCGGAGTGGGTGCGAACTTCTTGCTCCGCGCTCTGTCCGCTGTGCAGCCTTTAGAGGTCGTAGAGTGGAAAAGTGCGCTGGCAAATCCCGACTCGCACGTTATCGATCTCCTTATCACGACCCCGAACTTTGTCGTTCCTAGAGACCTCGAAGTGCGAACCCGGTTCGAGGTCAGCGAGGCCGCTCCTGATGCGTCAACACCCGTTGAGGTTCTCCAGGCCTCAAATAGCCCTCTGGTCGCCCAGACCGGAACCGAGTGGAGCCATCTCAGAGTTCAGCGCACTCCGAACTGGCCGGCAGGCTCGAATGAGACAGTCTTGCTCTCGACCGAAAGCGGCCCAGCCTTGACCTTGCGAGGTGTCAGTGGAGGTCTACCGACCCTGGCCTGGCACTTCCCCCTCTCATACTCGTCTCTGCCGTTGAGCCCCGTGCTGCCGATCCTAGTAGGACGCTTCGTCAAGGAATACAGCCAGCGAAACGCCCTTGCGATTCGAGGCTCTTTGACCACTAGTGAACGGAGAGCACGACCCGCGGGGGCCGCCTGGCGGGGGCAACTAGAAATCCAAGGAACCTCCGGTAGCAGCCTAGCGCAAGGTTCACTGTCCGTGGCCGAAACCGAACGATTTCTACCGAGGCTACAGGCAACGGGATTCTACAGCGCCGCGCCCAAAGGCGCAAAGATATCGGTTCCGTTGGCGGTGAACCTCTTTTCCGTTTCGGAGAGTGCCCTGCCACACACGTCTGGCGACCGAACCTTTCATGTTGAGGACAATCAGGTTCAGGAGGAACTCGAAAGCGACGAGGCCGAAAGTCTCCAGTATCGAGAAGCCTACGCTCCGCTGCTGCTCCTAGGCATTCTGCTCCTGTTTCTCGAGGCCGCCTGGTTCTTAAAGCGAGGGCGCCCGTGAGCCTATCCTTCACAAGTCCCGCGGCCTTGCTCCTGTTGTTCTTACTTCTCCCTATGGTCAGGGTGTGGCTGGTCCGTCCCAATTCCTTGACCCCACTCCGCAAAAGGGCAGCGCTCGTGCTTCGCTCGCTCACCATTCTGTGTCTCGTCATGGCCCTCGCCGGTACGCAACGAGTCACCCTCAGCAAAAATGTATCCGTGATTTTTCTGATGGACCGCTCTCTGTCGACCGGCGGAGACAGTCAAAAGTGGCAACGCGAATTTGTGGGACGGGCGTTGACTCAACGCGGGGCGGGCGACCAGTTCGGTGTGGTGCTGTTCGCCAAAGACTCCAGGCTAGAACTTGCGGCCGCCGACCACGAGGTGCAACAGATCGAAGCCTTCAGTGCGGTTGTCGACCGCAGCGCCTCCGGACTGACCAGTGCTCTACGATTCGCCGCCACCGCCTTCCCAGGAGACTCAGCGAGTCGTTTGGTGATCTTGAGCGACGGTCAGAGCACTGAAGCCGAGGCTAGAGAGGAAGCCCAGGCCCTCGCGGCGGCGGGGATAGAAGTCTGGACCGTGCCGCTGCCCGACGACGAGGTTCCGGATCTGCTTCTTTCGCGCCTGGAAACGCCGGATCGGATCGCGGTGGACGAGCCCTTTATTCTGAGAACCGTGGTGGAAAGCTCCGGGATCGGCGAAGCGGAACTTTTGATAACGGCGGACGGTGCCCCCCAAAATCGTCTCAAAGTGAAGTTGCGGCCCGGTCCAAACCTGTTTCTCATTCCTCAGCGCCGGTCCACGCCCGGCCCGGTGCACTTTCAAGCCAGAGTGCTCTCCTCAAAGGACCAACGTCCTGAGAATAACAAAGGAGATGCTCTCTCCATGGTCGGCTCTGAACAGAGCGTGCTGGTACTGCGTTCGGAGTCCGGCCCAGGAAGTCTTGTGCCGCTCTTCCAGTCCGCCGGGCTCAAAGCTCGGGCCTAACCCCCGCGGAACTGCCCCGCAACGCCGGCGCTTGGAGAGACACTTCGGCGCTCATCATCGAGGACGTCACCGCCTTAGACTGGTCCGTAGATCTGCAGACCATGGTGAGCGTTCTGGTGCGAGATGGGGGGATGGGTTTTATGATGCTGGGCAGCGACTCCACCTTCGGAGTGGGCGCCTATCAGCGCACGCCCATCGAACCGCTGATTCCGGTCAATCTGGCGATACGCCGTCCCAAAGATATGCCTTTGGCCGCCCTCATCCAACTTCTCGACAAGTCGGGTTCCATGGGAGGGCGCCCTATTGAGATGGCCAGAGAAGCCGCCATCGCCGCCGGTGATACCCTCTCCGAACTCGACCTGCTGGGAGTGGTGGGGTTCGACGAAGCCGCCCGATGGGTGTTCCCGTTCGGTCCTAAAGGTGACGGGAACCGTTTCAAAAAATCGGTGGCCGGTCTTCGTGCCGGCGGAGGAACCGATCTCTATCCCGCCATGAAAGAAGGACTCGAAAAGCTGATCGAAGCCGAAGCCCCTCTCAAGCACATCATCATCCTCTCCGACGGAGCAGTAGCACCGGGAGACTACGACGGTCTTATCAAAGACGCTGTAGCGCATCGCGTGACGGTGTCCGCGGTAGCCCTAGGAAATGGAGCCGACGTCGAGTTCCTGAAGAACCTGACCAACAAGGGCAAGGGACGACTCTTTGTGGCCGCCGACGCAGGAGCCCAAGCGCCACTCCCTCAGATCTTCATTCGGGACACCTTACTGGCCACCGGTTCCGGCATCCAAGAAGAACCGACCCTAATTCTTCCCAGCGAGGAAGGCCTCAGCTCCCCGATCTTGACCGGAATGCAGTTTGCTGGGGCTCCCCCACTGCGAGGCTACAATATGTCGAGCACCAAGTCCGGGACCACCAAGACCCTCTTGCAATCACCGAAGAACGATCCGATTCTCGCCGTCGGTCGGGCGGGCATTGGCAAGACAGCGGCCTGGACCTCGGACCTCGGAGGAAGTTGGGCGGAAGGTTGGTTAGCCGCCCCAGGGGCCGGGTCCAGTTCCCTGCTGGAAACGCTTTTACTTCGCTCTGTGCGTGAAATCAATGCCGTCGGCGACCTCACCGAGCGCTCTCGCAGCAATCGCTTGGAAGCGACGGCTTCCACGGTAGGAGACATGACCTCGGTAAACCTGACCATGAAGACCCGAGAGCCCCTCAACGGCCCCGTAAAAGCAGTGGTCGTCAACGGCCAGGGAGAAACGGTGCAAACGGTTTTGCATCCAGAGACACCGTACCTTGCCAAAGGGAGCGTTCAAGTCACCGAGCCGGGAAGTTCGATCATATTCGCACAAGACAGCGACGGTAGCCTTTTGGCTCGGTGCAACCTCTCCGTACCCTTGGCCCCTGAGTTCTCGCACCTCGGAACCGACCGGGAAGTTTTGAAATCTTTGGCGCAAAATTCAGGTGGCCGCTATGCTCCCGAAGCCAAGGAGGTCTTTAAAACTCCCGAGAAGCCGTTTCCTGTTCGCACACCCCTCGGATGGGATCTGATCCGAGGCGCCCTGCTCCTTTTGCTGCTGGAAGTGGCCGTCCGTCGCCTCCCGATCCCTAAGAAACTCATGAGAACACTTCACGCTTCGAGAGCCTCAGGTTCGCCGAACGAGCCGACCAGTTCAGCCCGTACTTTGAGCCAACTGCGCGCTTCTCAATCCTCGACTGTGACGTCGAAAAATCGGTGGTCCGGAAAGTCTCGAGTGACGGAGGTTCGACGACCCGGGACTTCCGATGTTTCTGCGCCACCAATCCGCACAGCCCCGCCCGAGCCGCCCTCCAGCAAAAGTTCGTCGACCCTCAACCCAGAGGAAAAAGGCTCCACTATGGCACGTCTCAAGGCGGCCAAGAAACGCTCAGAAGATAAGCGCTCCAGCGAGTAGACCGAAGGATAATTGTTTGCAACCTGCTTGGGCCGGGGTAGGCTAAGGGTATGCCTACAGATACCCCTTCCTTAAATCTGGTGGAGTCCGAGGTCATTCCGACCTGGATCAAACCCTACATTCCTTTCGGCCTCAACTTGCTCTACGGATTCGTCATTCTTATGGTGGGCTGGCTGCTCTCCAAATGGGCCCATCGCGCCATTTTGACGGGGCTACGCAAAGCCAAAGTCGAGGAATCGCTTTCGCGATTTCTGGCAACAGTCGCGCAATATTGTGTGCTGGCCGCCACCCTGATCTCAGCCTTGAATCGAGTGGGCGTTCAGACCACCTCACTGGTAGCCATTTTGGCCTCCGCTGGACTTGCCATCGGCTTGGCCCTGCAGGGCAGTCTCTCAAGTTTCGCATCCGGCGTGATGATCCTATTCTTCCGACCCTTTATGCTTGGAGACTTAGTGTCACTGTCTGGTCATCTGGGAGTGGTGGATGATATCGGAATGTTTCAGACCACCATAGCCGCCTTGGAAGGCGAAAAGATCTTTCTCCCCAACAGTTCGGTGATGAATAACGCTATCATTAACTACAGCGCCAGAGGCATCCGCCGCGCTACCATCGACGTGGGTGTGGCGTACGGTAGTGACGTCCCTCAAGTGCTCGGGATTCTCAAGTCGGCGGCCGCCAAAGTCGAGACGGGCATCGAAGAGCCCGCCGGGCTCTTCGCCTTCCAGGCCCTGGGAGGTTCATCGCTAGATTTCCGGGTGGGGCTATGGTGCGCCGCCCCTGATTTTGGGGCAACCTTGACCAACCTCCGACGCTGTGTCTACGAAGAGTTGGGTGCCGCCGGTATCGAGATCCCGTTCCCGCAAATGGTCCTTCACCGACCAGAACTAGAACAGGTAAGCCCTTGACTCTGATGGGTTGTCGGCAAAGTCTAAGAGATGTCACCACCCCTTAAAAGTGTCCGCCTAGCCGAGCCTGCCGATCTGCCTCAACTTGAGGCTCTCAAGATGGCGACTCCCCCTGGGGATTCGCTTTTTACCGATCAAAAGGATTACATCGAAGACGCCGTCCGGCGCCTGAAAGAGTACTTCGACCTGAAAGAGGAACTCCCCGACTTGCGACTTCTGGTCCTAGTCTTCAACGGAGATCCCTGTGGATATTTCATGTTCGTCGTTGATCAAGAGCACGGAGTGACCCATCAACTCCAAGCGAAAACGTTGGACTACGCCGTCTCTAGCTTTGACGATCTTCGTCTGCTGACCGCTCGCGCCCGCAAGATTGTCACCGCCTTTGAGAACGAATACCTTGTGGTCGACCTAGCGTCCAGCGACAAACGTCATCACTTGTGGTTCTACCGATGCGGCTATCGCCCTGAACAGCAACGCGTCGTCAAACGTATCCCTCGGGGCTACCAGGGAGCCTCTTCGCCGGACTTTCGTCTCCGAGCGGCCCGACCGGAGGATCTTCCGTTCATCATGGAGGTCCACTCGGCCTATTCGCACGCCTACCTCCCGGGCGGCAGGGACATCGACTTGGAGGCCCTTGAGTTCGGCTATCAGATGACCTATCTAGCGCTCGATCTCGAGGGATCCGACGGCTCGCTCTACTTCCTACTCGAAGAGGTCTCCACAAAGACGCCCGCCGGCTACCTCTTCCTTCAAGTGGGCCCAGTGTATGGAAAGACACCGAGTTATTACGTGTATGATGTCGCTATCGCTCCAGCCTTCGCGGGCCGAGGTCTCTCCGTGTATCTCAAAGGCGCCGCGGAGACCGTCGCCGGTCGAGAGGGAGCCCTGCTGTACGGAGATGGCAGTTTAGGCGCCTCCGTGATGGCGAGTTGGCACGCGCAGATGGGCTATGTGGTGGATTCGGTTCGATTCGCAATCGATTGTAGGGAATAGCAAACCTCGGCCGTGGAGAGCGAAGGTCGCCCTGAATTCTAGGGCGAACTCAGGCGCCACAGTATGCCCCACACTTCCATCGACCCAGCTCTTTTTCGTCCGCGCGCCTGGTGGCGCAACTGTCACCTGCAAACGATTTCACGGGGGCTCATGGTCAATCGCACGAGAACTCCTTGGGAGCCTGTCCATCTGGCTACTGACTATGGAGATCATCTCAAGCTCGATATCCTGCCCGCTGCAAGCAAGCGCCCAAGGGCCAGAGCCCTGATTCTTCATGGACTTACCGGGTGCTCTAATGCTCCTCCCACACCAAGAGTGTCTGAAATCCTCAGCCGGCATCATGTGGAATGCTGGGCGCTGAATCTTCGAGGAGTTGACAGAAAAGCGCCACAAGTGCCGAGGCTCTACCATGCAGGCTGTTCAGAAGACTTAGAGGCAATCTTCAGCCAGATACCCCAAGATCTACCTTGGTCGTTCGTGGGACTTTCCATGGGTGGCAATCTCTTGCTGAAGTGGTTGGGAGAGAATCCGAAACGCCAGATCCTTGGGGCTAAGGCACTCGTCATTTCGTGCCCTTATGATTTAGCGGACGTCTCAAACAACCTTGAGCGAACGTTTATTAATCGTCTCTATCGAGCCTTCTTGATTCACCGATTGAAGACCATTGTTAAGCCGTTTTCCAAGCGCTATCCAGAGGTTCTTTCGCGGCAAACCATTGATAAATGTCGAAGCTTCCCAGATTTCGATCATCACATCACTGGTCCCCTTCACGGTTTTGATGGGTCTGACGACTATTGGAGCCGGTGCAGTTCGACCCAGTTTTTGTCCAGGATCACCATTCCCACAACTCTGATGCATGCCAAAGATGATCCCTTTCAGCCCTTGCCACCGACCTGGGTTAAGAATCCCCACCTGACTTGGGAATTGCATTCGCATGGTGGTCACCTTGGATTCATTGAGAAGTGGGGAAGAGACTGGATGGCTCAACGTATCGTCGATTTCGTTCTGGGATAGTCTGACGCACCCTCGAAGTTGCGGCAGCATCAGGAAGTAGGTCCCTGACCGGTGTCGAGAAGGTTACGACGAGCAGCTATAATGTGACGTCCCACCGGCCTCAAAGAACTGCCATGGTTTGAGCCTATAGTACTTTTCCTCGAACTCCTTCGATTGCTCGGCGTAGGGGTGCGTCATGACTTCTTGTAGCTCACGAGTTAAAGCGTAGTTTCCGGTTGCAGCTTCTTTGTAGGCCGGCACAACGAACCACTCTCGTAAACTGTATTTTGGATTGACGCGCCTCATCAACTGGGAGACCTCTTCGGATGACAGGGAAGGCGCAGTATTGCTGATTAGCGTTTTCCATTTCGTGAGCCACGCTGACCAGAGGTCGTCCATCTCTTTCGAGTTTGAATAGAAACTCTTTTTGAGCGGACCGATGTCGTCAGGTATCGCTGAAAGTTCGCGAAAGAAGATGGTGTAGTCGGCAGAAGTTTGCACCATAAGCGTTATAAGCTCATGGAACAAACCCTCGTCAAATTCTCCAAGTCCAAGTTTAGCAGCCCACATTTTTTCCATCTCGGTTTGCATTTCGTTCGGGAAACCACTTTGAATCTCGTCTAGTTGCTGCAAAGCATCTTGATCCGAGCTCAGTAGAGGCTTCAAAGCCGAACAGAAACTCGCGAAGTTTTTTTGCGCTGCCACCGGTTGGTTCAGAAACGAGTAGTGCTCTCCACCGCCGGTCCAAGGCTGGAAGTAGGGATCGAACACATCGCAAAAACCATATGGCCCGTAGTCAAGGGTGAAGCCACCGGCCGCACAGTTGTCGCTGTTAAAGTTGCCTTGGCAATAGCCAACTCTGATCCAATTTGCGACAAGTGACGTGAGACGACTGCGAAACTCACGCGCAAGCATCACGACTTTTTCCACCGTGCTTCGTTGCTGGTCGATGACGCCGGCGTACTCACGATCGATAAGGTGCAAAACAATCATCTCAAGCTCTGCCATCGCTTGTGGATGTTGTTTTCCGCGCGCACGACGACCGAAGAGTTCGAGTTGGCCGACCCGAATGAACGACGGAGCGACGCGAGTCGAGATGGCAACGGGATCAGACATTAGGATGTCCGGCTCTTTCCGCTGCGATCCCTCCGAGGACCACGGCCGCTGGACCGTCTCCGTTTTGGAGACGTACAAACTCAAAGAGCGTGATGTGGGAACTCCCAGCGCATGCATGTGCTCCTGTGCCAAAAATTCACGGACGCTCGATCGCAACACAGCGCGACCATCTGCGCCACGGGAGTATGGGGTGCGTCCACTACCTTTGAGCTGCATTTCCCACCGCTGACCCCTAATAACGGCCTCAAGCACCGACGTTGCCCTCCCGTCACCGTATCCGTTGCCAGTCTGAAAGGGGCATTGCTGGATGTATTCATTGCCATAAATAGAAAGTGCGTAGCCGGTTGACCAGCCGACTTTGCGCATCGGCTCTGGAACGATTGAGAGATCGCCCGAGAACATATTTACGAAGTCAGCCGATTGTGCCAGGCTGTCAGCGAAGCCCAGTTCGCGAAAAAAGATTGTACTGTGCGTGACGTAGTCGGGGCTCTCTATTGGCGTCGGATTCACCGGTACATAGTGGCCTGAGTAGACTTGACGAGGCGTGTGGTTGGCTCCCATCGGATCTGCGTCCGGATCGCCGTTGAGCGTGTCCATAAGCGAGTAGTCTGCCAAACTTGCGAGGTCGCTGAGTGTCTCCACGATCGGACCCTCGGGTGAGTTGTCAGCGCTAACAGTCGATCGGGCTGGTCCGTCTGCGACGCGGTGTTGATTGTGGTTCGGGTCCATAGTTGGCAAAACGAAACTCCTGTTATCTGAAAAAAACCGAGAGAATTGGTATGAATCTTGTGTTTCTTTCCTGGTTTACCTTCTCGACGTTGGACTATCCACCGGTGTATGCCCCGAAACCACCACACCGCATAACTGATTTTGGTTCATTACTCGTTACACTTAGGATACTAAATTTTATGGAAGGGGAGCCCCCTTATGTCCCTTAAAGTTAGATCCTGGTCGCCCTATCTTGTGGGCGTCCTCATTGGACTTCTGAGTTGGTGGTCTTTCGCGACCGCCGACCATCCTCTCGGTATCACCACCGCCTTCGAATACACTGGAGCGTTGTTGGAGCGTGGCGTCGCACCTGAGGCGGCGGCGAATAATCCTTATTTCGCCGAGCAGTCGTCCAAGGGGAAGAGTCCAAAGATCGATTGGGAGTGGATGCTGGTTGTCGGTGTTTTTCTAGGCGCCCTCATCAGCTCGAAGCTTTCCGGAGACCATCCAGAGGGGAACCCCGTCCCTAATCTTTGGGCCAAGCGTTTTGGTCCCTCTCCAGCCCTGCGGTTAGTGGTGGCGTTCTTAGCAGGCGCGGTCATGCTTTTGGGTGCCAGGTTTGCTCAAGGGTGTACGAGTGGTCACGGTATCAGCGGTACTCTGCAGTTGGCCGTTTCCAGTTGGGTTTTCGCCGCCGTGGCTTTTTCCATTGCGGTCGTGACCGCTCAGATTATGTATAAAGGAGTCGATCACGATGGAGTTTGAGGAACCGACTAAACTACTTTTAGGTCTCGTTACCGGTATTGTCTTCGGGTTTTTGCTGCAGAAAGGTCAGGTGGCGAAGTTTAGAGTCATAGTTGACCAACTTCTCCTGCGAGATTGGACTGTGGTCAAGATTATGTTGACCGCGATCGCCGTGGGGACCATTGGGGTCCACTTTCTTGTAGAATACGATGTCGCTAATCTGCACGTGAAAGAGGCCCTTTGGGGAAGAATACTGCCGGGAGCCGTACTGTTCGGCATCGGCATGGCCGTCTTGGGACTGTGTCCGGGCACCTGCGTCGCGGCCTGTGGAGAAGGAGCCAAGGATGCCTACGCGGGCGCTTTAGGAATGTTGGTAAGCGGATTTTTCTATGTCGCCCTTTTCCCTCACTTCCAAGGCCTTTTTGAGGCCTGGGGAAATTCCGGTAAGTTGACCTTTCCCGGCTTTCTTGGGCTGCCCGCTTTAGGGGTGGCCGTCGCCGCCTCCCTGGCCATTGGAATTATCCTATACTTTATGCCGTCCGACAAATCATCACGAAATCACTAAGGAGAAATAGCTATGAGCCTGATATTCAAAACCATCCAAACCGAGGGAATCGCGGTGCTGTCCTATCTAGTAGGAGACGACACCACCGGAACGGCCGCCGTTTTTGACCCCTGCGCCGATGTCGACCGTTACATCGAGTTGGCTCGAGAGAAAAAACTCGCAATCACCCACATTTTTGAAACGCACATTCACGCGGACCTAATCAGCGGCGCTCGGGAATTGCAGCATAGAACCGGTTGTAAAGCGGAAATTTATGTCAGCACCGAAGGAGGCGCCAAATACGACTTTCCCCACAAAGGTATCAAAGACGGAGATACGTTCGAGATCGGCTCAACGATTATCGAAACCGTACATACTCCGGGTCACACACCCGAACACGTTTCTTATCTCCTCTTTGAAAAGAAACACAAGGACGTACCGTGGGGCGTGCTCAGTGGAGATTCCCTGTTCGTAAACTCCGCTGGTCGTCCGGACCTCTTGGGAGATGACCAGTCGGAGGAGTTGGCCGCGAAACAGTTCCACACCCTCAACGACTTCTACCTAAAACTTCCGGACAGCGTGATCATTTATCCCGCGCACGGCCATGGCTCTCCTTGTGGAGCCGACATCGGGGACCGCCTCAGCAGCACTATCGGCTACGAGCGAAAGTTTAATGAATACCTTCAGTTTGACGATGTCAAAGCCTTTACTAAGCATGCTCTCGATTCAGCGCCGCCAGTGCCTACCTACTATCCT
>JBBKWP010000143.1:0-21993 GCA_037968995.1 Candidatus Xenobia bacterium
ATGATAAGCTGCGGTTCCCGCACTGTCGACCCGAATCAGGTCTTGAAGACCGCGTTGCTCAATGTGGTGCAACATAACCCCTTCAGCGGTTGGCGAGCGGCAGATGTTTCCAAGACAGACAAAACATAGGTTAAGCATATCCACCAGTCTAATGAGTCGTGAGTTGTTAGGCAACAACGCCCTTAGAGTCGGTCCTCGCGCTGGCGAAGAGCGAAAATCTACCCGGCGTCACAGTCGCTTAAGGAACCGCAGGACAGGCTTTATACGGTAGCGAAGCCGAGGCCACGAGTTTAGGACAGGGTTTGACCGAACAAGAATTACATACCGTTCGCGACGGATTGTCGGAGGACCCATTCAGCACCGAGCTGAACGGCAAGGTCTACGAGCATTTTCCGCTTCCCGACGAATCCCGACAGTTGATCGACTTCTACAGACAACTTCAGCGGGTCTATCCCGATGATTGGCGGCATCTCGTCAACCTCGCTCGGGCCTATAGTGCTACCGGTAAAGATTCCCTGGCCGTGGTTCAGTTACAAAAACTCCTGAGATCAGATTCGAGTCTGTTAGAAGTCTGGATGGACTTGGCCCTCTGTTACCAACGTCTCAAGAAAACCGAACTGGCGTTGCGGACTATAAACAGCGCGATCGACATCGACCCGTCTTTCGAGAAGGCTCATCTGGCGAGAGTTCACCTTCTCATCGAGACCGAAGAATTCCAGGAAGCCGCCACCGCTGTGGTTTTTTCCCTTGCCTGCGATAGACTCGATCAGTCAGTGATCGAGTGGCTTGAGAAGCTGGACGAATTTTTGGAGTCAGGCATCAAGCCCCCGGAAGAGCTTCTGAACCAACTGGATCCACCGGTCCTCCTCTAGACCCTGGCCGAGACCTTCCGGCCCTCTGTTGGCTCAAGGAGCGCTGCGTCGTGAGCGGCGAACCCGTCGCCGCTCACGACTTACCGCTAGGACGTTCCGCTTAAGATGTCTTGCTTAAGAACTTCGAGGTCCGTGGAAGCTTTTCCGTCGCCCCCAACCTTCCAGATTTCTGAGGAGAGGTAGAGCGACAGAAGGTCACCTGTTCCTTTTTTCGCTTGGGCCTGTTGGATCTGAGAGCGGATCCCGTCGTTGTAAGTCTGAGCCTCTATTTGTCGGAAGACACCGATCGGTACCGGAAACTCTGGAAACGACATGCGCGAGAGAGCATAGGCCATCGCGCCGCTCTCCTCAGTAGGGTCAAAGAGGAAGGGTTCGCCCTGTGAAGCCTCGCTGGAATCAACAACTTCAAGAGCCAAGTCTTTCACCCTCAGCTCTTTCTGAAGGTCGCTGCCAAAACGCAGCGGTTGCCCTGCTTCCAAGCGCAAAAGATGGTCCTCTTTGTTCTCGTCTTTGGTGACGTGATGCCATGCGCCGTCGTTAAAAATATTGCAATTTTGAAGAACTTCCACGAAAGACGCCCCTTTGTGCCGCGCCGCTCGGCTTAAGGTTTCTTGAAGATGCTTCGTCTCCACATCGATAGAACGCGCCACGAAGGTGGCTTCGGCAGCCAAGGCTACAGACAAAGGATTCAAGGGTCGTTCAATCGATCCCAGTGGGGAAGACTTCGTCACGTGTCCGGTCAGACTCGTGGGAGAGAACTGTCCCTTTGTGAGACCATAAATTCGGTTATTGAAAAGCACGACCGTCAGGTCGACATTGCGCCGAAGCACGTGGAGTAGATGATTCCCGCCGATGGAAAGGGCATCACCATCACCAGTTATGACGAAAAGCTTCAAGTCAGGGTTGGCCAACTTGAGACCCGTGGCCAAAGTTGGAGCCCTTCCGTGGATGCTATGGATCCCGTAGGTGTTCATGTAGTAGGGGAAGCGACTAGAACAACCGATACCCGATACGAAAACGATATTTTCTTTGGGAACATCAAGTTCGGGAAGAACCTTCTGCATCTGAGCCAAAATCGCGTAGTCCCCGCAACCGGGACACCATCGAACGTCTTGGTCCGATGCGAAATCTTTACGAGTCAGTTTAGCGGGGCCGTTTTCTATTTTTGTGCTCACGATTGAGCCTCCTTGCCGAGGGCTGTGCGGATCGCTTGATAGATGGTTTCGATTTTGAAAGGACGGCCCGTGACTTGGGTGAGGCTCTGGAAAGAGCGCCCCATTTTCCCCTGTAGGTAGAAGGCCAGTTGCCCGCCGTTCATTTCCGGAATCAATACCTGACCGAATCGGTCAAAGACTTCTTCGAGATCGGACGGAAGTGGTGATATGTAGCGGAGGTGAGTCGATGAGACCGACAAGCCTTCGGAACGGGCACGGGCCACCGCCGCATGAATCGCTCCGAAGGTGCTTCCCCAACCACAAACCAAAAGGTCTCCGGCTTCGTCGCCGTGGACTTTTTGGGCCGGAATGATATCGGCCAAACGATCCACTTTTTCCTGACGGTCAGCGATCATTTGAGCATGGTGTTCCGGTTTGTAAGAGACATTTCCCGTAAGGGGAGCTTTCCCGAGACCGCCAACCCTGTGCTCAAGACCCGGTGTCCCTGGTACAGCCCACGGCCTCCCCAAAGTTTTTGGGTCGCGGGCGTAAGGCATAAATTCCACGCCTTCTTCCTTGACGGGGTGCGTGACCTCGATGGGAGGCATCGTTTCTGGATTAGGAATTTTCCACGGCTCAGACGAGTTTCCAAGGTATCCGTCCGACAGAATAATAACCGGAGTGGAGGCCCGAACCGCGAAACGGAACGCCTCGATCGCCGTGTCAAAACAGTCGGATGGGGAGCAGGCGGCCAATATCGGTAGTGGAGCTTCCCCATTCCTTCCAAACAGAGCCATCAAGAGGTCCGACTGCTCCGTTTTGGTCGGCAGGCCAGTGCTCGGCCCCCCCCGCTGGACGTCGATCAAGACTAGGGGAACCTCCAAAACCAAGGCCAGATTCAGCGCTTCACTTTTCAAGGCAATTCCAGGCCCACTCGAGGCCGTGACTGCGAAGGCCCCGCCGAAGGCTGCCCCCACCGTTGCTCCCATTGCCGCGATCTCATCCTCGGCCTGAAAGGTACGAACGTCGAAATGCTTGAGAGCGGCCAAACTGTGTAAAATATCACTAGCCGGGGTGATGGGGTACGAGCCATAAAAGAGAGGCTTGCCGGCCAGTCTCGCTGCCGTCACTAGTCCAAGAGCAACTGCTTCATTGCCCGTGATCTTTCGGTAAACTCCGGGCTCCAATTTCGCGGGGGCTATACGATATCGAAGTTGGAACGTCTCAGTAGTCTCCCCATAATGGAGTCCAGCCTTAAAAGCTCTGGTGTTCGCTTCCACCAAAATGGGGCGCTTACCGAATTTCGCGTTGATCCAGTCGAGAGTCGGTTCCTCGGGTCGATCGTACATCCAGCAGACCAGTCCCAGGGCGAAAAAGTTCTTGGTGCGGTCGATCTCTTTTTGAGTCATCCCCTCAAGGTCTTCGAGGGCGGTTCGATTGAGAGTTGTCAGCCCTATGGAATAGAGGCGAAACTTCTCTAAAGACCCATTTTCCAAGGGATTCTCTGTGAAACCCGCTTTTTTGAGATTGGGCTTGGTGAAAGAATCAGAATTGATGATCAGAATACAATCATTCTTGAGATCATCGATGTTCGCAGCCAAGGCGGCGGGGTTCATCGCCACCAACACGTCCGTGTCATCACCGGGGGTGAACACTTCGTGAGAAGAGAGATTCACTTGGAAGCCGCTCACTCCGGCCAGAGTACCGGCGGGTGCACGAATCTCGGCCGGGAAGTCGGGAAACGTGGAAATGTCGTTCCCCGCCATAGCGGAGGCGTTGGTGAACTGAGTCCCGGTCAGTTGCATGCCATCTCCGGAGTCTCCGGAAAACCTTACAACGACGGATTTCAGCTCTTCAAACTGGGCGGTTTCAGATGCCACACTCATAATTTACCTCTTTTGGTGCCTGCGTTGGTGCCATTATCCTCTAGGAAGAAGAAAAACTCCTGGTTCTCGGGAAAGATGGTTTGAAAATGACCCAATATTCTCGCATAGCACTCTTCGGTGTAAACTCTTTAGGCCTTCTGCTGGGCCAGGCCGTTCGCCTCAGCGACAGTTCTGGCCTCGAACTCTACGACCCCGACCCCCAGGCCGCACTTCGAGGCTCTCTCTTTCTAGGAGTCTCGGCCTGGACCAAGCTGCAGACTCCCCAGGACTCGGCGTCCTCCGACATCGATCTCATGTTGCTCACAGAGCCTGACGCTGCCCCGAACCTCTCTGACACCCATACGGCCGCCTCAAGTCGACCTTTCATCATTAAGTTTTTCGCGGCGCCCATCTCGGCCGAGGGCTATCTTGTCTGCCAGGCGCTACCTCCAACACTGGGAGAACTAGAACTTCTCGAGATCACAAAAAAAGTGCCGGAGATGACCTTTCATCTCAGCGGCACCCTTGAAGCGGTAGAACGAGGCCGTGAGGCTCTCACCGCTCTATCTAAGAGCTTCTCTTTCCAAGTGGGAACCTAAAAGATAGAAGCCCTTCGGATCTTAACTGGCCAGAATCCTATGCGTTGTAGGCTCCCGAGGTCACCCGGCCACCTTCACCGGTCCAGTCAGTGTGGAAAAACTTGCCCTTTTCCCCATCGAGACGTTCGTAGGTGTGGGCTCCGAAATAGTCTCGTTGGGCCTGCAGAAGATTAGCGGGCAGAGTCTCTCGTCGATAGCCGTCGTAAAATCCCAGAGCGCTCGACATCGCGGGGACCGCAACGCCTCCTTTCGCGGCCATAGCCACAACTTCGCGCCAACCGGACTGCGCTTTCTGAATCTGTTCCTTGAAAAACGAATCGAACAGCAGATTTTCAAGTTCGGGATCTTTGTCGAAAGCCGCTTTGATGTCTCCCAAAAAGCGCGAGCGGATGATGCAACCCTCGCGCCACATCAGGGCGATACCCCCGTAATTAAGATTCCAGCCAAAATTCTTGGCGGCCGCCCGAAAAAGCATGTACCCCTGGGTGTAGGAGATGATTTTGGAAGCGTAAAGCGCCTGTTCTAAGTTGCCGAGAAACTCTTCGCGATCGACGGAAAACTTATCGATTGTTCCACCTAAGCGTTTGGATGCTTCCACTCTCTCCTCTTTAAGGGAAGACAAGAATCGTGAAAACACCGCCTCGCCGATCAGAGTCAGAGGAATCCCCTGGTCCATAGAAGCCACCGCGGTCCACTTGCCGGTACCTTTTTGCCCTGCCGTGTCGCGGATTTTTTCAACCAAAGGCTGTCCGTCCTCATCCTTGAATGCCAAAATATTCTTCGTAATCTCGATAAGATAGGAGTCGAGCGGTCCCTTGTTCCAAGTGGCGAAGGTGTCTGCGCATTCTTGGGCCGTCATCCCCAACCCGTGACGCATCAGATCGTAGGCTTCGCAGATCAACTGCATATCACCATATTCAATACCGTTGTGAACCATTTTTACAAAGTGGCCGGCGCCATCTTCGCCGACCCAGTCGCAGCAGGCTTCCCCAGAATCGGTCTTCGCGGCGATGGACTGCAAAATGGTCTTGATGTGGGGCCAAGCTTCCGGATCGCCTCCGGGCATTAAGGAGGGGCCGTTGCGTGCTCCCTCTTCACCTCCAGAGACGCCACAGCCGACGAAACGGATACCCTTAGGCTTGAGTTCCGCGCAGCGTCGATTGGTGTCGAGGTAGTTGGAGTTTCCTCCGTCGATGATGATGTCTCCGGCTTCGAGGTGCGGAAGAAGAATCTGGATGGTCTGATCTACCGGGGCTCCGGCCATCACCAGGAGCATGATGGTCCGGGGTCTCTTCAAGGAGGCCACAAGATCAGGAAGTTCATGAAATCCGATGATATCGGTCCCCTTAGCCTCCTGAGCCAAAAAGCGGTCGACCTTCTCATTGCTCCGGTTGCTCACAGCCACTTTGAAACCATGGTCGTTCATATTGAGGACCACGTTCTGACCCATTACGGCCAAGCCGTAGAGTCCAATATCGGCAGTTCCTGACATTGCTCAATCCTTCTTTCCGCAACCGATGAGACAGCGATTCGGGAGAGACCTTTGGTCTTGAACTCTCTTAAGCGCGCTGTGACTCGCGGTCCTCCTGGGGACCGGACGACGGTGCATTGGGGCTCTTCGAACTTCCTCACCCGTGGGCCTGTCAGGTAGCCGATCCCCCCTACTTTTTAGCGGAAACAGCGAAGAATATCGTCCGGAGGCTAGGCGGCCAACTCTTCAGCCACGGATTGCATCAAGCGTCCTTCGCGGCGATTGACAAAGAGAAACTGATGATGGACTTCCGAGCCGTTGGACTCGTGAACGACACAGTTCTCCACGATGCTTTTTGTGGCGAAGTCGAAGGTGATGTTTTGTGTGCGTCCGGCACGCGGCTGATGGGTCAAAAGAACAGCGGTTCTGGAAGTGCGGCAGATGCGAAGTTCCTGACGCGCACCTTGTTCCTCTCCCAATCGATAGGTCACCGTTTTCCCGTCCGAGCTTTCGACGAAATTCCAGCCGTCGTGAAGCAGGTTCGCGGGCTTCTTGAGGTAGTGCCTGAAGCGCGGCGACTCGATGGTCACGAGTGTCGTCAGTAGCCCCGCTTCTCGTAGCCCCGCTTCCAATTCGGGAAGAATTCTTGATGATAGCTTTTCACTCATGTCGGTCTCCTATGGGAAAGTTTCTATCCATAGAGTACCGAGTCGGCTTCCGACAAACTCGTAAATAATCCGAAGAGATATTACCAAAACGTTAACATTGCCGGACGATCTGTTCCGAACCTCAAGAATCTCAATTCTCAGCGTCTGGGCCCCAACGCCTGTATGCGGCGGAAAAAGAAAAAGGGCCCGAAGGCCCTTGAATCATGTCATGCCCAAAGGCCGACTTCTATTTATGGTGCGGAAGGGGAGACTCGAACTCCCACAGGCATAAGCCCACAAGATCCTGAATCTTGCGCGTCTACCAATTCCGCCACTCCCGCGAGTTGGCTGACAATATCACAAGCGGAGAAAATCGTCAATCGTCGCTGGCGGCCGCTTGGGAATCGTCGAAAAGTCCATGAACAGCATCGGAGATATAGGGAATCCGCGCATAATGTCCGCGCCAAGCCATCACTGTTCCGTAAAGCACCGCCGCCAGCACCGCCCACTCGCCCATTTTCAGAACGGGGTAGAGCAAGACGTCGAATAAAATCAGCCAACGGAAGAGAAATCCCAGGACTGCTCGAA
Source organism: Candidatus Xenobia bacterium (assembly GCA_037968995.1). Taxonomy (GTDB): domain Bacteria; phylum Vulcanimicrobiota; class Xenobia; order Xenobiales; family JADMJV01; genus JAEXNA01. The sequence continues at coordinate 7,197 of JBBKWP010000143.1, forward strand.
TCAGAGAAAGCCCAACGATACCGAAGATCCCGAGCGCCGCTCCCTGATAAGCATGAAATCGCAAAAACGGATTTTCTCTCTTATCAGGGGCGATGTAAACGAGCGGAAAGACGACGAACCATAAAGGATAAGCCAACGCCGCCATCAGGCGGTCGTCTCGTCCTGGAGACGCCTGGCTTTCAGGTTGCGACAAGATCAGAAAACCCTCTTGGCTCCAAGGTAGCGTGGTCCGAAGTAAGTACTCTTAAGAGGGGTGATGGTCACGCCACGCGATGAACTCGCGTGAATGAACTGTCCACCTCCGATAAAAATACCGACGTGGGACGGGCCGGGAAGATAGGTCTCAAAGAAGACGAGGTCGCCAGGCTGCTCTTGGCCACGCGGAACCTTCTTGCCGACATTGTATTGCACGTCAGCGGTTCTCGGCAATTTGATACTATGAGAGGCGAAGACTTGCATGGTGAAGCCGGAGCAGTCAATAGCACGGCGACTGGTGCCACCCATTTGGTAAGGCACACCGAGATAGCTTTTCGCTGTGTGGGTAAGGTCTCGGACCATCATACCGCGTCTCGAGGAGAGACTCTGACGTCGCTTGAGGTCTTCAAATTTTGCTAACTGGCGGTCCGTGACAGGGACTTCTGAGGCCTTAGGAGGGTCGTGAAGGACTCCGGCGACCACAATCGGGTCAGTGACCCGAGACTGTTGGCGGGAGATCTCCGCGGCCAAGTTGTCGGGGAGCAGAAGGACTAGGCCGGGAGCGAAACCCTTGCTGGCCAGATGAGGATTGAGCTCGGTAATTTTTACCGGCGTGGTGTGATGGTCCTTGGCGATGCTCTCAAGAGTATCGCCCTCACGGACAGAGTATACTGTTTCCGCGCTCACAGCGCTCGTAAACAGTCCTAGACACAATGCAACGATTACAATGCCGTACTTCCCGGCGACAACATCCTTGCGGAAATTGAATATTTTTCTGAAAATCATCAGAACGCCTTCTTCTAGACTTTCAGATATCCTGGTTTCAAGAAAAAACGTTTCAAGACCGTACAACCCTTAGCACTCTTCCAAAGGGAATATGTCCTCACTTCGGAAGACTGGATCATGGATTTTGACTCCTGTCGCAAGAAACTTGAAGAAGCCGGTCCACATCCTGGACTGTCCGGATGGCAAGAGAAGAACGTTCTCCTTTATCGTTGCCGCGACATTTCTCAAGACGAGTTCCGGGATCGTTTTTTGGCCGCCGCCGACAGGCTAGAACCGCTCCTGGAGCAGGGCCTCCCCGAGAATCTTGACCCAGAAACTTATCAGGTCGCGTCCGACTTCTATCAAGCCGCGACCAAGTGCCTAGACACCTATCTAGAGGGCATCGAAGAGATTCTTCATTGGTCGGATACTGGAGACGCCGAGTCTCTTTCTTTGGGGCGGACACTGTTTGTCAGAGGCGACCAAGAACTCAACCAGATGTTCATGGAGAACCTCAAGTTCGCCGAAGAGTACCAAGAGTTGGATTATGCTCTCATGCGCTCCATGGGCATCGATCTTACAGGAAATTCCCTGTCTTAGTGCCAAAGAGTTCCATTGGAGAATCCTAACGTGGCATCAAATCCTCATCTTCCCAAATTCCTTCCCCCGCCCGACGAGGCGGAACCCCTTCCCGCGATCGACCAGCACCTCAAAGAGGTCGAAGACGCCTGCCAACGCGTGGCCTCAGAGGAATGGGACCTCGACCAGTTCCACGACTACATCATACAACTCTCCGAGCGCCTCAACGAGCGTGAAGACTTCATCAAAAAGATGCCGATCCCCGAAGAGATCCTTGAAGAGATCCGCGAAGAACTGGAACTGGGGTTTTCGGGAATAACCTATTGGAACGACGGTGTGGCTCGTCTGGCACTCTTTCCGGACGACCCGGACGTAGAACATCTCGAAGAAGGGCTCGAACTCTGTCGACAAGGCAATGATCTGCTCAATGAGGCTGCCCAACTCAACCGTTCCAATTATAAGAAAGTTGAAACTCTGTTCCGAGAATCCTCAGCAATGAGCTAGAGTTCCCGTCGACAGAACCTCTCATCAGGGTTAGAAAGAGTCTGAGCAGAGCCGGACCGTAAAGAGAAATAAAAAAGGGCCCGCAAGTTGGGCCCCTTTTCGTCTCCTAAAAGACTTTTCTACTTTGGTGTGATTCCCAAAATGGCATTACTGACCGCCGTGTTGTAGGAATTGGCCTGTTGCATCCGAGAGGCGTGGAGCTTCGCGAAGTCGCCGCGAATGGCATCAGAGGTCTCCATCATCAACTTGAATCTCGCCGCTTGGCTTTTCCGAATTTCTTGCCACATATTGTTATAGGTGTCCAAAATGGACTGCTGCATCTTCACTTGGTCGGCAAGGAATTGAGCCTGCTGCTCGGGATTCAAGCGGAAAGCATTCCCGCTTCCGCTGTCCGTCATAGGACCGTTCATTCCGGGGACGGCGGCTTCTTCCGTCGCCGCCGAGGCACCAGGAACTCCCGAATTCGCTGACGATCCTACCCCTTGGGCGGCGATCTGGGTGAGGTAGTTTTTGGAAGAGTCGGCGATTTTGGACCATTTGGCGATCTCGGGGTCCGTTTTAGCGGCTTCTTTAAGTTCCTCGGCCGTGGCGTTCGGCATCTTCGCTTGCAGTTTGGTGACCGCTTGCTGAAGGGCCGTCGCGGCAAGGGCCGTGACGGGGTCTTTGGCCGCTTCGGGGTTGTACGCAGTGATCGCGGCGCTCTTGGTTTGAATGGCTTCGATGTCTTCCCTCGGAAGGTCAAAAAGGGCACCCTGGAACTCTTCGAGAGCCTCAGAAGCGGGACTGTTGACCTGAGCGCCTCCCTCTCGGGAGGACCCAACCGTCGCTTCGTCCCGGACCTGAGTGTCAGCGGGAGTCTGCATGCTCTCCGTTTCCGTCGGCTTAGGTTCCGCGGTGGTGGAGGTTAAGGACACATTGTCAGGAGCCGTCTGGAGCGATGGCGCCTGAAGCGATGTCGTCTTCTTATCGTCCTCAGAAGTTCTGTTCGACTGACGACCAACCGTAGTAACATTGCTCTGCTGAGCCTGACTGATGTTCTGATCTAGGGCTCGCTTCTGATTCTGAGCCAGTTGATTGGTGACCGCGTTGTTAGGACTGCCGATGGGTTTCATAAATAAGCCTCATAATTGTGAAGTTTTGCTGTGTCAGTTTACACTATTGAGAGATCCGCATGAGGTCCCTCATGTTAAAAATCCGCCAAGAAAGCGAAAAAGCCCGGGGACCGGGCTTTTTTCGAGAAAAGACTGACTTGGTTACTGGGAGATGTACTGTTTCATTGCGTTGAAAGCTTTATCAGCCATCTTAGCCTTATTTACCGTCACTTCTGCGGTAATCTGGTGAATCTTAGTTTGTAGTTCGGACATGATCTGCCAGCGCTGAGCCTGTGATCTCTTCGCTTCCGCCGTGATCTGTGCGTGAATTGTTTTGGCTTGCTGGATGTCGCTGAGTTGTTGCTGAAGGATCTGAGCCTGGTTTGAAGCGTTAGGCTGTACGAAAGGGTTCATTCCTCCGCCGCCGCCGCCACCTATACCAAGCATACTCAAAAGGGCCATATCTCTAATTCCTCCAAACTTTCTCTCTCAGATATTATTACATGCTCCAATCCATTCGGAAAGGAGAAAGATGTTAACTTTTTGTTAACCTCAGCGACCAGAAAGTTGAACTCCGCACGATTCTAGCTCTTGAGCCAGGCGCTCGTTGTTCTCGTAAATGGTCATGACGGTGCTGTCACGGGCGGCGTTGACAACCGCCTCCATCAGTTCTAGTAAAAATGGACCAAGATCCGATTCTTCCTGGCGCTTCGCGAGATCCCATCGCAATTTGTCCGAGACTTCGCCCCAACTTTGAAGATACATCTGGTTGAAGGTTTCAACCAACTCTTCTGGAGACAAGCCGAGGCGAGGTTTCACGAAGTGACCTCACCCGCGGCGACGGCCTTCATCGTCACCTTATTTACGCTCGCCAGCATGGCTTCGAGCTCTTTCATCAGCGCCGGGACACCCTTTTCACGCAAGGTGTCCAACGTGGCGCGACAAGCTGTAAGGAGCGTTACGAGGTCTTCATCTGTACAGATGAAGGGAGGGGAAATTCGTACAAACTGTGGGATGTGACCCATAGAGGCTACAATGATACTGTGGTCTGTCTTCATCCTGGCCCCGAACATCAACCCCTCTACAGGGGCACGAAATTCCAGGCATCTCATCAGTCCTAGTCCGTGATATCCGACCAACTGTTCAGGATACTCCTCTAGAAGTGCATCAAACCCACGAGCCAGTTGCTCGCCGAGTTCTCGGGCGCGCTGAAAATACGTCTCCTCAAGTAAGTTGAGAGTGGTGATCCCCGCGGCGCAGGCCAGGGGATTTCCGCCGTAACTCGAGTTATTGAATAAGGACTTGGAGAATTCAGCCTTCTGGACGAAGTTTGTGTAAAGGACGGCAGAGATAGGTACCATTCCCCCTGAGAGGATTTTGCCGACACAGAGAATGTCCGGTTCGACTCCCCAGTGCTCCGCGGCGAACGTGTACCCGGTACGACCGAGTCCGGTCTGGACCTCGTCAAGGATCAAAAGAGCGCCTTTCTCTTTGCACAACTCTGACACTTGTCGGAAATAGTCCGGACCAGCGACTTTGCATCCGGAGGCCCACTGTACAGGTTCGAGCACGACCGCGGCGGTATCGTCATCAATCTCTAGAGCCAGATCTTTGATGTCGCCGTGGTGAACCAACGAGGTCCCTTCTAGATAGGGGCCGATGCCGTCCCTCCAGGCCGAAAGTCCGGACAAAGAGATGGTTCCCGTCGACATGCCATGATATCCGTAATGGGTCCCAATCAGCTTCTTGCGCCCCGTACTCAATCGGGCCAACTTCATGGCGGCCTCGAGAGCTTCCGTCCCACTGTTGCCGAAATAAACATACTCGAGATTCTTGGGCGCGAGTTGCAACAGTTTGGTGGCCAACTCCGCTTGGTTAGGAGTGAAGCCGGCTCGTGTCGCTAGGCCTCCCCGCTTGGCCTGCTCACAAACCGCCTCGACTAGAGCCGGATGCGCGAAACCGAGGCCAAAAACGCCTCCGGCCCCCACGCAGTCGAAAAGCTTTTCGCCCTCGGGCGTCATCACATAGATGCCCTCGCCACGCCACTCGACGAAACCCGTATCGAGCTCGTTCATAATTCTCACCATAAAAGGGTTCATGTGAGCATCGAGAGCGTCGGTCGTACTCTTGTGAATTTCACGGGCTCGCTCGGGGGTCACTTGCAAACCCTCGCGCAGCGATTCAGGTAAAAAGTTTTTCATCTCATCTCCTTAGGGCTAGCACGCTGATGCTAGAGCGAGAGCTTTGACATTTAGGCTAAAGACTCATCCCTTACATGGTGACCATCGCGACAGAATTGACGTTGACCTTGGGCGCGATCTCATTCCAACTCAACAGCACTAAGCTGGGAAAGGACCTTTCGGTCAACTTCCTCAGCGCCGGTCGGATAGGAGGTGAGGTCAGTAGAATGGGTTGCAGACCCTTCTCAGACAACGCGTCCACCTGGGTGGAGATGGCCTGCAGAATCTCTTGACCCACATTCGGATCGATGGTCAGAAAAGAGCCTTGTTCAGTTCTTTGAATCGAACCTTGAACCGTCTGCTCGATACCGGGGTCCAACGTGATCACATTGATGGTCCCCTCGTTATTCTGGTACTCTTTACAGATCGAACGGGCCAATGCGACGCGGGCGAACTCCGTCAGCATTTCAGGGTCCTTGGTCATGTGGACGTTGTCGGCCAGAGTTTCCAGAATACTGACCAAGTCGCGAATCGAGACACGCTCTTTGACCAAGCTTTGCAGAACTTTCTGAACCTCACCGAGCTGAAGGGCGTCAGGTATCAGTTCCTTGACCACCGCGGGATGGGTCTTCTTGATGGTGTCGATCAGAGCCTGAACTTCTTGTCGGCCTAGAAGTTCCGAAGCGTGACTTCGCACCACTTCGGTCAACTGGGTGGCAACTACGCTCACGGGGTCGAAGATCATACAGCCGTATCGTTCCGCGTCGCCGCGCTGCTCTGGCGAAATCCAGACTCCCGGCATTCCGTAGGTCGGGTCGACGGTCTTGATCCCGCGCAAGTTCTTCAACTTGTCTTCGGGACCGATCGCCAAGAACTGATTGACCTGAACCTCTCCCTGAGCAACTTCAATCTCTTTAATCTTGATGACGTATGTGTTTGGCTTGAGTTGTAGATTGTCTCGAAATCGAACGCCCGGGACAACAATTCCCAACTCCATGGCGACGTGGCGCCGAATAGAGGTCACGCGTTCGAGAAGTTTCGCTCCTTCGCGAGGGTCAACGAGGGACAACAGTCCACGACCGACCTCGAGAGAGATCGCGTCGACCTGCATCAACTGAACGACGCTCTCCGGCTTCTTGTCCCCACCGGCGCTGCCGCCTGGGGCGCCCGCGGCACCACCAGCCCCGGGGTCACCGCCGGCAGCCGGAGCATCCGCGCCACCGGCCTCTCCCAGCACGTCTTCCAACTTGGCCTTACCCAGCGCCACACCGAGGAACCAAAACATTCCGCCTAGTCCCATGAAGGGAAGCGGAGGAAACGCCATCAGACCAGTGAGCCCCATGAGCCCAATCAAGAGCATGAAGCCGGCAGCTAACTTAAGTACGTCGGGACGAGCCGTCAACTGCTTCGCGAGGTCGTCACCCAGGTTAGAGTCCGAAGCCGCGCGCGACACGATCATACCCATGGCCGTGGAGGCCAAGAAGCCCGGAACAGTCGACACCAAACCGCTTCCGATGGTCAAAATCGCATAGGTATTCAGAGCCTCAATGGCTCCCATGTCATGATAGATAATCCCAACGAGGATCCCACCGAGAATGTTCACGATCATGATGATGATCGAGGCGGTACTGTCGCCTTTGACGAACTTCCCAGCACCGTCCATCGAACCGTAAAAATCCGATTCGCGCTCAACAGTCTTTCGCTTTTTCCGAGCTTCGTCGGCGTCGATAATTCCGGAATGCATGTCGGCGTCGATAGCCATCTGCTTACCAGGCATCGCGTCCAAGGTGAAACGTGCCGCCACCTGGGCGATACGCTCAGCACCGCTGGTGATCACCATCAGTTGGATGATGATCAAGATGATAAACATGATGAAACCGACGACCATATTGCCGCCAACTACAACGTTCGCGAAAGCGGGAATCAGGTCACCCGCGCCTGTCGGAGTCCCAGTCACCGGGTCTTTGATCTGCCCGTACAACAAGATCATACGTGTCGAAGACACGTCTAGAGACAGTTTAAACAGGGTAAAACAGAGCAGTAACGTTGGAAAAACGGAAAACTGTAGAGGTTCTTCGATATAGATCGAGATGAGCAGAATCACGATGGCCATCGCGATATTGAGAACCAAAAGAATATCCAAGAGCCAAGACGGCAACGGAACGATCAGCATGAAGATCACGCCAATCAGCCCGACCGCCGTCGCGACGTCGGAAAATCTCAGAAGTTTGATTAACGGATGTTCACCCATCGTCTAAACAGAAACCTCCGTTCGATTCACCCCAGAGCGGGTCAGGATCTCTTCGATTCTTTGATATTTGTCTTTAGTAAAAGGCGGTATTAGGTAACATCCGTGGACGGCCCCCTGAATCGTTGTCAAGAATTCCGAAGCGAGCTCCACTCCAAGTTCCACGCCCTCTTCGGGGGACTCCACCGATTGATATCGCTTGAGGATCTCGTCTGGGATGATCACTCCGGGAATCTTTCCGGCCGCGAAAAACTCCGCGTTGCGCCGGCTTGAGAGGGGCAGAACGCCCACCAAGATGGGCAGTCCGAAAGGCTCGAGTGCTTTCATCATCGTCTCGACATCGTCCGGATTATAGAGAGGCTGCGTGTAAATGTATTTCGCTCCAGCCTCCACTTTCTTCTCCAGCCACTTGAGTTGCGGCGTCATCTTGCGCATAGGGTTGAATCCAGCGCCCATAAAAAAGCCGGTCCGCTGACACGGAGAGCCGTTGAACAGGCGTCCCTCATTAAGGCCGCTCATCAACTTCAGCAGATTCACCGAGCTTTTCACATCGTTGACGCGAGAAGCGTACTTATCGTGGTCACCGACATTGGGGTGATCGCCCGTCACCGCAAGAATCGAGCGAACTCCAGTCTCCCAACAACCAAGAAGATACGACTGAATCGCGATCAAATTCCGGTGCGATGCCGAGAGATGCATGATGGTCGGTATCCGGGTCTCTTCCTGTAAGCGAAATGCCGAAACCATGGGGTCGACGGTGACTTTCGCTCCGGCGTTGTCGGGCACGTCGAAGAGATGCACTCCACAGCGGGCCAGCTGTTTTCCGGCGTCTAGGAAACTCCTAAAACTGCCGGTCCGCGCGGTGCGCATTTCCACCGAAATGATGAAAGGCACTTTACGGAAAACCTTTTCAACCTGCGATTCACTTTTAGCTTCGTGCTCAATGATCGTGGTCTGGGTGAGCACGCGAACGTCCGAAACCGAACGAGGTCCTGGTAGGACAAGACCCGCGGCCGTGTCGGCCATCTGCCGAATATGCTCCGGTCCCGTTCCACAACATCCGCCGACCACTTGTACGCCGGCCTCGACCAGACGCCGAGCATAGTCCTTGAAAAAATGCGGCTCCGCACGGTACGCCACCCGCCCCCGGTCGATTTCCGGCGATCCAGCGTTCGGCATAGCGATCAACGGAAGCGATACTGTCTGAGCCAGTCGCTGAACCGACTCAAGAATATCGAAAGTCCCGCGACAGTTCACCCCTACCACATCGACACCCATCGAGGCTGCCAATAAAGCAAGCTCCTCGGCCTCAACTCCCAGGCTCGTCCGTCCGTTGGTGACCCCACCTATACTAAAAATGACCGGGAGATCCGTGTTCTTGGCCGCTGTTAGGGCAGCCCGAGACTCAACCATGTCCTGAAACGTCTCAAATACCAGAAGGTCTACGCCTCCATTGACGAGACCTTCGATCTGTTCCTCAAAAATTTCGACGAAACGTTCCACACAACGCTCGTCACCTCCGCCGGCCCACTCCAGCGGCCCGATTGAGCCGGCCACCAGCACCTTGTCGCCCGCCGCCTTGCGGGCTAATCGCGCGCCTTCTTCGTTGAGCGCCAAGACTTGATTCTTGCGGGCGTAACGGTCTAGTTTGACGGCGTTGGCCCCGTAGGTGTTGGTGAAAATGATGTCCGACCCGGCCTCTACGTAAGAACGATGTACAAGGCTGACGATCTCGGAGTAGGCGGAGTCAAGATTAAAGCCGTCGATACAGGCTTGTGTGTTCCCGGTCAGTGCCTGGAGTCGCGTTCCCAACGCACCGTCCGTCACCAACACTTTCTCTTTCAAGAGCTTTAGAAAATCAGGCATGAACTAGCTATCATCGACGACGACGATGCATCTCTTTCTTCTTTTTCAACTTCACGACATAAGCCAAAATTTCAGCGACCGCTTTGTAGAGCTCTGTGGGAATGGCTTGTCCGACTTCACAGGCCCCGAAAAGGGCCCTGGCGAGTTCCACATTCTCCACGACAGGAATCTCGTGGTCTTCGGCTTTGAGTTTGATCGCCGCAGCCATCAAACGTTCACCCTTGGCTACCACGGTAGGAACAGGACACTCTTCCTTGTCATACTTGATGGCGATAGCGAGATGGGTCGGATTGGTCACGACAGCGTTGGAGTTCGGGACTTCCTGCATCATTTGACCTTGGGAGCTCTGCTGCATCTTCTGACGAATCTTGGCTTTGATCTGGGGATTACCCTCAGTCTCTTTGTATTCGTCCTTGAGGTCCTTGAAGCTCATCTTCATCTGCTTGAGGAACTGCTTCTTCTGGAAAGCATAATCGATCCCAGCGATCACAACCATTCCCAGCAAAACGTTTTTGACAATTCGCATCACGATCTCACCGACCAGACCTACCGTTGTCATAATGTCCCACGTCGGTGCTAAACTGAACTGCTCCAATTCACCGCTCACCGCGCTATAACAGATCCACCCAACGATCGCCAACTTGGCGATCTGCTTGACCAACTCCATCAGCGACTTCACCGAAAAAATCTGCTTAAATCCCGAAATGGGATTGATCTTCTTAAGTGCTGGCTTTAACGGTTCGACGGTGAAAAGAAGTTTGATCTGGGCGACATTGGCGATGATCCCCATCATAAAGACCGCCACCAAAAGGGGCCCCAGGGTCATGGCCACTACACCGATCACTTCAATAGTGTCGAGAAAAAACGAGCGTGTGGTGACGTCGTAAGTTGGGATCATTGACCAAGAATCGATCCAAAAGTCCTTAATGTTGTTATACATGAAGGAAGCGGAGCCGTACATCGTCCCCACTGCAGCAAGAAGGCCAAGAGTGGAAATGACATCTTGGCTCTTCATCACTTGCCCTTTTTTACGCTCCTCCTGGAGCTTGTGCTCGGTGGGCTCTTCCGTCTTGTCACTATCAGCGCTCAATTATCAACCTCCAATCCCTGCCTAGTCGCAACTGTATTAAGCCCCCACGCGTCACTTTAACGTATCATATCACGCAGATGTTAACATCAGTTTGAAATTTGTGGTTGTGTAAGGATATCAATGCAGTCGTACACTAATTGAATGTTGATGTCGAACTGAGTCAACAGGAGTTGCTGAATCATAGGAAGTCCTACCGCGAGCATCGTCATCCCCACGCCGATATTGAGCGGAAAACTCAGCATAAAGACGTTCATCTGGGGCGCCACTCGGGCCAAAAGACCCATGGCAATCTGAGCGATGAAGAGGGCGGCCAAGGGCGGAGCGGCGATCTGTAAACCGATCAGAAAAATTTCCTCGGTATGATCGATGAACATCAGGATCAACCGACCGTTGACGTGAAATTCCGTCACCGGGATAATGTCAAAGGAGCGATAGACCGCCCGTAAAAAATCATGGTGCCCGTTCACACCTAGGTAAAGCAGCATCGCGAAGTAGAAATTTAGACGCATCAGTAGCTTTGAGGTACCGCCACTGGAAGGGTCCATGGTAGCGGCCACAGATAAACCCATCTGGATATCCATCATCTCTCCGCCAAACTGCGCGGCGGCCATCACGAGATAAGAAACGAACCCGATGGCCAATCCCACCACTATCTGGCCTAAAAGTGCCATGATGAAGCCCCGAATTTCGCTGGGGAAATTGTCAGGCACCACCAGATTCGGAACCGCAACGATAGTCAACATCGCGGCCAGCCCAACCTTCAACTGCGGCTTGAGGTGGTTGCTCCCTAAGATGGGAGCTTGTCGAAAAATCAGTGCGATCCGAACGAAAGCTAAGAGAGCTGTCCCGAAAACGCTATAGAACTCGTCGGTCACTGAGGCTCTGTCCCTATGGGCCCATCTCGGCGATCGCCATGAAAAGCTCGCTCGCGTAAGTCCCCAGCATATCCATAATCCAAGGTCCACAGACAATAAGGCTGATAAACGTCACGGCCATCTTCGGCACTGAAGCCAAGGTCTGTTCTTGAATCTGAGTGGTCGCCTGAATGACCGAGATCACTAGACCCACCGAAAGAGCGGACAGCAACATCGGGGCCGAAAGTAGCATGATTAAGATCAAAGCCCGAGTACAGATCTCCATGATGAAGGCCTCGGTCATGAACTCTTGAGCGAAAAGTATAAAGTGCATCATTTCACAATCGCATCCACTTGCATAATCGCGATGTAGTTGAGCGTCTCAATGAGAAAATCTTCACACTCCACCTTCACCGAGGGTACATAGATCACGATAGCCAAAAACGTCGCCGCGATTTTAGGTATGAACGAGAGAGTCTGCTCTTGGATTTTCGTCACCGCCTGAAACATCGCCACACCGATCCCGGTCGCGATAGCGGCCAAAAGCATGGGTGCCGAAAGCGTCAGAATAAGGCTCAGAGTCTTCTGCACCATGTACAGAAAAATGGAGTCGAAAATCTCTTGAGCAAAAAACAGTGTCACTACAAGTCCGGCGAGCCTTCGATAGGATTAAAGCTCTTGACCACACCCTTGATGACGAGTTCCCACCCGTCGATCAAGACAAACATCAACAGTTTAAAAGGCAATGAAATGGTCATCGGACTCAACATAAACATACCCATCGACATCAAAACCGAGGAGACGATCATGTCGATGACGAGAAATGGCAGGTAGAGCAGAAAACCGATTTGGAACGACGTTTTGATCTCGGACAGGACGAAAGCGGGCAGGACAACGTAGAGAGGAATGTCATCGGCGGTTTTGGGCTTGTTTTTCACCCTCGACAGTTCCAGAAACAGATCGATGTCGTTGCCCCGTGTCTGTCGAAGCATGAAGTCGCGTGGGGGGTTCAATAATTTGGTGACAAATTCAGCCTGTTTGATATCCCCCGCCAGATAAGGCTGGATCGCGGTCTCATTCATCTTAATTCCCACGGGTGCCATCACGAACATGGTCAAGAAAAGAGCCAGTCCCATAAGTACCTGAGTCGGGGGCACCTGCTGGGTTCCCAGCGCAGTTCGCAAGAACGAAAGCGTAATCACGATACGAATGAAGGCGGTGCTCATCACCAAAATGTATGGAGCCAGACTCAAGATGGTCAAAAAGAACATGACCTGCAGGTAACTGGAAACCTCTTGCGTTTCGCTTTGAGATTTCCCGTTTATGCTGATCGACGGTAGTTCGATACTCGGGAACTGATTCTGCGCTACCGCGCTGGTTCCCAGGCAGACGAGAAGCAAGAACAGTCCCCACCCCAAATACCGACCGTATTTTCTCACTTCTTGACTCCTATGCCTGGGATGATGGAAAGGTAGTGTCGGGCGACGTCTGTCGGAGATGTCGGCGCCGCGGAAGGGCTTTCCTCCACGCGTCTCGAGACCTCACTTTTTTCATCCTGATGACGCTTCAAGGCTTCTCCGTCAAGCTCCGTCAATGTCTGGAATCCGCCCTCCGTCACGCCGACCGCCAAAACCTTGGGACCTACTCGAACTAACATGATGCTCCGACCGGGAGATAACCGCTTCTTTTCGATAATCTCGATCAGGCTTGACTCCGCTACGGGAAGACCAAATCGCTCTAGGGAAGACTTGTTCGCGAACTTTCCCATCCCCCAGATCGCAAAACAGATCAACGCCAGTACGCCGGCAACCCGTCGGACTTTGTCCAAGAAAGTGGACGAGCCCACGGCTCCTTGCTTTTGCCAGTCCTCTGACTTTTCGGCCGCGCCGGTCTTGGCACGACCAAACTTGGTCGATTCCCCGGCGGTTGACGCGGCGTTCTCGACGGAATCTGTCGAAGTGGAAGGCTTTGGAGAGGGGTCAGACACCGGAACGGTAGCCGTGTCTTCTTTCTCGATGGGAGTCGGGGATGTCGCCACGCCCACCGCTGGACGAGACACAGAAGAGGGGGCTTGAGGAACGACCACCTCCGGCGACGAAACCTGGGGAACCTGCGCCGAAACATCACTGGCGAAAGCTCCTAGAAACAACAAACAGAGCAAAAGCCCTGCCGCTCGTCGTTCAAAAAGTCCCATTGCCTTCAAGTTCCACCGCCTAATGGTATATCAACTCCGTGATACGAACCCCGTAATTGCCTTCGATTTCAACAATTTCACCGCGTGCGATCAGTTTCCCATTGATCTTGAGATCCACTGGTTCGCCGGCATCTTTATCAAAATCGATGACGGATCCCTCACCGATCTTTAACACATCGCGAACGCTTTTATTGGCTCGTCCCATTTCGGCCTCGATGACCATAGGGACGTCTTGCAAGATGCTGAGGTCTCCATAGAAACCTTCCGGGAGATACGCTTCGCCGCCGCCACTTTTGGGTCGTCGGGACACTATCTCACTATCTCCGTGATACGCACCCCATACTGTCCATCCATCTCAACAACCTCGCCACGCGCGATGGCCTTGTTATTCACCAGGATGTCCACCGGGTCTCCCGCTTCTTTCTCCAGTTGTAACACCGAACCAACCTGAAGTCTCAGAATGTCCTTAACAAGACGCTTCGTCTTGCCTAGTTCCGCCTGAACCGTTAATTCTACATCTTTGAGAAGCTCAATTCCATGCGGACTGGGAGAGCCGCTCGTCCCCGCCTCAAGCTCATTGAACTGAACGCTTCTCGGACTGTGATCACTCATCGTACTCTTCATCCCCTTCTTCAAGGACCCGAATGACTCTTGTCGCCATCCGGCCATCCTTTATTCCTGGTTGGCCCAGGAACTTCGTCATCCCGTTCACTTTGATTTTCAATGGCTCCGAGATCTCCGCATCCAATCGGATGGTGTCCCCAACCTCGATAGAAAGCAATTCTTGAAAAAGCAGTTCCGCCCGACCCAAACTCGCCGCCACAGGGACCTTTGCGCTGTGGATCAGCTCGGGAAATATGATTTTGTCATCCTTCGGCAGATTCATGGACGTCTGAAGGTGAATGAACTCGTCGAAGGACCTCTTCGGAATAAGTTCCTTGAGATGACGAAACGGCAAACAGACGCTCAAGAGACCCTCAGCTTGAGCAACATCGACTTGGAACGAGGTCACGACCATGGTCTCTGAGGGTGAACATATGTACACGGCGTTCGGATTGAACTCAAGACTTTGGTACTTCGCCTCTACACTGTGGACGTCTTTCCACGCCTGGCCATAAGATTCTAGAATCTTCAGGAAAGGGATCTTGAGAATCGTCTTCTCGAGATCCGTAAAAAACGGACGTTGGTCGTCTCTCGGGGGCCCACCGCGCCCTCCCATAAGCTTCTCAAA
>JBBKWP010000144.1:0-5290 GCA_037968995.1 Candidatus Xenobia bacterium
GGCCTGGACCGCTCGTTCGGCGTTCTCGGCCTGCAGACGATAGGCGACGTGCTGGGCGAGCATGTCGAAGAGTGCCAACAAGGGTAGGAAGGCCAAAGTGGCGACCCGTCCGTAGGGCAGAGTGGAAAGGTACACAGGGAACACCCCCGCCCCAAGCATGCCGAGTCGAAGAGGCAGCAGAACTTTCTCGCTTGATGCTCTGAGGTGTCGCTCCTCGACGAAGTGTTCTCGAGCGCGAAATGCGGCCGAACGCGCGAAGGTATCGACCAACCCAAAAACCGCGCACAGAAGGCCGTACTGCATCAAAGGTTGTAGCAGAGAGGGGGAATCTGGGGCGACCGGTCCCCGTACCCAAGTCCAGAGGCCTGAAGTAGCCAGCGCGGCGGCGCAAGCGGGTAGATACTCTCTGCGTGGCTCCTCCTCTATGTGGGTCGACAGAAGGAGTAGCAGAACCAGCGCAGCGATCGACCACCAGGTCCCCACCTGTGGAGTGACGGCCGCGGCCAGCACCAGCGGGGGATAGGCTGAGAACCCACCGCCTCCCGGAATCCCTACGGTGCGCAATCCTAAAAGCACAATGGCCATGGTCAGAATGAGTCCCAGAACTTGGTCCTGGGGAGGTGGGGAAACCAAAGCGGTCAACAGGAGGCCGATGGCGATTAAGAACCATTTCACGCGGGCAACTTCGTTCGCGTCGCGGCGAGGGCCTGTCCGCCGAGCGCAGGAGAGAACGATGGAGACACACAAAAACGGCTGTTTTTCCTCCGGCCACACTTCGATGTCGGCGGGTTGGTTCGGGCGGTCTACTGAGAAGGTCCGGCGCTCCAGTTCTGCGGGGAGTCGACTCGGGAGACGATCTGTGTTGCGGGGACTCATTGTGATAAGGTGGAAGGCGTGAGTGCAGGAAGTTAGATGACGGATGTTTACTAAGCAACGAGGTTTCGCGCTGGCGTACGCGTTTATCGTCTCCACCGTGTTTCTGGTTTTCTTCGCGGCCTTGGCCTTGGGCTTCCGAGACACCGTGCGTGCGGTGCGCTTCAGTGAGGACTCGGTGAAGTGTAGGGCCCTCGCGGATCTCGGTAACGAATTGGTCTATCAGATTTTTTTATCCCACGGATTGAGCTTCATACCCCCCGATCTTGGACCCGGTGGCGTCTTCAAGTTTTCCAACGACCGAGACTCTTCTTACTACCTGGGCGGAATGGCGGCCTCTCCCAACCGAACCGCTCTAGAAGAGAGTCTCGACAGCGGAGTCTTGGGTGGGACCTTTACCGTGACCATAAGGGACGCGCGGAGCCTGGATTCGGAAATGGTTCCTGACCGGGGCACTTTTTGGACGATGGACTGTCAATCTCAAGTCAATTCGCGAACGAGCACGGCTCAAGCGTCCTCGCGCTTTCTGGTGAAGGTGGGTGTCCCGTTTGTAAACTATTTGAGAGTCGGTTCCGGAGAGTTCGAAATCCGTGCGGATGAGTGGCAGGGGCCGATTTGCGGAGCCTCCAGTTCTACCTCCGGCCTTCCTAGGCTCAGGCTGCGAAGCGCCAATACCTTGAGCCATCTGATTACTGGTCTTCCCGTCAAGAGCGATCTCACCGTTGGGCTTCAAGGCCTGCTCCGCTCCATGGGTCCCATCGAGATGATAGAGGCCGACAGCACCACGTTCCCGGATCCCACTGTTACTGTCGTGCGGACGCTGGGTCCGGGAACGTACTCGGCGGGGGACCAAATTTTGTCACCTCTGGCTGGAACCGGCCCTGGTATCGGAGGAGTCCTCGTCACCGGTGCTCTAACAGTAGAGCCGTTCAGCGGGCTGCCGATGAGGCAGGATGAAACCTCCAAGGTTTTGGAGAGCGTTAGGTCTCAGGGCGCGGGTGCTATTTCGCTGGATGTCTCGAGCTATCCCGGTGGCGTTTTGGTGGAAGTTCTCGATGGCACAGTCAGTCTCTATCAAGCGAACGTAGTGTCGGTGGGGAAGATTTATGACCTGGGCCTCGTCCTCTCTATTTTTAAGCCAGGGAAGCCGCTGGATGAGACAGAGAAGGATGACGAACGGCTGGTGGCGACCTACGGCAGCGATGCCGCGGCCATGGATGCCGCCATCCTAGAAGCAACCTGGGACGACCCGGCTTGGCCAGAGGAGCCCTACCCCTCCCAACTCCTGGCGGACGCCGGCACCTTCGTGACTGACAACGGCTTGTCGGTCACGCTCCCCACGTCTGGCGATTTTTTTGAACTCAAAAGAGTCGAGCGTGGCTCTCCAATTTCTGTCCCGGGTTTGGGGGCACTCAGCAACAATTGGACCACTCTGCGGCTCTTCGCTTCGTCGCTGACAGCGGACGGCCATCTCGGCGCTGGGCCCGTGCCCAAGGTTGCGCCTACCGTCTATTTTCGGGGTCGAGTGGACGGCAAGCTGTTTTTAGCTTACGACCTTGAAGGCTCCGCCTCCGATCTCGCGGAATCCGACGGGACCGCGAACGTGATCGCCATTCTCGACGAACCTGAGGGGATGGTGCCGGCCGGAGTCCGATTAGCGGATGAAACGGTGATCACTGATCCGCAATCCGAAGACACCGGTAGTGATGACATGGTCATTTTAGCGGCTAGAGGCCAGGTCCGTTCTTGGGGTCTCCCTCGACGCTACGCCGACCAGGTCTATCCCGACAGCGGGCCGGCTCAAGACTTTCTGAGCAGCGAAAGCATCACCGGAGAAGAGTGGTTCGACATGGGTGAGAGTACCAACGGAAGGCCGGTGACCATTTACGGAGTGACCTTCGCCGACCGTGACAGTAGCCTCCAACGAGGGATTACGGCGGACGGTCGAATCGAAAAGTTTAGAGGTACCACAGCCGGGTTGGAGGACGGTGTGAATCTAAAGGGCAATATGCCCTGGTCCGAGGCGGACCCCTCCGGACCTTTGGGGGGAATGGGCGGCAACCTGATACTCCCTCGCAGAATGCGGCTCTGTTTTTTGAACCGAGAGCCGGCTTATAACGTCTATGGGGCTCGCTCAGGGCTTGTCCCTTTCGCTCCTTCGGCCTCGCCCGGCAAGCGTGTGTACGATTATCGCTGGCGAGACCTGACGGCCGAACTACTGGGCGAGACGCTGGGGCTTCCCGTGGGTCCGATGCTGATCGACCGAAGGGGTTTGTAGATAGGTGTTAATACTTTAGACACATCGAAGCGACCATCGCAAAACTTTCTTGAAAATCCCTTTCTTAAGATTGTGATCAAGCCAAGCCAACTGCAATCTCAAGGATGCAACATAGCTTAAGGCGTGATGTGATAAGATGTTTGTTGCGCCAGGTTTGAAGATGGGAGAGTTGGAATTTTGAGGGAGAGAGGGTTTGCTCTAGCTTACGCGTTTGTCGTTTCCACGGTTTTTCTCGTCTTCTTCGCGGCACTTGCCTTGGGCTTTCGAGACACGGTTCGCGCCGTACGCTTCAGTGAAGACTCTGTGAAGTGTCGAGCTTTGGCGGATCTTGGGAACGAACTGGTCTACCAGATCTTCTTGGTCCACGGGTTGTCTTTCATCCCTCCGGAATTAGGTTCCGATGAGACGTTCAAATTTTCCAACGATCCGGGATCTCCCCATTATATGGGCGGCTCTGAAAAGACTTCGGCCATGAATTCCGAAGCGCTCGCCTCGCTGGCTGCCCGACTCTCTCCTTCAGCTTTGGGCGGAACCTTCACGGTTACCGTCAGCGATGCCCGAAGCCTAGGAGTTGAAGTTCCCGACAAGGGCACCTTTTGGACGATGACCTGCGAGGCCAGAATTAACAACCGCACACTGTCCGTGCAAGACTCTTCTCGTTTCCTGGTAAAGGTTGGCGTGCCGTTTGTCAATTACTTGAGAGTTGGAACCGGGACTTTCGACCTCGCGGAAGGTACCTGGATGGGACCGATCTGTGCGGCCACCAGTCCGTCCACTGGTACGCCCACCGTGAACATCCGCTCGGCCAGAACGAACTTGAACTTTTTGACGGATCTACCCGTGAAGAATCAGGAGACGGTGGAGATGGGCGGTATGATCCGTTCGATGGGAACGATACAGTTTTTAGAGACGGACATCACGGTTTTTCCAGGCATCTCTACACCCGCGGGGAATGTTCCCGCCGGGACCTATCCCGCGGGGAGTCAGATTCTTTCCGAAAGTCCCACGGGCGGTCCCGGAATCGGAGGAATTCTGGCGACGAGTCAGCTCATTATCGAGCCAAGAAGTGGCTTGTCGGTCCGCCAGGACAAAACCGAGGAAGTGATGGAGGCCGTCGCCTCCACCGCGAACAGTGAAGTGATCGATGTCACCCCATTTCCCAAAGGGGTGCTGGTGGAAGTGATCGATTCCAAGGTCTACGTTTGCCAGGCCAACCTCGTCCCCGCGGGCAAGGTGTACGATCTGGCTTTGGGTCTGTCGGTCTTCAAAACTGATCGACCCACCTCTCCCAACGACAGAGACGGAGAACTGCTCGAAGGGATGTACGGCAGCCCTAAGGCGGCGCGGGATGCTGTTGTGCGAGAAGCCTACTGGGACGACCCCGCGTGGCCCGAAGAGGCTTATCCCGGGAATCTTGTCGAGGAGGCTCGAGTGTTCATCGATGAGAACGACCTCGACGTGCCGCCGCCTGTGCTGGGTGACCGAGGAGACTTCTTTCAACTCAAGACGGTGCGGCGTGGCCCGGAGATCGCAACCTACAACCTCTCAGGAGACCAGTGGACTGTCCTGAGGATGGTGGCTAAAAAGCTTTCCGCGAAAGGTCACCAGGGTGGGACGGAGCCTGCCGTCCCACCCATTGTGTACCTGCGAGGAAAAGTCGATGGAAAGTTGTTCGTGATCTACGATCTTGAAGAAGAGGCGGCATCCCTCACGGCCGACGATGTTTCCCCAAACATGATTGCGATTCTCAGCGAGCCCTCCGGAATCGTTCCCGGAGGGCTTCATCTGGCCAACGAAAACATCGCGGAACAACCCGAGCAGGCTACGGAAGTGACGGAAAGCGACGATATGGTTCTGGTCGCGGCTAGAGGTCAGGTTCGCGCTTGGGGGCTTCCGTTGTTTTACGCTGACAGAGTGTACGACGGCGCCGGCAACCCCTTGAACCTTCAAGAAGACTTTGGTGCCGGGGTAGACTTTTCCGAACTGAGAGGCGGCTCATCGGCCCGAGAAACCCAGGTCTTCGCGGCGACGGTCGCCAACATCGACACCACGCTCAACGCTGGAATTACGGCTGACGCGAGGCTGGAGAAACCATTGAGCCGGGATCCGGAGTTGGAGGACGGTCTCATGCTTAGGGAG
>JBBKWP010000145.1:0-3180 GCA_037968995.1 Candidatus Xenobia bacterium
GGCTATCGTCGGGGTCCTTGGCTGGTTGGGCTTCCTGGTTCGCGTTGGCAGCGGGGTCCTCGGCTTGAGCAGATTCCGTGGGCAGTGTGACTCCGGCTTCTTCGAGTTTCTTCCTCATCCAGGCTCTTTGCTGGCTGATTTTTAGTCCAGCCATGGGGACCTCGACGAGTCGCTTGGCTTCGGTGAGCGGTCCCACCAGACTTTCCCGTTGGCGTTGACCGATCATCATGACGACCGTGTCGCCAGGCTCGGTTCGCCTCAGGATGTCAGCGACCACGCCTCGATTTCGGCTTTGACGTTTCTGCCGGCTTTGTGAGAGTTTGGTCTCGTCATAAGGTTGGACGTCTTGAGTGGGGTCGAGCGCGCCATGTTTGGCAGACAGAATGACCCAAGAGTCTTCACTTTGGGCGAAGTTGGCCACGTAAGCCTTGGCCGTATCGAACCAGTGAGACGTATAGAGGTCCTCAGCCCGAGACGGAACGTCCCGTTGGGTTGAGGTGGAAGAAATAAGGTAGAGAGTTTTGGACATAAGGAGGTGTTCAAGGATATCGCTCTTCGACCTTCGATCTTCGAGATCGAAGCTCAGTATAAACCCGTTCCAGTCCCTCCCGGATTATCCGTGTGCCTTGGGCGTCGATGGACAGCTATGCTAGTATCTTAGATATGACCTTTATCCAGGCAAAGCCGACGAACCGGGGTTTCGCCCTCGTCACGGTTCTACTTTTCTGCAGTATCATCCTGATGATGGTGCTGGCGCTATTTCAGTCTGTCCGGAGTGAACTTTTCATCAGTCAGACTTACAGTGACCAGACTTCCGCGCTCTACTTAGCCGAGACCGGAATTTGGGCCGCTGTGGCCCAACTGGAGGTCGACCCCAGTTGGACCGCGGGCTTCACCGAAAAGACCGCGCCTGGACTCCCCGGCACCTATTCGGTAACTTTCAACACCCGAGGCGCTCCCTTCCGCGCCGACCAGTCGGTTAATAACTACGATGGAACAGCCGATGCCAATTACCGAGGGAGCAACTTCGTTCCCTCGGGTTGTGCGAGTCTGATCGTCACCGCCAATGTCCGGGGCTATCAACGTCAGATCGAGGCGCTGGTCCGTGTAGGCGGTGGACTCTATCCGGCCGATGCACCGCTGTTGACCTCCGGCCGGATCGATCTGAGGGGCAGTGTGAATATCGATGGACGCAAAGCGCAAAGCGACCCGACTCGGGTGGATGCCGATGTGCACTCGAACAAAGCCGAAACCGATCCTGATATTGTGGTTTGGGACGGAAACGGAACAGCCGTGATCGACGGAAAAGTCTCGGTGGTGGCGGGCAACGCCGACGCCATCGATCTCAAGTCGGCGGTACCCGTCAACGGCGAAGCGACCGGCTCGGCCAGCAAGAACATCCCCGATGTCGCTATTCTGTCAAAGATTCAAGCCAACAGAACCGCCCCCGCGGCCGCCATCAACTCCAGCGGCACCACAGTGCTCAGCCCGCCCAGCGCCACTCAAGATGACTTGTACCACTCCGGTAACCTCAATATTCAAGGCGACCTCGTTCTTGAAGGTGTGAATCTTTATGTAGAAGGAGAACTCCACGTCAACGGATCGGTCACCGGAAGCGGCTCCATCTTCGTCTCGAAGGACACAACTCTGCAAGGGGACGCCCGCATCGCCTCGGCGACGCCTGAGACCATCGCCCTCTTTTCTGAAGGCAACGTTCGCCTATCTGGGTTCGATGGCACCGAATACATGGACAGCCTGGCTCTGACTGATTCCAGTCTGGCATCTGACTGGGCGCAACTCAGCGACTCCATTCGCGATTATCAGTTGTATCTCAGCGAGCCCGGAATCGGGATTAGCCCGGCCAATCAGAGCAAGCTGAACTCATTGGCTCAAGAAATAGGGGGAGCGGACGGCATGCTGTCTGCGGTGACCGTGCCCGGCCGACAATACAACGCGACTCAGCGCCTTATAGACAGACTGGCAGGGCAGCCCAACAGCACCGCCAAAGCGAGAATGACAGAGAAGTTCGAAGATCTCAACAGCCTCTTTTTTTCCTATGGAAATGGCTCTGCGATCGAGACCCAAGCCCTCCAACAACTCGCCGGCGGTCGCATCGTGCGCGGGGGGTTCGACGCCGCCATCGACAACTTCAACGTCCTTGGTTCTCTTCAGGGAAAAGTGAAAAGTCTGATGAAGGGCTATGTCGATACCATCGATTACGACCATCTGGGTGCGGCTTTCTTTCAAGGTGTCATCTTCACGCACGGTTCCGTCTACACAGACGCGGAGGTGACTGTCCAAGGCGCCATCGTCGCTTTTGACAACGGTAGCCAACAACCCACCGACATCGATGGCGAAACGGTCAACCCGGGCGACCTGGTCTTGCAACCGTTGACCCGAATCAGTTACGTCGAGGAGTTTTTCAAGCCCAAGGACGCCAGCGGGGGCCCAGGCGCGGCGGGGGTGCAACTTTTGCTCTGGATGGGGCGTTAAACCCACAGGATGCACTGGACAACCTCAACAGGGTCAAAATTAAGGCGCCAGCAAGGGTTGACTCTGTTCGAGACAATGATCGCCATGGCTGTCCTCACAGTCGCGATCTTGGGATTGGCCGGCGTCTTCATTTCGGGACTTCGCCTCGTCGATGCCTCAGCCAACCTCTCCGGGGCGACGAATGTCGCTCGAGAGTTCCTGGAAACAGTCAAAGAACGTGGTTACAGTTCGACAAGTGTCGGCCAGTTCGATGGGCGCACACCCGACGCCGTTAACGCTGCGACCCGGTTCCCGCCGGCGCCTTATCCCAAAACCAGCGTGGGCAGGCAAACCTTCACTTTCGTGGTGCGATGTCAAGACTTCAGCCCGACCATTCGGTCCATTCAAGTCGATGTGTATTGGGATAAAGATAGCAAGAAGAGTATCACGACGATGGTGCATCAATGAGACGAGAACGGGGATTCAGTCTTATAGAGTTGATGATCTCGTCGTTTATTTTGGGATTGCTGTTGACTGTGGCCTTCATGGTCTATCGGATGGGGGCATCGGCTTGGCTCAAGAGCGACGCCAAGTCAGAACTCCTCCAGATAGCTCAGGTGGCTACTGCCAAAGTCAGTCGCGAGGTCGAGAGTAGTAATTTTCGAAGCTTGAGCGTGGCTCCCGACGGCAGCGGAGTGGCCTTTCTCT
>JBBKWP010000146.1:0-24510 GCA_037968995.1 Candidatus Xenobia bacterium
CCCTTCCCCCCGCGCTAAACCGTAACAGCGTGGCATATATATCCAGGCAGCGGGGTCACGACAAACATTGGTCCCTTCCCTCGGCGCTAGGTCAGGCAACTTCGAGCACCGCGTGGTCAAGATGTACATCCGACTCTCCACCGTCGTGAGGACCCAGGGAAGTGCACCCTCGGACGTGAATTAGAAAGCAAATCAGACGACATTTCGCGACCATCGTGTCGAAGAAAAAGAGCGAGGCAGCTTTGCCTCGCTCTTTTCGTCGTTGGTCACCTTGTTTTCCGGATTACCAGCCGACCCACGCAACTTCCTGAGCCAGTCGCGGTTCTTTCTTAGGAGAGGTCTGTAAAATGATGAGTAGAGTGAATGGGAAGTACGTTCCGACGCTGCTGGTCTGTTTTGTGGGGTTTTTGCTGCTCGATTGTCCGGTTTTGGCTCAGGAGGCGCTTTGGAAATCCGTCCGTACCAAGATGCTCAGCAACACTGGTTACAGCTTGGAGTACCACTACACGGGCCCTGAAGGTCTGTACATGTTCGACTACATCGTGCAGGGTGACGGAGATAAAATCTTTACTGAGGTGTTAGACGGTTCGGAGCGAGGCGCTGGGTCAAGGGTTCTCTACGATCCGGCGGTCGACAAGGACAACGTCCTTATGAAGACCCACATGATGACTCTTCGACGTTCACTAGAAGCGAAGGACATCAAGGACTCTCTACTTTACCAACCACTCTTTCGCCATCTGATCGATCAACTGGTAGAAGCCGAGCCTCGGGATTTTTTTCCGGTACCGGGCGGGCATACGATCCTCGTTTTTGGGGAGAAAACCGGGGTGGAAGAGAGGCTTGAGGTGGACGCAGATGGCAACCCGGTCGCCATGCGTCGACTCGAGAAGAGTCGGGAAACCGAGTCCATGAAGTTTATCGGTCTCAAGTGGGGTGAGCGGACCATCCCTTGGGACTAGAAGCTGTGGATGTCCAACTCCCGGTCGCAACGACCCTTTGCCGAACTTAGACAGGCCTTAGATGGCGATGGCCGCTTCGGCTAAGAATTCCCGCACCGTATTTCGGACTCGGTCGGCGTCGCCCAAGTAAAGCTGACGGCGTCTCGCATCGAGGTAGGCATCGACTTCGAGTTTTTGTTGCGCCGCGAGATCCGCGGCTTGAAGTTCGTCAACGATTCCCTGGTATTCTGCCTGCCTGCGTGTGAGGAGAGAGCCAAGGTTACTGCCATCGCTTGTGCGCACGGGCCCTCCGCGAAGTTCCCTTTCGCGCAAAGCTTCTAGCTCGCGCTCTTTGCGAAGGAGCGGTTCTAGGAGATTCTGACGAAAAGCCGAGCAGCCGAAATGTTTGTCCAAGACGGCCCCAAGGGCGTCTGACTCCTGAAACGCAGCCCTAGCTAATCCCTGCGCATGATGCACAACGTCGCTGAGATCTCCACCTTTTTCAAAAATTTCGGCAAACCACGGGCTGTTCATCTTGCTGTCTCCTTCTTCTGTCTTCCCTCTATATTTAGAGTAAGCGGAGGACACGAGTTCAACCAGTCCGCGTTGATGAACAGGAGGTAACAGATGTTGCGAAAATATGAATAGGTGTTTACAAGATGTTACCATTTGGTCAAGGCCTCTAAGGCTCAGCTCAGGGCCTCGACTTTTCTCTTCCTGGGGTTATGGATTTTGAGCTCTTGCTCCGTCGCCCAACCGGTCTCTGACCTGGATGCCTTCTTTCGTGCCGTCACTGACGGTCGGACTGACAAAGTACAGGCTGACCTCGGGCGTCATCCAGAGTGGGTCAACGCGGAGCTCTTTCTAGGGATCCGTCCTCTCTACAGAGCTTCCGTTTTGGGTCGCGCCGAAGTGGTCGCGGTTCTGTTGAAGGCAGGAGCGGACGTCAACGCTACCACGGACCAGCAGAGCTACCCCCTTCACGCGGCCGCGCGGCACGGGTATCTAGAAATCTTGAGAGAACTTCTGGCCGGCGGAGCTACCGTAAACGTCGAGAATTCCGAAGGACAGACTCCGCTTCATATCGCGGCGCGATTCAAGCAGACAAAAGCTATCGAGGTCCTGCTGGCCTACGGAGCTGAGACAAATCTTGTTGACCAGAACGGGCGAACGCCGCTCCATTATGCTTCTGGACTAGGCCAGGTTGACGGGATGAACCTTCTGCTTGAGTCGGGAGCCAACTTCGATGTGGTGGACTCTGAAGGTTTCTCGCCCCTGGGCTTGAGCATCTCTTGGCGCCGCAACAACTTCCTTGCGGTGCAGGAGAAGTTGGGGAGTCTTGGTGCCGTTGACGCCCAGCCAGATTGGGCTCGGACTCAGGAGCAGACCGAGGTGCCGCCGGATGACCGTGAGCCGTGAGCCGTCAGCCTCCAGGCTCTGTGGGTGCCCTCTTCGAACGTCACTGTCCGGCGACGTTGGAGTGCCGCGGCATCTTGTGGAACCATTCCTCGGCTGTGGCCACTAGAGCGCTTGAGATCGCCAAAAATTTTTCCGCCCGACGAGATTTTTTGGAAGAAGCGGCCTGGCTTCACGATCTAGGCATTGTGAGGGTTCACGCCCCGGGAATCGGCTGTTTTGGAGAGATGCACTATCTTTGGCACGGAGTGATCGGCCGCGAGATGTGTGATGAGGCCGGCCTACCCGAGCATGGCCTAGTGTGTGAGCGTCACGTCGGAACCGGCCTCACGGTCCGAGAAGTTGCCGAAATTGATTTGGGACTACCGATGCGCGATATGCTGCCGATCTCCCTGGAAGAGCAGATCGTCTGCTACGCAGACCAGTTTTTTTCTAAGAGTACAACGGATCCTTTGCCGTTGGACGAAGTGCGCCGCCGGGTCGGTCGTCATGGCGAAGCGCCCCTCCAACGCTTCGAGGAGCTTCATCAGAAATTTGCTCAGTGAGGGGGCTTTTTTCTGGATCAGGCTATCGTCAGGAGCGAAGGCAGGTTGGTGGAGCCCGCTATCGTAAATAAGGCGAGGACGTGCCATCAGATCGATGTCACGCCCTATAGGTGGGAGGGCTGACAGTTGAAGATTTTATCCAATTGGAAGAGAGGGATCGCGACCGGTGTTCTGTCACTGCTCCTGGCGGTGAACGGTTGGGCCCAGACGTCGCCCGCGGGAGAAGCTGAGAGCGCTGAGCCGATTCAGGTCAAAGTTAATAAGCTGACACTGTCCGGCAACACTGTTCTAGCGGATTCCGTGTTTGAAGATCTGCTCAGGCCTTACGAGGGTCGTCTCTTAACTTTCGAGGACATTCGCAAGGCGGCCGAGGCGGTAGTCGCCCGATACCGTGAGAATGACTACTTGACTGTTTCCGCCTATCTCCCTCAGCAGGACCTCACTGACGGGGACGTCACGATACAGGTGGTTGAGGCCAAGGTTGGCAAAGTGACAGTCGAGGGCAACAGATATTACGACGCGGATTATATCCGTTGGATGTTCTCTCCGGCGCTCGACCCCCAGAAGAATGGCGAAGGTCTGCCCCGACGAAGCGAAGTGGAACGTCAGCTTTTACTACTCAATGATAGCATGGACCTCAATGTTCGTTCCGTTTTGAAAGAGGGAAGCAAAGAAGGCGAGGTAGACGTCGTTTTGCAAGTTGAAGACGAACGTCCCCTGCATCTCACGCTCGACTATAACAATTTAGGAGCCCGAAGCACTGGCCAGAATCGACTGGGCGGTCTTTTTGAATGGGGCAACTTGACCAGTCGTGGGGATGTTTTGGCTCTGCGCTACGTGGAGTCCGATCTTCTCAACGCCGACACCAAAGGGATCGACCTGTTCAGCGCACGCTACAGTACACCCATCAACAACCGGGGCACTCATTTTGACGTCAGCTATGCGAACTCGGCCTTTCAAGTTGGCCAAGAGTTGCAGATTCTCGATATTCGCGGCGAGGCGGATGTTCTCCGGGCCGGGATCCGGCATCAGGTGATCCGCTCGAGCAGTTCGAACCTCGATTTCGATGCTGCCTTTGTTTATCAAGACATCAGCAACACCATTCTCGGGCAGACCTTCTCCGAAGACCATCTGCGCGAGTTGCAGATCGGCATTTCCGGCGATTGGACCTCGGGACAAGGACGAAACTACGGTGCAGCGCGATTGACACAGGATCTCGGTGAACTGTTGGGGGGATCCGCGGCCGGCGACCCCAACAGCTCGCGTCAAGCCGGTGGCGGATTCACCAAACTGAATTTTGACCTTTCCCGCGTTCAGCGTATCAACGATTCCACCTATGCCATTTTTCGAGCTTCCAACCAGACCGCATTCGCTCCGTTGCCCTACGCTGAGCAGTTCAGTCTCGGTGGGATTTCCAGTGTCCGTGGTTATCTACAGTCGTCTTATCTTGGGGACAACGGATACACGGTCAATGCCGAAGTGCGCGTCGCTCCCTTGAAGAGCCATCGAGAACTGCTCGAAGTAGGGGCCTTCATCGACCACGGAGCGGCTGCGGTGAAGTCTCCCCTTCCGGGAGAGATTCCCAATCTGTCCTTGACTGGGGCTGGCCTGACGGTTCAGTTACGTCTACCTGAAGAAACCTTCATTCGAGCGGATTTGGCCTGGCCTCTGGGAAACAAGGATCTCCTTCCCAACACCGAAGATGGCCCTGTGCCTTACCTTCTATTTTCGAAACGGTTCTGACTCATGAAACACTTACTCAGTTATCTGTTGCTCTGTCTATTGTCCCTACCAAGTTTTGCTCAGAGTGGGAATAATGCTGTCATCGTTGGAGGGGTTTCCGGTGCCAGCAATACCTTCGCTGGACAGATCAACAGCGGGGACGCGACGGTCAAATGGACGGGATTGGGTCTGGTGTCCGGGGAGATGGTGGATATGGATCTCGCTAATGCCAGCCCCTCTCCGATGTCCTTCAACTTCACGCCTGGTATGGTCCTAGAAGACGCGCGTGGCGAAGTTCAGCCCATTCTGCTCGATGAAAGTCTTAGTTTCTCCTTACAGCCTGGGGAATCAGTGAAAAAGAAGATGCGCGGATACTGCCTAGACTACTCCAAGTCTCCCCCCTCAGAGAATACAGTGGAGAACTATGAGATTGCTACCGATCTCACAGAGTACGAAGCGGCTATCGCTGTTCTGCACGGTGGGCTGAGACTCGATGGTGAACGCAAGCTGAAGCCGGTGTTACGACCTCTTATGCATCGCACCGTGGTGACGCAGCGGGCGGTCTGGGCGGTTTTGGGCGGACAGAATCCCAACAGTCGAGAAGAGTTGGAAAAAGATCTTGACGATCAGATTCGATACAGCAGTAGCGTCTTCCCGGAAGGTCAATTGGAATGTTTGTCCCAACGACTCTGGTCGGATGTTCAGAAAGTTATGGCGGAGGCCGCGGGGAACGAATGATAAGAGTTGAAGAAACAATTCGGGAAAAATTAACCGACGAATTGAAGCCCAGTAAATTGACCGTGGAAAACGTCTCCCATCATCACGCGGGGCATTCCGGGTCTCCGGGAACCGGCGAGAGCCACTTCGATGTCAAGGTGGTCAGTGAGGCCTTTGCGGGACTGCCAAAGGTGGCTCGTTTTCGCAAGGTACACAAGATTCTCAAAGCCGAACTCGACGGTCCGGTTCACGCTCTCTCCCTAGACCTGAAAACGCCCGACGAGGTCCAAACCGCGTGAAGACGGTCCTTTAGGCCTTCTCGATGTCCAAGGCTGTCAGCGCCCTAGGACCCGTTTTAGAAGAGTTCTTGAAGACGGAAACTTCGCGGGGAAATATCAGTGCCGTTCATCGTCTAGAGCCCCAAGCTCCCCACTTCGCGGACTGGCCTAGGGATCTCGATCCTCGCCTGATCGAGGCTCTTCAAGCCAGAGGTGTCGAACGTCTCTATTCCCATCAGGCCGAAGCCATCGATTCCATCCTAAAGAAGAACCACACAGTGGTGGTGACTCCGACGGCGTCGGGGAAGACCCTCTGTTACAACCTACCAGTGCTGCAAAGCGTACTCGAGGATAGGGCCTCGCGGGCCCTGTATATGTTTCCCACGAAGGCGCTTTCTCAGGACCAACTAGCGGAGTTGATGGAACTCGACGCCAAGGTCGGATCGGAACTGGGTGTCTTCACCTACGACGGCGATACCCCGTCAGATGCCCGCCGGGCTGTCCGTTCACGAGGGCATGTTGTGATCACTAACCCCGACATGCTGCACACGGGTATCTTGCCTCATCACACACGTTGGGCCCGATTTTTCTCGGACCTTCGCTATGTAGTCCTCGATGAACTTCACACCTATCGAGGCGTGTTCGGAAGCCACATCGGCAACGTTTTAAGACGTTTGCGCCGCATCTGTCGTTTTCACGGATCCGACCCGGTCTTTATTTTGTGTTCAGCCACCATCGCCAACCCCAAGGAACACGCGGAAGCTCTTCTTGGACAGAAGGTAGCAATCGTAGATCGCTCCGGAGCGCCGTCGGGGAAGAAGACCGTGGTCTTCTACAATCCTCCGATGATCAGTAAGGAGCTCGGAATTCGCCGTTCTTACCTGTCGGTGACCCGACGGATCGCGGCTCACTTTTTCCGAGAAAAGGTGCGTGGTATCATTTTCGCCTCCTCGCGTCTGAACGTGGAAGTCCTGACCCGCTATCTCAAAGATCGCTTTGAAAGAACTTTCGAAGACACCGGAAAGATTCGAGGTTATCGTGGAGGGTATCTGCCCTCGGTGCGTCGGGAGATCGAGAGAGGCTTGAGGGCCGGACGGGTTTTGGGAGTGATCAGCACCAACGCCTTGGAGTTGGGGATCGACATTGGAGCCTTGGAACTGGCCATCCTGAGCGGTTATCCCGGCACCATCGCTTCCACTTGGCAGCAAGCCGGCCGGGCCGGCCGACGGCAGGGCGAATCAGCGGTGATCTTGGTGGGACGCAGCGATCCGCTGGACCAGTTTCTCATGCAGAATCCAGAATTTTTCTTTGACGCAAGTCCCGAACACGCGCGGATCAATCCCGACAATCTCTCGATACTGCTGAGCCACTTGAAGTGCGCCTGTTTTGAAATTCCAATGGCACTCGACGAAACCTTCGGAGAGGCATCGGTGACGGAACTGTTGGAGTATCTGGCGGAGAACGGCGTTCTGTATCAAGCCGCGGGTCAGTTCCATTGGAGCGACCAGACCTATCCGGCCGATGGGATCAGCCTACGGTCCGCGAGCCCTGAAAACTTTGTGGTCATGAACATCGAGGACAATGACCGAGTGCTCGCCGAGGTCGATTGGCATTCCGCGCCGTCCACCGTCTACGAAGACGCCATCTATCTGATAGAGGGGACCAGTTATCACGTCAGTCGCCTCGACTATGACCAACGGCGGGTCTATGTGAAGCCGGTGGATGTCGATTACTATACCGATGCTATTACCGACACCTCTGTCGATATTCTCGACGGGTTCCAAAAGGACGAAAGTCGGACTCATTTCTCCTTTGAACATGGCGAGGTTCACGTGACTTGGCGCGTTTCCGGCTTTAAAAAGATCAAGTTCGACTCTCGAGAAAATGTCGGCTTTGGGGATGTGAATCTGCCCGACCACGAGATGCACACGACCTCCTTTTGGGTCACTTTCAGCCAAGCTTTTTTAGGCTCGCTCCCTTATAGAAAAGCGGACCTTATCGACGGCTTGACGGGGCTTGCTTATATTTTTCAACATGTCGCTCCGCTCTACTTGATGTGCGACGTGCGAGATCTGGCTCGTTGCGTGGGCGATCGCGCCGCCGCATATATCGAACTGGGCGAGAGTCGGGTCGATGGTCGAATTCCGGTGGGACAACAGAAACCGGAACCGGAGATCTCTCAAGAGACCTGGTTGCGTTTGGACCAACCGGAGCAGGCGCACGAGTCGATGAGCGGAGCGCTTAAGACTCCAGACGATCTTGACGCGCCATTCGAACCGACCTTATTCCTGTACGACAACTACCCCGGCGGGATCGGATTTTCGTCCCAAATTTTCGATATATTCCCAGAGCTTCTAGCTCACGCCGAGCGTCTGCTGGAAGGCTGTGCCTGTGAAGAAGGCTGTCCCGCCTGTGTCGGCCCACCGAATGAGGTGGGCGCCAAGGCGAAGGGGATCGCGCTTGAACTTATCAGGGGCGCTATGGGGACTGAAGAAGTTCCTTTTTAGTTTCTTCCGAGTAACGTGGGAGATCGAGACTTTGGCGCACTTTGTTGAGGTGAATTGTCAGGTCGTTACGCATCTCGACATCGAGGTCAAGGAATCGAGGGTCCTCGAGAATTTCTTGGATGACCATCGCCACTTTTTCGGACTGATCAAATTCTTGGTAGAGATAAGCCAAATGGATCAAGGACGCGAGAGGGTCCACCTGATCGCGTTCTTCGCGCAAAATTTTAGCCGACTCGGACAGGGCATCTTTCTCGTCAGGGTGGAGAATCCTAAAGTATCGGCGATAGCTGTAGTTGGAATTTGCGACGATCATCATGTATCTGGCCCCGGCGGATAAGCTGTCCTTTTCGAATTCGAGTTGGCCGGGAACTTCCGAGTCATAGGATCGAGAAAAAACGAGGGTGCGATCTCCGTTGAGAACTCGATACACGTTGATTTCCAAAGGGTCGAGAGGCGTCAGTGCAAGGACACCGCTTGTCGTCACTCGCGAGATCAGTTCCCCGCTGTCTGCCACAGTTGGAGTGTGTACCGCGAAGCCCAGGGTGCTCGTCGTTCGACTGGTGGCGGCGGCCCCGCGTTGCAGATTTCCGATCTCGGCGGCCACCGCTACCTTGTCTCGGGGCAGCGACTTTGCGGATTTCAGGAGGTCGACCTTGCTCAGTGTCAGTGTTATTGGGCCCTTCAAGGTCATCTCTTTGTTACTACCCAGGACCTGGATCCTCACTTCCCCCCCGCGGTTAACGACAAGGACTTGGCCTTCTTCAGCCATCTGAGGACCTTGGACAGCCGTACCAGCGAGCTTGGCGTCACCACTCAAGACTCTGACGATAGCAACTCGGGGCCCCGCCCACGCGGCAAGCGACAGGACCAAGAGCGTGAATAGTGTCCCTAAGGTCCGAATGTTCAATAATCTCATAGTCTTCTCTTTCCAGTTCTTCACGGATTTGAACCCTGCCGTTCAATTGAGAAGACTTCCATCTGCGAGATTTTGCCTTTAAAACTTTGCACTCCCATCGATGTCCATGCCACTTGAGGGTGTGAGGTCGCAGCGGTGGCCGCACGTTCCTTCTCGAAGCGTTGGCGGGTCGCTTCGCTGACACCGATGTCGGTTCCGAGCTTTTGGGCCGTAGACATTACTCGCGCGCCGAGGTTCACGGCGTCCCCGACCGCGGCATACTCCCAGCGGCTCTCGGGGCCCACCTTGCCGACCACCACTTCTCCCGTATTGATGCCCGCCTTGATGTCAAAGAATCCTGGATTGGAGCCGGCGTCTAATTTGGATTGAATCAAAACCTCGCGCATCTCGAGGGCGGTGAGAACGGCACGAGTCGCGTGATCGTCTCGATCGTCCGGGGCGCCGAAGATGACCATGATTTCATCTCCCACATACTGTTTGAGATAGCCGTCGTATTTCATGATGACGTCTACCATCTTACTGAAGTAGTCACTCAGCATCGAGATCACTTCTTCTGGCTCATGCTTTTCGCACACGGGTGTGAAGTTATTGATGTCCGTGAAGAGCACGGTGATCTCTTTACGAACCCCGTGCCTCAAGGTGGATAGGTCTTTTAAGACGTGATCCATGACTTGGGGACTCACCATGCGGGAGAAGGTCGAGCGTACCCGCGCTCGGTCGCGCTCGACGGTAAACAGTCTCTCTATATATCCTAGGAGGCTACCGAACCCATAGGATAACAGGGGGAAAACCGTCGGTAGCCACACGTTAGCGAGGGAGAAGGCCGCAAAGCTGGAGCAGACCAGAACTATGCTCGCGAACCCAAGCAGCAGCCACCGCCCCGAACGTCCCAGAAACGCTCCCAGCAAGCCGGAGAATCCGCACAGACCGATCCATGCCCAGGAAGGTCGATCGATAAAACTTTGAGTTAAGAACATGTTAAGAACGGTGGCATGGATCGCTCCACCGGGATATCTCGGGTCGCCCGGCACGACCTTCGCGTCGTCGAGACCGACAGCCGTGGGGGCGACGATTACAATTTTGTCTTTGAAGGTGGACTGTGGAACCTTGCCCTCCAAGACCGATAGCGCCGAGATGATAGGAAACGTCAGGCTGGGCGGAGGGGCCTCACCAGGCTTGGCGTTGGCCTGTACGGGGCCCGGATAATTGAGGAGGAAGCTGTCGTCAAACAGGAACGGAACACTCTGTCCCTTCCAACCCAGATGACTCGGGGTCCCGGAAGTGGGATGCTCCAACTGATCGTAGACCAACGGCTCGCCAGTCGCGGCTGTAAGGAGGCGAAAGGCAAAGCTTGATGGAGTGAAAGATTTGCTGACGGTACCTACGGCCAGAAAAGTTTTATAGCGCCGGACGGTTCCGTCTAGATCAGTGGGAACGTTCGCGATTCCCAAGGCGGGAGTTTCGCCATTCGGTTGTACGAGAAGGTCGCGCACCATTTCGTGAGGCGACAGTAACATATCATCTTCATAGCCTTCGGTCCCCTTGGTGTGACTGAATTCGTCCTCGGCGTAGCGTTCCACCAAGATAACGGGAGGACCCTCGAGGCACACCGAGCCCAGTGCGAAGGCGTCGGTTTGAAGTCGAGTTTTGATGGGATCTTCGTCACCCAATTTTTCGGTTTTCGGGGAGATCAAGAAGTCCAGACCTACAGCCGTCGGCTGGTCAAGCTTGATTTTGGCGACCAGGTCGGCGAGATCTTTTTGCCACAGCAGGAGCGGTTTTCCAAAGTGGTGGACGGTGGCGGCGTCAACTCCCACGATCACCAGACTGGGGTCGATCGTCTGAGAACCGAAAACGCGGTATCGCGTGGTGAACCATTGATCGAGGATTAGAGTCTCAGCGCGGTAGCCAAAGGCAGATAGAGATATAGACCCCAAGAGTAGCCCGATGCTGAGCGCACTCAACAACAGCAAAACTCCGCGGCGCTTCCGCGCAGTCACGGTTTTCCGTGGCCTTGGCGTTTCCGGGAGGTCGCATGGCGGTGACCCTTGCGGTTCCAAAGGGAGACGCCGTACGCGGCAGCCAGTTGGAGAAGGTGTCGGTGGCTCGGTTCCAACTCCAATCTGAATAGAGCCTTCCCTACTTTGGAGAGGTGAGGAAAAGGCTTGATCCAGGGCGGCGGAATGGGTGGAACGAAGGGCCCCTCGAGCACCGATTTTTCAGGTCGATCAAAGAAGAAAGTGTTGTGTACCCACCCCACACCCGTGTCGGCTTGACCGCCGCGGTATGAGCCCCACGGAGTCACGCCGGAAACAAATCCCACGCCCGAGAACAGGTTGACACAGACGGTTCCGTAGTGAAGGCCTGTCACGGCGTGCGCCACGGCCGTTTCGTGCTCGCGCCGAGTGACCGTGTCGACGATGAGGTTGCAGGAAAGGTCTCCCCAAAGGCGCTCGTTGCAGAACGTCACGGTCTCCTCGAGAAACGCTTCGGCTCCATTGGGTTCGAACTCCACACAGGCGAGCATTCCGCAGAACGCTTCCTCTGTGAAGATTCTCTCCTCAGCTTGAGGGGAAACGTGAACCAGAGTACGCGCACCGAATTTTTCGCCTGAGGGATAGTCCGCGCGCCAACTTCGGCGCTTCTCCGCTGCGTTTGGGAATTTGTCGTCTCGGGTGGCGGCTTTGGCGAGTTCCCCGCGAACGGCGGCCAAGAAGTCGTTCTTTTGGGCCCAGTTCTTCCCTAGCAGAAGCACTTGGGGAGTGACACAGTTATAGCCGCCGTTGATCAGCAGGATGGAGACAAGGTGACGGGCGTGGTAGGCCACTTCCTCCGCTGTCCACGACCCTGGAACCAAGATCATAGGAGTCACACAGCCGATTTCGGCGGTAAAAGTTCGTTGAGGAAAGGTATTTTCTTTTCGGATTTTTCGAAAGGTTTCTAGCGACCCAGTCAGGTGAACTGTTTCAAAAACGGGGTTGCGCAGAAGTTCTTGACCCTCCTTGGCTCCACCAACTTGAAAATGGAGATGGCGGTCCCGAACCAAGGGATAAAAAATCTCGTTAAAAATGGGGAGCAGAGCCCGGAAGCGTTCAGGGATCAAACAGACCACAGCGCGATTCTCGCAAAACAGTTTCGACAAAACGTCTGTAGCGGCGATGGAGGAGACATTGGAGGCCCCAAGGACCAAGGCCGGACCACGCTGCTCGTCCCGAGCGTGTCGATAATCTTGGCCTTGAAAGTCGGTTCCCACTGACCATACGTGTCCTTGCAAACCCCAGTAAAGGAGCCCCTCGTGGAAACCAAAAGGAAACACGCGGCAGACACTGCGTCCGTCGATGCGCAGACGCACGGAGGGGGTCATAGGGCGCCCGCCGGACTGAAGACCGTGTTCTAGGTGACGCAACATTCGCGCCACCGGAACGGGACCGAGAATCCAAGTCTCCGCGCCCGCGCTAGAGGTAGGCGAGTGCCCTCGCAGTTCGGCTTCCTCCTCCAACCAAAATTTGGCCACGCATTTCAAGTTGTCTCGGCATGACTGAAGATAGAATAGACGGGACAGATGGTCGACCCGCGACCATCGATTGGGTGATATGGGCAGGCTTTCATCGGCCTTTTGGAGTTCGTCGGTAGAGGTGGTCGGCATAGATTATTTGGCTTTTTTCACTTCCTTGAGGGCGTCGAGAACCATGCCGGGTAGCAAGACTTCCGGTAAGAGGACGGGCTCTCTACCCTCTCCTGGGTAAAGGACGTAGAGCGGCACACCGGCCCGGCCGTATTGGGCTAAGGCCGCCGTGATGACGGGGTCTTTTTTGGTCCAGTCGCCTTTGACGAGGGTTACACCGAGGTCTTGGAAGGTCTCCGTGACATCGCTCCGAGAAAGCGTCAACAGTTCGTTGGCTTTGCACGAGGTACACCAGTCGGCCGTGAAATCGAGAAAAACTGGCTTGCCTTCGCTAACGAGTTGCTCGACCAAGGCCGGGCTATAAGGCTGCCAAAGTTCGGCGCCGGGATCCTCGCGGGAGGCTTGATAGCCTAGGGAGATGGCGGCCACGGTCACCAGAAGGCTGGCGACCATGCCCATACGTCGCGTCTTGTCGACGTACGAAGTGCCCCACTTTCCATAGACCCAACTGGCGAAGCTAAGAACGACCAGAGCCAACAGGAGCATGGCCATGCGATCGCTTCCCACTTGACCTCCGAACACCCACACCAACCACACCACAGCCAGGAGCATCGGGAAAGCCAAAATCTGTTTGAAGGTGATCATCCAGGCACCGGGGCGCGGAAGCTTCTCCAGTAGACGGGGAAAGAGGGTGAGTGTCATGTACGGAGCAGCCACTCCCAAAGCTAACGCCGTGAACACCAAAAGCGCGACGGCGGCGGATTGAGAGAGAGCGAAACCCACTGCGCCACCCATAAAGGGAGCCGTACAAGGAGTGGCGGCTAAAGTCGTGAGGACGCCGCTCCAGAAGGAGTGGGAGAATCCGTGCTTTTTATCCGCCACATTGGACAGTTGTGTCAAATTCTCTCCAACTTCGAAAACTCCGAAGAGGTTGAGCCCAATGAGTAAGAAGAGTGCTGCCAGGAACGCTATCATCACAGGATTCTGAAGATGATAGCCCCAGCCCACCTCTTCGCCGGCGGCCCGCACGATCAAGAGCAGGCCGGACAGGGCCCAGAACGAGACCAGCACGCCTAAGGTGAAGACGGCCCCATGATGCCAGGCTTTACGGCCCTCTTCTCTCGACTGCTCGACAATTCCTAAGACCTTTAAGGAGAGAACCGGGAAGACGCAGGGCATCAGGTTGAGAACCATGCCGCCAAGAAAGGCCAGCCCCAAAGTAAAAAGGATAGTACCGGCCGAGGCCGGTTGGGGCGGAATCGGTGCGTCGGCGAGAACCTTGGCTTTGAAACTGAAAGCCTGACGAGCCTCGCCTTGGGTGGAGACCAGTAAGCCGGAAAGCTCTTCGGTCGCCTTTTCCGCGTTGGTGTCGGTCTGCAGTTTGAGGCTGCGAGCACCAGTCTCGTCCGTCAACAGTTCTTGGGGAGCCGAAGCCTGGATCATCTCCGCTGCCGCGGGGAAAAAACGAAAGGTCGATTCGGGGCCACCTAATTCGGCGGGGATATGAAGTTTCAGAAATTGGCCGTCACGGCTGACTAGAATGTCGTCCCTTTCCGTCGGAAGGGCCTCGAAAGCCTCTCGAACCTTGGTTGCCTCGGGCCCCTCTGTAGGGCTTGTTCCGACTTCGACGGAAAAGACGAGTTCGGCTTCACCGGGGATGCATGCCTCTTGGCATTCCAACCACGAAAGCGTTGCCTTCATCGTTTGCAACCCCTCTGGAGCCGGGGTGGTGGGCGGTTTGAGAACAAAGGGTATACTGACTTGATGCTCATAGGCGTAGGATATGAGCCCAGATGTATCGAGATATTCCGGGGCCGGCCACATAAGCGGTTCCGCGGTCCAACCCTCAGGTAGTTTCCAGTTCACTTCCGTAGGAAGCCCCACGTCGCCGGCATTCTTCCAGTAGGTATGCCAACCGTCTTCCATCGTCATATGGAAGACACCGCGAAGCGATTCGCCGGGGCCGAGGACCGACTTTTCAACCATGATTTGGACCTTCGTATGCGGGTCGCCGAACATCTGGGCCACAACCGGTGAGAGAAGATTTCCTCCTACAAGTGCCAATAAAAGGATGAATTGAAAGGTCTTTAACAGCTTTTTGGTCATATCAGTACTAATCGGTCTCTCCTGGAAATGGTTCCCCGTCTTGGCATCTCAGGAACCATTCCGCCCGCAAAAGCGTGATGGCTCTTTGAAATAGTGTCGCTTCTTTGGGGTCTCTTCGGCTCTGCTCATCGATTTCCGTCAAGGTGAGTACGGTGAATTTTCTCCAGGTGGTCCAGGCTAGCCGGGCACTCAGCAGGGCCTGGGTGGAATAAAGCGGGTTTGAGATATCGAGTTCCTCGACATCGCCTTGAAACGTTCGACCGGAGAGAGCGGCAAACCAAAGAGTCCAGACAGAGAAGTCCAAGGTCTCGGACTGATCTCTTGCGATATCTTGCCGCGCTCTCGCGAGGTCTGGTCCGAGCCAGGTCTGGGTTGGGACCCGCTGGATCAACTGGAGAAACCAGGAATTGGCTTCTCCGCGTCGACCCAAGCGACGGGCTTTCGCGACCGCGAGGTTGCCCCAATGAAAGAACTCTTGATCGTCTTCAGATCGAAAGAAATGGTAGGCGAGTTTGTTTGGCTCCGGTTCTCCCCGTGAGTAGAAGGCGGCCGCCAGTCGGTGAATGCGTTGGCGTCGACGCGGCGGAAGCTGCCGGGTGAGTGTTTTGCGGTAGAGTGGGTGGGACCAGGCAAAGCTCGTCGGCCCGTGGCGCGATCCCACCTCTAAAAGCTCGAGCTTCACGGCTTCGCTCATAGCTGCATCAACTTCTTCAGGATGATGATAGGTGATGGCGTGCAAGGTGGAAAGATTGAATGGGTCTCCCAAGACGGCCCCGCTCTCCAAGAGGAGCCGGGTGGTCGCGGAGAGGGTCCCGAGCTTCCAGTCCAAAAGTGTTTCCAAGTCCGGTCTATCCACGGCGGGGCTGCTGGCCCAGTCGAGTTCGACGTCGTCCTTCAAATGGCCGTGCGCCTGCAGATAGTCTAGCAGCAGTTTGGCCGCCAAGGCGTTGCCGGAAGTCACTTTGTGGACCCAACTGGCTAAGGCTGCTGAGGGTGGAGACCAACATCGTTCTTCGATCAAGTTGGCGATAGCTCGGCGATCTAAAGGGGTCAAGATAAGAACATGATCGAGAGTTTCTACGAAAGTCTTAGCAGCCTCTGTGCGAAAAGGCGATTCGTCCTCACTGATTACCACCAGGATTCTCAAGTCGGAAACCACGCTGTTGAGTTCGTCCAGCAGCCAGACCAGGGTCTCGTCGCAGCTCTGAATGTCATCGAGCAGCAACAGTTGGGGCTCGTCTAAGGCCGCCTCAATCAGATATTCGACAACCGGTCGAGCATCTGTTACCTCGGCGGTGCGCTGACTCATCAGCGCGTTGGCGACGCTTTGCAAGTTCAGACCGCTCTCCGGGGAGCGGTGGACATCGATAAGGTGAACCCCTCGACGACGAGCTTGGTCCGCCAACCATTGAGTGCAACGGGTTTTGCCAACTCCAACACTTCCGTGTAATCGAATGACAGAGCCCTGGGGAGGGTCTTTCACAATATCCTCTAGACACTCTAGTAAGAAGGCCATCTCCTGTTCGCGCCCGGCCGGAGGTAGAGGGCGATGCTCGGAATTAGAGGCCTCAAGGCCTCCCGAGTGGTGTCGTAGCCAGTCGTGGGCTTCTTCGGCGGTCTGAAACCGTTCGTCCGGGCGGGGCAGGAGACATCGCGATAAGAATCGGTCGGCCCAGCGGGGAACGTCCTCGCGAAAGCTCGAGGCGCTCATCGGGCTTCCCTGAAGCTGTTCGAGCATTGACGTCAAGAGGCGTTCCGGACGGTCCTGCGCGTCTGTCTGATCGAGGCCCGCCGCGAAAGGATGGCGTCCGGCCAAAGCCTGATAGATGACCAGTCCGAAGGAGTAGAGATCGGAAGCCGGTCCTGCGCGTTCGCCCACCAACTGTTCCGGAGAATGATAAACCGGTCGCCCGGTTTGTGCTTTCTCTGTGAAATGGTCCTCCAGTCGACCGGTACCCACAAGGTCTAGGAATAGGGGTTCTCCCTTAGACGTGATAAGCAAGTTCTCGGGTTTGATCCCGCCGTGAGTCGACCCGGTGATGCGGTGCATCTGGCTGAGGATGTAGAGGGAGCGTTTCATCACCTCCAGCAGCAACCGGTCGTCACGCCCCACACTATCAAACCATTGGGGTACCGTTTGTCCCTCTACCAACGGTAGGACTTGGAACGGGTGTCCGTCGTGCTCACCTAACAGGTTAGGGGTGACCCAGCCCGGATGGGAATGCATGATGACGTTGAGCACATCGCGGCGATAGCGAAGAGAAAACCCCTCATTCTCGCGCAGGAACAGGCGCGGGATCTTTACGCAGACGGCCTGATTTTCGAGCAAGTCCCAAGCGGAGAAAACCCCGTGGATCGCACCTGATCCAAGAAACGCTCCCAACCGAAAACGATGGTCTAGGATCAGGCCCTCCCGGCTCAAGGGGTCGTAGGTTGTCATGACGGACGGTTCCCGTTCGGTGTGAGCGCCTCCTACAAATCTTTGAGAGAGGAGAAAATCGGTACGAAGGTGAGCAAAAGTACGATTCCGATCATGATCCC
The DNA here is from genome assembly GCA_037968995.1 of Candidatus Xenobia bacterium. GTDB lineage: Bacteria > Vulcanimicrobiota > Xenobia > Xenobiales > JADMJV01 > JAEXNA01. Next base: position 17,312 of record JBBKWP010000146.1, read on the forward strand.
TAAGAAACCTACCAGCAATGGCTCTAGAACGGCGAGAACCATCTCAAGGGTACGCTCTACTTCCTCGGCGCAGTACTTGGCTGCGGTGCTGAGGCTGTGTTCTAAAGATCCTGAAAGCTCTCCGGCATGAACGAGGGCCAACACGTCCTCAGGAAAGAGCGTTGCGCTCTGTAGGCTTTGGGTCAACTCCGCTCCACCTCTCAAGCTTTCCTGTCCCTTCAAAAGCGCGAGGCTAAAGAGCCTTGTGCGTACGAGTTCCGCACAGAGCCCGAGTCCACGGTCCAAAGGTAGGCCTGCCGTCAGAAGGAGTGACAGGTGACCGGTGACGGTGTTTGCTTCCAGCCGTTTGAGAAGTGGTCCCACCATGGGTAGGCCAAATACGCTCTGCTCGATAAGCTTGCGGGCCTCGTCGTGGCGCCAGACCGCGCGAGCCAAGGCAGCCAATCCCATCAGCAGAAGGAGGATCAGTGGAAAGAAAGACCAGTGCTGAAGTATTTTAGAGAAGATTTTCAGAATCGGTGGTGCGTTGTTCTGAAAAGCGGGAAGATCCGACATGACGCGGCTCATGACGTGGCCGAGAACGACCAGACCCCCGGTCATACTAATCAGGACTACCAGGGGGTAAGTAAGGCGACTGACCAACGCGCGGGTGAGTTGAACCCCCCGTTCCTCGTTGGTCGAGAGCGCCTCTAAGATCGAGTCCAGGCGGCCGCTTTCTTCGCCGAGTCGGACCGAGTTCACGATCAATTTATTGAAGAGCCCTGAACGCTCGAGGGCCTTGGAGAGGACTCGGCCACGTTCTAGATCTAAAGGGATCTCACGAAGTTTCTCGTTGACGGTTTCCTTCTGCTCTGGAGCTTGGCCCAGCACGGAAGCGGCCCTGTAGAGAGGAATACCCGCGTCGAACATAACTTGCATCTGGCGTAGATAGAGAGCACGAGACATGCGGCTCCAGGTTTGTGGGCGAGAGAAGAGTTTGAGCTTCTCAGGTAGGTTTTTACCTGCATCGTGGGGCGATTCCGACGCTGGAATCGCCTTGGAAATCTGCGCTTTGTGGTCCACTGCCACGGTTTCAGTTACGTTGTCTTCGTCTTGGTCCCAGGCGGCCAAGGCCTTGGGGTGGGGAACCAGTCCGGTCCCGCTCTCTGTAGAGGCCTCGTCGGGAACCGGCGCGAGCGGAAGACCGTTCACCGACGGCGCGACATCTAGAACGAAAAGACCACGTCCCAGCAGTTCGCGACTTGCGGATCCACGATCGGCGGCTTCGATTCTTCCTCGGTCCATAGTTCCATCACGGTCGCTCGCGGTGTAATCGAACCAAGGCATAGTAGAGTTTCCGTCAAGGCGCGAAGACCAAGACGGTGGTGTCCTTTCCGTCTAACCGCGAGGGGCCCAGCGCTTCTCCGTGCAGTGACCCGCAGCAGCGAAACGTCTCCTCGTCGCAGAGCACCGATTCGCCCTTTTCCTTGGTCAACTTTTCCAGTCTAGCGGCGGTGTTCACAACATCTCCGATGACGGTGTACTCTCTTCGACGGGTGGTACCTAGATCTCCCAGAACGGCCTCACCGGTAGCCAAGCCTACGCCGATGCGGAGATTGCGCTCCAAGGCATTCTTCACCATGGCTTTGGCCGCGGTCACCGCTTTGCGTTCCTGGTACTCCAAGTCCAACGGTGCCCCGAAAACGGCTAGGAGTCCGTCGCCCATAAAAGATAGAACCGTCCCCCCTTGGGCCAAGATGATTTCCGTGGTGGCTTCGAAATGTTGGTTGAGAAAGGTGAGAAGTTCGCCGGGTCCGATCTGCTCTGACAGGCGTGAGAAACCGCGCAAGTCGCAGAACATCACCGTCACGCGTTTGCGGTGGGCGCTCAGGGCTTCATCTGGTCGAGCCAGTATCTGTTCCACCACGGATTCGGACACGTAGCGACTGAAGAGGTCTCGAACCCTGTCCCGGTCCGCTCGAAGGCGGGCGCGATTGAGCACTGCCGCGGCCTGCCCCGCGAAGGTTTCCAAGAACGACAAATCCTCGGTCTCGAAGGCGCCCAATCGCGCGCGATTGTCGGCGTACAGGACGCCGATGGGTCCGTCTTCGTTGAGAAGTGGAGCGCAGATAACTGAACGAAGTCCCATCTCCTTGATGGAGACAGCGTCCTGAAATCGGGCGTCGTCTTGGGCGTTGGACGTCAGCAGCGCCTCTCCGGAAGAAAAGCAGCGGAAAACGATCGAACGACTGACCTGGAAGTCGGTATCGTAGAGGGCTTGGCGAGAAAAGTTTCGAGCGGTTCGGAACTCGAGTGCCCCAGAATCCGGATCTACGAGCATGATAAAACCGCGTTCGGCACCAAACAGTTCGATCAGGTGATCCATCAAGATCTCCAACACGGAATCCAAGTCGCGAACCGAGTAAGCGACTTTGACCACGCGATTGAGAACCTCGACGCGGTCCAGAGGATGAGATACACGCTCTGGAATCATAGACCAAGGCTTCGACACCCAGGGGCCGAGGAGCCTTCATGGGAAGGAAATTGGGAGTGCATCCTGGAGGGGGAGGGGTCGCGATCGAGACAACGAACTCTGACTCGTGAAATTAGCATGGGGCAGTCCCCACTCCGTACCCTATGCGGCCTTCTCATGAGTCTGCTCACGGAATTCCAACGAGAGTATGAAGCCTGTGAAGCACGCCAAACTACGCTCGAGAAGCAGTTGTACTATAGGGCGTCGCGCTATAAGTTTTTCGAACTTGTGCGCCATTTGGAACCGATGGTGGAGTCCAACTCGGAAAGATCCTTCAGGGTTTTGGAGTTGGGGACCAGTGAATTCAGTTTTCTGTTAAAGAAGATTCGTCCTTCCCTCGATGTCACCACCCTCGATTACGGACCTGACTACGCAGAGCGTGCGGAGCGGGAAGGCGTTTCCTTTTGTCAGTGGGATTTGACCAAGACTCCTTTACAGACAGGTCTCGAACCGTTTGATTTGATTGTGTTCAGTGAGGTCCTAGAGCATCTTAGGGAAAATCCCAATGGCCTCTTTCCAGAGTTATCAAGTCTTCTTCGACCCGGGGGACGTTTACTCATCACAACCCCCAATCTTGCCCGACTGGCCAATCGAATCAAGTTAGCCGTGGGTCGAACGCCTTTGGAGATCGTGGGGAATCCGTCGCAAGGTTGGGCAGGGCACTTCCGAGAGTACACCCTTCAAGAACTGCGAGATTTCGCGGTCCGTGCTGGCATGGAGGTGGAGTATGCCGGCTACCCGGATTACTGGGACATTCTCCCATTTTATCTTACCTCAGGTGTCAGAGGGCTCGATGATGCGGGAAACTTCTATTATCGTCCCCGCTTCCGAGGCTACAGACGATTTCTAGCGATGCCTTTTCTCAAGGTCCTCCAGAAAGCGATGGAGTTTGTTCCGGCGTTACGGACGGGAATGCTCGTCCGTTGTCGTCGTCCGAACGAGAACGAGATCTGTTCTACCGCCTCCTAGCGTCTCATCATTTTTTAGTCACCGCTTGCAGCACTTTTTCTCCGAAAAGAATGGATGATTCAGGATTGCGTCCGGTGATCAGGTTGCCGCAAGATACGACGGTAATCTCCGTGGGGTCCCCATCTACGAAGTTTACCTCGCCCAACTCACGCAACATAGCCTCCACTTTGTAGTATCCAGTGACTTTTCGACCCTTTACAATAGGGTCTCGGCTACCGTCGAAATTGTCGAGAACCGCTAAAATTCCGGTGGACGCACAAATCAATCCCGTGGTCTTGTTCTTGGCCAAAGCTTCCCGTATCACCCGATGGGCCTCCTTGTTGGGCATGAAGTCTTCCCACGCTCCGTTTCCGCCCACTGTGGTGATCGCGTCGTAGTCATCGACAACTACCTGCTGAAAAGAGAGAGAGGCGTGGGCCGCCCCAACTCCCTCGTAGGTATCAAAATCTCGGGGGTCCGGCGTGGCTTCCCGGCCGTCGATGGTCGCCACCACGACCTCGAGACCGCCTTCTTCGTAGATCCGCCTCGGGTCCGCATACTCAGGCCACTTAAAATTATTGGGCACCATGATGAGGATCTTCGGACGGTGAGCGGTCAGAGCCGCGCTATGGTCCTCAGACCGTCCGGCGTCGCTCTGGGCTGAGACCGGTAGAGTCGTTGAGAGGACGAGTGTGACGAAGAAGCATAGGACGTTCAGAGTTTTCATAGATTCGTTCGGTTCGGCGCCAAGGAGGAAAATACTTGGTTCTGGGCTCGCTGGTGCTATTTTTTGTTCATGATCGTCTGGATCTGGCTGCTCACCCGTTGAGCCGACTTCATGGCTCCGTCGGAGTGACTGCTTTCGGTGAAGTCTCCCGCGAAATAGAGACGCCCGTGCGCTTTTCGCAGTCCGTTGGACAGGTCGTCGAATCGTGAGCGTTTCACAGGCCAGGAGGCGATGGCCCGAGGATGGTAGCGATAGAAGGTCCAGCTTTTGATCATCTTCTTACTGCCCGGGAAGGTGGACTCCATGCCGTCTTCCAGGCTTTTCTGGACGTCGTCTAACGACATCGTGCGGGCGTTGTACATTTCAGCCGGGTTGCCGGTGACCAAAAGATTGATCATCACTTCATCCTTGGGTCCGCCGTCGTGTCCCGGGTAGATGACACCCAGTCGGCCGCCAGTCAGAATCGGTAGAACGCTGACCCCGTCTACCGTCCAGAACTTTTCGGCTTTCTTGTCGAGCAGGCAGTGGGCGGTAAAGTAGGCGCCCCACCCTTGGCTGTGAATGGCTTGATAGATCGATTCGTCGAGCCTAGGTACGAACTGAATTTCGAACAGTCGGTAGAGCGGCACGGTCAGGACCACGTATTGAGCCCGAAAAGTCTTGTTGGAAAAGTCCTCGGTGTCCACCGCGCGCACTTCCACTCCGTCGGGGCCGTCGATGACATTGGTCACTTGAGTGTTCAGGGAAATGTTCTCGCGGCCGAGGTGGTTAGCGATGGCTTCGGTGAGTTTCTGATTTCCCCCGACGGCATGGTTGGGCGTCGCCCCTTTGCCGACGAAAAGATGCCACTCAGAAATTCCATCGAGCGCTCCAATCTTATCGATACCGGTGCCGATTTCTGGCTCGAGGACCGCCTTGACCATTTTCTTGGCTAAGGGCGAGATCTTGGCTTTCTCGAGCCAACTTTCGAAGGAGACATCCTTGAGCTTCATCATCTCGGGAGGGATAGATCCGGACTCTACTTTGTGGACAAGTTCTTGCATCTCTTTGTCCCAGGCTTCATAGGCCGGGTACTCAGACCCCAGGCTCGCTTTGATGAACTCTTGATTGGAGTTGTAGGTAGTGAAGGGGTAAAGCTTACCGTCCACCATGAAAGTCGAGAGCCCGGGCTCTACCAACTCGAGTTCGACCCCGAGTTCCTTGGCCACATCGATGGCCGGATTTCCCGTCCAGAATTCCGCCAAGCCCACCTCAGCGGAGGTCTTGTTGGGGTAGGTTCCGGTCCGCACACGCCCGCCGACCCGAGGTGTTGATTCCAAAAGGCGAAAGCTGATGCCCGCTTTTTTAAGGTTGTAGGCTGTGCTCAGTCCAGAGAGGCCTGCCCCCACGATAAGGACATCCACCGATTCTTCGGCTTGTGGTGGTGAGGCCGACGCGGTGATGGCGGGGGAGGCCGGCGGGGATGTCGAGGCCGTGACCTGCGGTGACGAAGGGCCCGAGGGCGTAAGCGCGGTGACCGGGGGGATGGATTGCCCGATGGGGGATTTCACGGGTTCGGCTGTTTGAGACGGGCCCGGCGAAGGGGAGCAGGCGCTGAGAAGCAACAGCAACGAAAGCGCTAAAAGCGTTTGGACTCTAAAAGACAAAACCTTATCGAACACATCATCACCTCATACTGGAATCATCTTTTCTATCGTAAGTGATGAGTTGGCAAGTTACCAGAAAGGAAGACCTTGCGTTAAAGAAGTTTACAAATCGGCAATCTAAGCCTAGAGAGATAACAGAGCGCCTCCAGCAAAAATTGCTTCAATGATTCTATCAGGAGGCGACAATGCAGATTTCACAATGGGACACCAACAATTTAGTAAAGACTTCTCATCGTTCGATAGAGAAGCTTGAAACCAAACTCCTGGTATCGCAACCAGACCCGCCCAGAGACTACTCGGATCTCAAGCCCGGCCAGTCGGCTTCATCTTATCGTCAACCTTTTAGAGAACCGAGCGTGACTCACGACGATAGAATCCTCTTCCGCAGTGGGTTGACAGTCGCCGACAAACCCGGCGAATCTGGCCTAGAGATCACCTCACCCCAGGGAGAGACGATCGAACATAAAGGGTATGGCTACGTCTGCCCCGACTACGACCAAGACGAGGTTGTGGTCAACTTTCGCATCCTCAACAAGGAGGGCGACCTCGACCTCTGGCAACAGACATTTCCTGAAGGCGGCGGAACCGTGCTAACCCTTTTCGAGGGGGAACAATACCATTCGCGACCCAAATGGGAGCAGGGCCGGACCATCACTCTGTCACCGCAGGGGGAGCTGAGCGTTACAGGCACCGATTACGATGGTCATCCCCAAATCGTGGACATTGAGCAACAAGGCCGCACATTGTTGATGAGGTCGAGTGACTCGGTCGAAGCTTTCGCCCCCCCGATTCCCTTAGAGTGGATTATTTCTTAGAGTCGCTGTCTTTGTAAGTTTCCCCAAAGGGGGTTACATCCATTGAGCCTCACGGAGAATCTGACTTCAAGTAGCCGCTAATCACAAGCCAACGCCCGATCTGGTCGCTGAAGTGCCTCAGCGTCGCCTTGTCACCTTCGCTGAAATACGCTTTCAGTTCGGTTTGAACTTCGGGCGAGATCTGAGGGTTTTCGATGAGAACGGCCAGTTCATCTCGATAGCAGGGGAAGGTGTAAGTGCTCATGACCAAGTCTTTGTGGGTCTCGAGCATCTTCGGCTCCTCTCGAAACCACGCGAGCACCTCGTCTCTACCGTAGAGGCCATAGCTCAGAGTCTGCAGCATCCCTTTCCGTTCATCATCGGTCAGGCCAGATTTGGGATCTTGGAGGAGCTTGACGGCTATAGCCGGGCCTTCTGAATTAGGCCAGTAGCTCAGAAAAGAAAACGCCTCTTGTCTCTCCTTGATCGGTCTTTCCGAGTCCAAAGCAATGGCTTTGATCATCTTCAGGACTTCAGGATCGGCCGTGTAAGTGTGCCCGCTGTACCAATCG